>JAEVZK010000032.1 GCA_023392285.1 Armatimonadota bacterium | reverse complement strand
GTCAATCGCTCGATCTACAGAACGCAATTTAGGCGTTGGACTACCTCAGATCTCAGCGAGTTCCGGTCACTGCCATTCTCTGGCGTGGTCGGCAGTAAACTTGTGTTTACGATGCCGACGCTCCGGGAACTGCTGCAACCGCTCGGCGGCGTTCGTTTCGTTCAACCCACGGAGCGGGAAGATCGGCTTTCATCGACCAGCTTTGAGGCGACGAGCATCGATGCGGCAGTGGTCGAAGGCAGCGACTTCCAGGTCAAGGATGTGCCCTCGCTCGACCACTCGGAATTTAGCCATTTCCTCGATGGGGCGCAGCGATCTTGGCAGGCATTCTATCGGGCGCTGTCTCCCATCTACTTGGCGCACACCTCAGCGGCGATTTCGGAGAGAATCGAGCGCGATCTTCTTCCTCCGACTGACGACACTTATCTTGGAAGTCTCGAGGCGTACGTTCCCGATGATCCTGAATTGTGCCAAGCCCTCCGGACAAAGCTTCCTGTCGTGACGATCAAAGTGGGCGAAACGCAACCCGGAGGATACGAGGAACTGGTGTTGAAAGCGATCTCTGATCGGCGAGATTCGTTGGAGCAGGCGCTCGCTCAGAAATTTGGTTCTGGCAAACTCCTGATCGACGGAGGGATTGGGAAGGCTCTTCGACTTCAAGGGGAACAGGCCTTCGTTGTTGGGTTGGTCAAGAGTCATCGGAAGCAATACTTCAAGTCTGCCAAGCGCACGGAGATGATCCTGCAGATGAAGACGGGCCAACGATCCTCAGTGTTTGTCCGCGCGGCCGATGCGCTCCAAGGAGAGTCGGTCTTTTCGTTTTATCTGCGGCTGCATGACGGTGAAGGCGTGAATCCGTTGTTTGGGATCGTAAGAATCGAAATCCCCGCTGGTGACGAACACCTGGGTCGGGTGGACGAAATAGCGGGGTGGATTCTCCACGAACGAGCTCCGCTCAGCTTGCCCGATCCGCGCTACGATCGTCTGCTGTACCCGATTCGGCTCGTCGAGCAATATTTGAAGTCTCGGCAACCGAGCACAGCTGCCGTTCTCGGCCTTATTGGATAAGCATATGGAGAAGACTAGCAGCTTGAAGCGATATCAGATCTTATTGCTGCTCCTCCTCGTTCCGATCGTGGCGCTTCTGCCATGTGTGGTGGGCGGCGAAATACCTGGACCCTTCAATCAGATTCGGCAGATGCAGCCATGGAATGGACCCAAGCCGACGCAGCCCTGGGATGTTCTTCAAGCTGACGGGGTGCTGCAATTCTATCCCTGGCGAGACATGGTGCTTCGGAGCTACGCCAGCGGGCACCTTCCCTTTTGGAACCATTACGAACTCGCGGGAACTCCACTCCTTGCAAACTCGCAATCCGGAGGGTTTTATCCGCCTCACATCCTACTTGGCCTTCTCCACGTTCCGACTGCTCCGGCAATCTTGATCCTTTGCGCATTCCACCTGTACTGGGCAGCCTTGGGGGTTTATCTGCTGACGAGGCGGCTGGGAGGGAGTCAGGTGGGAAGTCTCATCGCCGGGTATGGGTTTGGCTTGTCCAGTTTTATGCTGCTGTGGGCTCCTCTGGCGAGCGTAATCTCGACGGTAGCTTGGATTCCCTGGCTCCTCCTAGGAGTCCTTTGGACGTGCGAGGGCTCAAAGAGCCGACTCAGTTTTCCGATGAGCGCGTTCTCCGCGGCCATGATGGTGTTGGCCGGGCACCTGCAGTTTGTGGCTTACGGCTTCATGGCAGCGGTGTTCCTGGCAATTGTGTTCAGCTTGCAAAGAAGGCGACCGCTTCGCATGCTCAGTGCCTTCCTGGCGCTGCTCGTTGGACTTTGTCTGGCTGCGCCGCAACTCCTTCCAGTTCTGAACTACAGCCAAACCTCGCATCGGAAGAACACACCTACTTCAGAAGGCTATCAGGCCTACGTTGCTGGCGCGATCCGACCGTTCGAACTTGCGAACTTGGCAGTTCCAAATGGGCTCGGCGATCCCCGGAGCGGCGAGACAACGGAGAATGGGGACGTCGTGTCACATTACTGGCCGATGTACGCGAAGCAGGGCGCGAATCTCGCCGAAGCCGCGGTCACTGTCGGCCCTTTTCTCCTGCTACTGCTGTTTATGGTTGATTGGAAAGAGAAGGCAGTTCAGGCGATTGGGGCCTTGGGGCTCTTTGCCCTTCTGATTGCTTTGGGCACTGTTCTCAATCTGCCCCTGTATTACTTGGTTCCCGGTTGGTCCTCAACGGGATCGCCGGGGCGGATCGTCGTATTGTTCGTCCTTGCCGTCTGCGTTCTGGCCGGGTTGGGTTCTTCCAGAAATTTTGATGGCAAGGCCTGGAAGGTTAAAGTAGGAGCGGCGGCTCTGACTGTTCTCGTCTTTACCTTGGCTCTGCCTGCGCTAGCACCTCAGTGGCAGCCTGGACTTGAGCAATTGGGTGCGGCGATGAAGGGCATCGCGAGTTTGCCGGCTCTAATCTCTGTTACCGTGGGGGGGGCCCTAAGTGCAGTGGGCTTAGCCTTGCTCCTTAGCCACAAGCGAGAGTTCGCCCATGGGGCAGCTGTGGCTGGGCTAGCCATCGGCGGCTTCATGAACTCGCCGTTGCTGACTTATGGAAAAGCAATACCCGTCGAGCGCCCTCAGACTTTCGAGCGCGTAGCTGTCGTGAACGCCGGTTGGGGAATTATCGCGGCGGCTCCAGCCATTCTGCCCCCCAACACCGCGTACTTGGCTGGATTGCACGAGTTGGGTGGTTATGATTCTCTCCTCGACCGAGACACAAAGGCGCTGCTGGACTCGATCAATGGCCAGGACTCAGCGCCTCCTGCAAATGGCAATATGATGTTCATCAAGCCGAGCGCGGAGAGCGCAGCCCTGGCGAATGCAGGTGTGACTTCGATTTACAGCCGGAATGGAATTCAAGCCGTTGACGGCCCTGGACGGGTGTCGGTGGACTCAGGGACCGCCAAGATTGTCTCCGAGAATCCACAACAGGTGAAGATTGAGGCTACTGGTCCCGGCACGCTGGTGTTACGAGATCGCCACATGCCCGGTTGGACGGCGAAAGTGGATGGGCGAGCTGTGTCGGTTAAGGGAACGATTTGGATGGAGATCGAACTGTCGGCGGGCGAGCACCAAGTCGAGTTTGATTACGTCCCGCCGGGTTGGACCACAGGGCTTTATCTCGCCGGTCCGGCCTGGCTGATTTTGATTGGAGTCAGTCTAGCCGCTGCTCGCCGTGTTAAGGGGTCACAGAAGGAAGCGGAGGCTGATTTGCCTCCGCTCGATGCGGTTATTTCTTAGCCTGTAGTCGCAAACCACACGTTGCGCCGGAAGCTCGGCATGTCGCCGAGCTGCAACGCGGTTCAATAGCGATACCACTCGGACTTATATGGACCCTCGACGGGAACACCGATGTAGCTGGCCTGCTTGTCACTTAGCTCCGTTAGCTGAGCATCAAGCTTTTGCAATTGGAGGCGAGCGACCTTCTCATCCAAAATTTTCGGGAGGACGTAAACTCCCGGTCCGTATTCGCCCTGCTTCGTCCAGAGCTCGATCTGAGCCATGACCTGATTAGCGAAGCTGGAGGACATCACGTAAGAGGGATGGCCGGTCGCGCAGCCGAGATTCACTAGGCGCCCTTTGGCCAAGAGTATGATTTTGTTTCCGCTCGGAAGGGTGATGTGATCAACCTGAGGTTTAATCTCTTCCCAGCTGTATTTCTCGAGTGAGGCAACATCGATCTCATTGTCGAAGTGGCCAATGTTGCAGACAATCGCGTTGTTTTTCATCCGCAGCATGTGCTCGTGGGTGATGACATGATAATTGCCAGTGCAGGTCACAAAGATGTCGGCTTTGTCCGCAGCGTGATCCATCGTAACGACCCTGAATCCTTCCATCGCCGCCTGGAGGGCGCAGATCGGATCGACCTCGGTCACCCACACTTGCGCCGACAGGGCACGAAGGGCCTGGGCGGAGCCTTTCCCCACATCGCCGTATCCACAGACGAGCGCGATCTTGCCCGCGATCATCACGTCGGTCGCACGCTTGATCCCGTCCACCAAGGATTCGCGGCAGCCGTACAGATTGTCGAACTTCGACTTCGTCACGCTATCGTTCACGTTAAAAGCGGGAAATGGAAGCTTGCCTTCCTTTTGGAGACTGTAGAGGCGATGGACGCCCGTGGTGGTCTCCTCGCTGACACCCTTGATGTTGTTCTTGATTTCTTTGTATTTGGCAGTGCCGTTTTCGATGCGCTTCTTTATTGAGGCGAACAGAGCCGTCTCCTCCTCGCTTGTAGGGTTATCGAGGATCGCGGGGTCGTCTTGGGCTTGGCTGCCGAGCAGCACGAGCAGGGTGGCATCACCGCCATCATCCAAAATCATGTTCGGGGTGCCGCCGTCCGCCCAATCGAAAATTCGATGGGTGAATTCCCAATATTCATCAAGTGACTCGCCCTTGAAAGCGAATACGGGGGTGCCGGTTTCCGCAATTGCGGCAGCCGCATGATCCTGCGTGGAAAAGATATTGCAGGAGGCCCATCGCACGTCGGCGCCAAGAGCCTTCAAGGTCTCGATCAGGACGGCCGTTTGAATCGTCATGTGAAGCGAGCCAGCGATGCGGGCACCTTTCAGAGGTTGGCTTGAGGCGAATTCGTCCCTGATGGCCATGAGCCCGGGCATTTCGGTTTCGGCGATCGCCATCTCTTTGCGGCCCCAACCGGCGAGGTTGAGGTCGGCGACTTCAAAATCTGTTTTTATTGGATTGCTTGCGGTGTTCATCTAGTGTCTCCACTGCTCCTAGGTGCCGCAAAAAAGCACTCGCGAGCAGATTGCTCACGAGCGCCGTTGGTCATTCAAAATCGTCAAGCCTGGTGCCCATGGCATTGCAGCGCTCCTTGACGACCTCTAAATTATGGCAGAACTGGGTTTCTATCCTTCAAGTTGTCAGCGAGCGATCATCCGAAGAGATCCCTACGCTGTGTACGCTTGTGGATGCGGACGTCTTGGAATCTCTTGACGATCAGTGATTTCCTCGATGCCATCGTTTCGGGTTAGCCATTCGACATATCCGTTCAGTTGATCTTCTGTCACGACTTCGCCTTCTCTAAGAGCGAAGCCGCCGCCCATAATAGCGGATTTGATCTTAAATTTCCTTTCACCACTCATACGAAACACCTCGCGCCTGCGGGCGGAGCCGCTCGGCGGAAAGTGCGGGGCGAATTCGCAGGCTCTCCCTTCTGCAAATTTCACCCCGACGTTCTCTATTATAGACTTAATTATTGCGATCCATGTCGCAATAATTAGGGGTTTCGCAAAAATTCTGCTTAAAACAGGCGTTCCGGCCTAGGCGCGTGAAATGGAAGTGATCCGATCGCCCCGTTCGAGATGATCAACGACATCGGTCCCGGCTACAACCTTGCCAAAAACGGTGTAGCTGCCATCCAAGAATTTGTTACCGTCCCCGAGGACGATATAAAACTGGGAATCTCCAGAATCTCGGTCTTTGCTGAGCAGGGCGGCCAATCCAACCGCATATTTTTCGTTCGAGTGGCCCGAATCCTCGTATGGAATGCGGGCACCCGTGCCACCGGATCCAATGTTCGGTGAATCGATCCCCTGCTTACTTGCTGGATCGCCAGCTTGCGCGATGTAGGGACGGGGGGCGCGAGTGACTCGAAAGAATCGCTGACCGCTGTAAAAGTTCTGATCGACCAGTTTGAGGATGTGGGCGCAGGCTTTCGGGGCTTCCTTCGTATAGAGCTTGATGTAGAAGTCTCCCTTTCCTTCCACTGCGACCTTGATCGCAGTTTCGCCTGGCGCTGGCTTATAGCCTTGGGCGAAGGTGGCGGCGCAAAGGCCGACGAGGAGAAGGAGTGAAACAATAACTTTCATGTTTGTCTTTCAAGGGTAAGACGACTGAATTCGACATTCGTCACCGAAGTCCCGCACTTATCCTGGCAAGCGACGTCCGTAGCCATCGAGCTTTACCCCGCCGGCGAGGATGATCAAGCCATCGATCCAAGACCAAAGAAACCCTACCCCACACATGGCAAAGATCAACTGAAGCACGCCGTGCGCCCAGTAGCCGAGATACATTCTGCCGACGCCCGGGAAGAACTGGAGCACACCGGCAAGCGCTCTGCTTCGATCGCTGCGAACGATGCCGTAGCCCATCGGAAGGTTGGGATCGGGCGAGGACAAGTAGAAGTCGCCGCTTACGGTGCGAGGGACGGGAGGCTCGATGTTTGAATAGATCGGCGAAGGTGGTGGAGGGGGTACGTGGATCGGGGAAAGTAGGGAAAACGCTGAAACGAGCTCGGTTGCTCGGTCTGCCGTGATCCAATCGCCCATTCCGGCTTTCCAAACGTAGGTGTCTCGGCCGATCACGCCTCCGGTGATGAGATCTTCCATCTGCTCGACCGTTAGCGGACCGAGCTGCCCATAATGTCCAATGTAGTACCAGTCCGCCACGCTTAAACTTGATTGTACAGAAACTGGGCAACCGTCAGGGACTTTCTCCCGACCGCTCACCAAACTCTGGGCGCGCGGCGCCTGTAGTCGCAACGACACGTTGCGGGGTTGCTCGGCGTGTCGCCGAGGCTACAGCTGACTGTAAGCCCAAGTAAACTCCCCATCATGTTAGTTCGAACGCGCTTTGCGCCAAGTCCTACGGGAAGGCTCCACGTCGGGGCGCTGCGCACCGCGCTTTATGCATTCCTCTTCGCCCGGAATCACGGCGGAGTTGTGATGCTTCGCATCGAGGACACAGATCGAACCCGATACTCGCATGAAGCTGAGGTTGAGTTTATCGAGGCTCTCAAGTGGGCCGGAATTGGCTTTGATGAGGGCCCGCATGTAGGTGGCCCACATGCTCCATACCGGCAAAGCGAACGGAAAGAAGAGCGGATTTACGCTGAGAAGATCGAGATATTGCTGAGAGAGGGCAAGGCTTACAAAGCGTTCGAAACGCCTGAGGAACTGGAGGAGATGCGAGAGTTCCAGAAGATCAATCGGCAAGCGACCGGCTATTTCGGCGGCAACTGGCGAGATGCTTCACCCGAACAGGTGGCCGAAGCGGAAGCGGCTGGAAAGCCTTTTGTGATCCGCCAGCGCATCCCAAGAGACACGACGATCGTGATCCAAGATGCCATTCGCGGGCGCATCGAATGGGACTCGAACACGGTCGACGATCCCGTCCTGATCAAGGCCGACGGGATGCCGACATACCATTTCGCGGCCATGGTCGACGACCACCTGATGGGGACGACCCATATCATTCGTGGTGAGGAGTGGATCGCTTCCGCACCGAAGCATGCCGCCCTTTTCGATGCATTCGGTTGGGATCGGCCGATCTTCGTACATTGCGCTGTGATTAAGGGGAAGAACGGCAAGAAGTTATCGAAGCGTGAGGGCGCCACGAGCGTTCTGGACTATCGGGCGCTCGGCTATTTGCCCGATGCACTCAACAATTTTGTGGCGCTCATCGGATGGGCACCGGGTGGAGACTTGGAACTTATGAGCCGACAAGAGCTCATCGATCACTTCGACATTGCCGGATTACAGCCCTCGTCGGGTGTTTGGGATTTCGACAAACTCAAATGGTTTAACGGCCAATTCATCCGCGCGATGAAGCCGGATCAACTCTTAAGCGAGCTTCGCGACTACGTCGAGCGACCGGAGACGCTCCAATTCTGGCGAACTCTGAGCGAAGATCCGGAGGCGAGCCAACTTTCGGCTGCTGATCCAGATGTCGTTCACCGATCTCTGTCACTTCTTGCCTGCGCGTTACACGAAGACCCCGATTATGTGCTGGAGGCGGTGAAGCTGGAACAGGAGCGGGTGACGACGCTCGGCGACTTCGGGGAAGCCTGTGCCTTTTTCTTCCAAGACTTGCCTCCGATGGATGAAAGGGCGAGAGCGAAGTGGCTGACGCAGGAGCATGTGCCGGAGTTGCTGAATTACCTGCAACAGGAAATTCTGGCGTTCGGCAGCAGCGAAATCTCGGTTGAGAACTGCGAGAAGATCATTCGCGGTTTTGCGGAGAGGAAGGGGTTTGAGAAGATTGGTCCGGTTGTTCACCCAACGCGGGTTGCCCTCACCGGCAAAACCTTCGGGCCGGGGCTATTTGAGTTGATGAGCGTACTTGGGTCGAAGCGCATGCTGATGCGAATCGAACACGCTAAGACGTTGCTCTGATATCGATCGGGAAAGGGTTTTTCGCTGTCTCCACGGCTTCGAAATACTCTGCTTCGAGGCGAGAACCTTTGAGCAGTGAAGCTGGAAAGCTATGAATCGCGCTGTTGTAGTCGCGAACGTTGGCATTGTATAGCCGCCGGGCGGCGGCTATTCGATCTTCAGTATCGCAAAGCTCCTGCTGAAGCTGAGCAAACGCGTCGCTTGCGCGCAGCGCTGGATAGTTCTCGATCCTGGCGAGAAAGGGTACGAGCTGGATCGAAATATCTGCCTCCACCCGACCCTTCTCTCCCACATTTCCAGAAATCGCAGCAGCTTCGCTTCGAAGTTCGGCTAGATTTTGGAGAATCTTCTGCTCATAGGCGCTCAGTCCTTTGACTGTATCCACCAGATTGGGGATGAGGTCGTAACGACGCTGCAGGCACACATCGACGTCTGACCAACTCTCCATGAGCCGTTTATCCAGCCTGGTAAAGCGGTTGAGAGTGATCGCTGCCCAGAAGAGAAAAACGAGCAGGAAAATGGCCGATGAGCCAGCCAAAATCATGAGGTTGCGTCTCCAAGTGATTTCCAATCCGGATCGCAACGAAGGTCTTTCATCAGATAGCCATCAACTGCAGCAAGGATTTCTTCGGTCTCCTCCACGACTCGCAAGGCCTCCAGATAGTCGTAGAAGTCGTCCTTCCACGTCAAGAGAAATTGCCCAAAGAAGAGGCGTCGCCGAAGAGGAAAGCGATTAAGCAAGACGAGGACGCGCGGATTGAGGAGTTGAAAGGCCATCTTGCGGTCGCTGCAGTCGACTATGTAGTGCTGGTTGAATTCGTGCGACTCAAATTCAATCCGCTCATGGAAGTGACTTTCCAAGCGAAGCGGAAGATTCGCCGGAGCCAGTTGAACGCGGGGAAACTGAACTGGCAGTCGGGCGAAGACAACCCCGATTTGGTTTAGAAATTTGGAGTCGTTGCCGTACGTGATGGAAGTGAAATCACAGATGCAGTAGTCGGTCCCTTTGACCTGTTTGACCAATATGTTTTCGACGGTGTAATAGGAGCTTCTTGTGAGCAGGTACGCGATCTGCTCGGCGATCATCTTGAAATCGGCAGCACCAAACAGGAAGGTTCGAAGATCCGACTCATTGCTAAGATCGACCACGCCGAAGATAGATCGCAACTTCTGAATCGGCGATAGGACCTGATACTCCTGCTTGCGGGCAAAGCCTGAGGCGATTACCTCTCGACGTTTTTGGTTGCTTGCCCGAACGACTCCCGCTATTGCGGAGCCAAGAACCAACACGCCGATAACGGCCGCATAAGCGGGACCGACGTAATTCAGCAGTTTTGCAACGAGATCGTACATGATCCACATGGCGCAAGGCCTATTATGCGCCGACTCGCGCGAGTTGACGGTATACTCAACTCAAGTCTAATTCAGGCAGACTGCCTGAAGCGGGGGAACCACTCTTGGGGTGTATCGCACAAATGCGTAGGGTACTCACGGCCCGAACCCGACAGCTAACCTCGTAGACGCAACGGGAGCGACGACGGCAACGTCAAGCCCTTCCAATCACTTTAGTAAAAGGGGGGAACGAAATGAACACGTCAGGGCGCGAAAGCGCACCGGTCACACAAAAGAAATCGGGGGCAGCCACGAATCCAATCGATTTCTTCGAGCTTCATGCCAAAGCCATCTGGTTATCTTCGGATGCTTCTGAAGACAAGGCATCTAAGCTGTACACGCTGAGCGACACCATTCGGAAATATCTTCGCAAGGTGGATTTGGAGCTGATCGAGCGGGGGCGTGAAGACGATTGGCACCGCCTTTCGACTTTGAGGGCGAAGGCTTATCTTAACCAGCTGTCGGAAGATATTCGAAAGCTGGCGATCGTCTGCCAGCGACAAGCTTCGCCTTTTGTCGCTTCGGCCACCGGAAAGTCCAATTAAATTGGATCGATTGGAACGATTGGAGCTTTGGGAAAGTCGGTTTGAATCGCGTCCAGTTTCCATGTTGTGGTCCAATTGGGCTGGTCCGCACGTCGTGATATGCAAGGAACGCCTCGGGGTTGAGAATTCCGGGGGTGGGCAGGGCATCAACTAAAGGAGTTAGGTTCATTGTCAGCAAACGCAATTCAGAGTCGAATTGGAGTTTTTTCTATCTTCAGGTTAAAGGCAGAAGTCGATCAGGCAGAGCACTCCACCGGAAGTGGAGTGCGCAAAGCGCGTAAAATTTTGGCGGCTGCCCGATCAGCGAGAAAGGGTGCCGTGGTAATGGCTCGGCTGGGAATCGATCTCTATGCCAGAGGGGATCGGGCAGGAGCGGTTCGTTGCGTGAGAGCGTCTCGACGCCTGAGCCGCTTTGACTTGGAAGCGAAGAACCGTGCAAGAAAAGCGCTATCAGGAATCTGATCGATAGATTTGATCGTAACTTTACCGGTCTTGAAAAGTCGGTATCCTTCGAACGGTCATTACTATGAAGCTCACCTCCGTCATCCTCTTCGCCTGCATGTCAGTGTTTTGTCTTCTCGGTTGCGGAGGAGGCGGCTTCAATGTCGGGAACTACGTGGGCACCTACGACGGATCCGGTAGCGTCGACCGTGGAAAGACGGGAACGCTGCACTTCACGACGGATGCAGAGGGAATCATCGCGGGGACCTTTGTGGTGAACGGAACCGAAACCACCGGAACAGGTTTCAATTTCGCGCCAGGCACCTACGTGGTTGTGGGAAGCGTCACCAGCACGAACGGCGGATTCACAATCTCTGGCAGCGTCCCTGATCAAGGGGATTTTGTGATCCGGGGACCGTTTCCCTCGCTCACCCAGAGTCGCGAATACAAGATCCGCGCCAACGCGGACAACTTTACCGGCACGCTCGTCAAGACCGACTAGCTTCTAGGCTTGCGCGTAGCGCTCCATCAAGGCTGGCCATTGGCCGGACGTGATTGCCTCTCGTATTTCTCTCATCAGGCGAGAGTAAAAGGCGAGATTGTGCAAGGTGCAAATCCTCGCGCCAAGCGGCTCCGAGGCCTTCATTAGGTGGCGCAGGTATGCCGCCGAGTACCGCTCTGTTTGCGGAAACACGCTTGCTGGGTCCACTGGTCCGTGATGCTCCGCCCACTTTTGATTGACGATATTGACCCTTCCGCCTAGTGTGTAAAGGGTATGGTGGCGCGCCATTCGGGTGGGAAGCACGCAGTCAAACATATCGATTCCACAGGCAACCGCATGCAGGATGTCTTTGGGGTGGCCAACGCCCATGAGGTATCGAGCCTTATCGGCCGGGAGGAGTGGGGCGGTGAGGGCTACGACGGGATACTGCATTTCGGTCGGCTCGCCGACGCTTACACCTCCGACGGCGAAACCATCAAAGGGAAGGCTGGTGATCTCATCCACTGATTCACGGCGCAGGTCTTCGTAGACACCGCCTTGAACGATGCCGAACACAGCTTGACCTTCGGCCCTGGCAGCTAGGTTTCGCGGGGCCCACAAATGCGTCCGACGCATGGCCTCTGCGGCTTCCTCTCGAGAGCACGGGTATGGCGGACAGACGTCCAGAGCCATGCTGATGTCGACTCCAAGCTGATGCTGAATTTGGATGGAACGCTCCGGTGAGATGAAGTGTTCGCTTCCATCGAGATGAGACTTGAACCGAACGCCGCTGTCATCGAGTTTGCGAGTCTTTGAGAGCGACATCACCTGATATCCCCCGGAATCGGTCAGGATGGCACCTGGCCAGCTCATGAACTGATGCAGGCCTCCGAAGCGTTGGATCAATTCACTGGTTGGGCGAAGGGAGAGGTGATACGTATTGCTGAGCACTAAGGCAAAGCCAAGCGCTTCCAAATCCTCGCTTCCGACCGTCTTTACGGTAGCTTGCGTGCCTACGGGCATGAAGACAGGTGTTTCGACGACCCCGTGGGGGGTGTGAAGTCGGCCGCGTCTTGCACCAGTGTGGGGACAGGTCGAAAGCAGTTCGTAACGAATCATCTTGTGCTAAGAGCTTAGCTTCCGTTAAGGCTGACGGTTGGGACAAGGTGAAAGAAATATGAAAGCATTCGCCGACCGGTATGGTTGCTAGTAGTTCAATATGAGAAGATCGTCCATCCTCGCCTTTTTATTGCTGCCGTCATGTCTTTTGGCGCAGACGGCTCCGACGTCCGACCTTTGGCAATCCTGTCTAGCTAACCTGCAGCCCCGCTCAATTGGGCCGACGAACATGGGTGGGCGCATTGTCGATCTTGCGGTCTATAACAAGGAACCCCGGATCTTCTACGTCGCATCGGCGAGCGGAGGACTTTGGAAAACTGAAAATGGCGGCATCACCATGACGCCGACTTTTGATCATGAGAACTCGGTCAGCTTGGGCGCTTGTGCGGTCAATCAAAGCGATCCGAATGATGTGTGGGTCGGCAGTGGCGAAGGGACGAGTCGAAACTCGGTGGCGTGGGGCGACGGCGTTTATCACTCAACCGATGGTGGCAAGACCTGGAAGAACATGGGCCTCGGTGAGACCATGCACATCTCTCGGATCATCATCGATCCGAAGAACAAGGACACGGTTTACGTAGGGGCGCAAGGTCGGCTGTGGGGATCCAATCCTGAGCGAGGACTTTATAAGACCACCGATGGAGGCCAGCACTGGAACCTCATTTTGAAGGTGGATGAGCATACTGGCGTAGCCGATCTGCAGATGAATCCTCAGAACCCAAACGAACTGCTTTGTGCGATGTGGCCCAGAGAACGCAAGGCCTGGGATTTTGTGAGCGGAGGTCCCGGTTCCGGACTCTACAAGACCTCCAACGGCGGTCGATCATGGAAGAAGTTGACGAAAGGGCTTCCGCAGGGAATTCCAGGGAATCTGGACGCCATGTCCGACGAGGACCTCCACAAGCAAGCGGACCGATACAAGATCAAAGATCAGGAGAAGATGTCCCATGCGCAACTCGTGGCTGCGCTGTCTGACGTCGCGTCGATCGGCAGAATCGGAATCAGCTATTACGCCCGCGATCCGAAGATCGTCATGGCGACAGTCGAGTACGTGCCACCAAGCGACGAGCCAAAGATGGGGCAAACGGACACGATGAACCGCGGCGGAACCTACATGAGCAAGGATGGAGGCGAATCTTGGGCACGTATCAATTCTCTCAATCCGCGTCCGTTCTACTTCAGCCGCCCTCAGATCGATCCGAATGATGAGAAGCGGCTTTATATCAATGCGGTGAATCTGCACGCAAGTGAAGATGGCGGAAAGACTTTCCGAACGATGCCGGCAAATATCCACGCCGACATTCACGCGATGTGGATCAATCCTGCGGATTCAAATCACATCCTGATTGGCTGTGACGGCGGCGTGTATCAGTCGCGAGATCGTGGCGTCAAGTGGGAGCACTTGGAGAACATGCCGATCGGCCAGTTTTACGCCGTTTGCTATGATATGCGGACGCCGTACTGGGTGTATGGCGGATTGCAGGATAACGGGTCTTGGGGCAACCCCACTCAGACGAGCAAGGGTGTGGTCTCCTGGTACGACTCGGTTGGCCTCGGCGGAGGTGACGGCTTCCACGTAGCGTCCGACCCAGAGGATTGGCGGTGGTTTTACTCCGAATCTCAGGGAGGAGCGCTCGTCAGATACGACCTTAAGGAAGGTGGACAGCGATTCATTCGCCCTCGCGAGCAGGGCCTCCGGATGAATTGGAGCACGCCGTTCATCCTCAGTCCATGGAACAGCTCCACGCTCTATTACGGAGCGAACAAGGTACTCAAGAGTGTCGACCGAGGATCGAACTGGCGAGTCATCAGTCCTGACCTCACCACAAACAACCCGGCAAAGCTGATGCCGCACGAAACAACGGGCGCTGAGCAGCACTGCACGATTATTTCGATGAGCGAATCACGCAAGAAGCAGGGACTGATTTATGTGGGCACAGATGACGGCCTCGTTTGGGTCACTCAGGATGATGGGGCGAAGTGGGACAATATCACCGCGAATATTCCGGACTTGCCAGCGAATACGTGGTGTTCCCGCGTCCTCGCATCCAAATTCGTCGAGGGCCGGGTTTATGCGACATTCGATGGTCACCGCTCCAACGATTTTAAGCCTTACGCTTACGTGAGCGAGGACTTCGGCAAAACATGGAAGAAGCTCAATTCTGACCTTCCTGACGAAGATTCGATCTATGTGATCTTGGAGGGCGAGAAGAACCAAGACCTTCTTTTCCTCGGCTCCGAAAAAAGCTTGCGCGTTTCACTCGACCGTGGGCAGCACTGGACACGCATGCCGGCGACATTCCCGACGGTCGCGGTTCACGATCTTGTGATTCAGCCAAGAGAGGGCGACCTGGTGATCGGCACGCATGGCCGCTCCATTTGGACCATGGACATCAACGGTCTGGAGGCGCTCACCGCTGACAACCTGGATAAGGACGTCGTGCTGGCGAAGCCTCAGAATGTGTATTTGTTTGGCTTAATGACGGGGACGCCTTGGGACGGCGATCAAGTCTTTCAAGCGAGCAACACGCAACCGGGGACCCTCATCCAGTACTTCTTGAAAAACGAAGTGAAAGGCGGAGTGAAGGTGATGATCAGTTCTCCGGACGGGGAGCGAGTCCAGGAGCTGTCTGGCTCCGGGAAAGCTGGATTGAACGTCGTGAGGTGGAACGGACGTGTACTTGGCCGACCTTCTCCGGGCGATTTCCGCATCTCGATCACCGTCGGAGGCAAGGAATACTTGAATTCCGTCCGAGTATCACAAATCGAGCCCTAGGTTTCTATTGCGATTGAGAGAGCATCCGGTTATAAATATTGGGTGCTCGTTCTGCTCCTCTTGGCCCAAGTCGATCCGGTTCTCAAGTTATCGGTAGATGCTCGTGAATCGACGCGTGGTGTGATTCACGTACGCGAACAAGTGCCGGTTCAGCCGGGGCGGATCGCCATCTATTACCCGAAGTGGATACCTGGCCAACACAGCGCGTCCGGCACGATCGAATCGGTGACGTCCCTGCACTTTACAGCGGCGGGAAAGGAACTCACTTGGCGTCGAGACCCGGTGGACATGTACACCTTCTGGGTTTCGATTCCAAAGGGCAGTTCACTCCTCAATATCTCATTCGATTGGCTGAGCACACCCGGAAACAATTTCGCGCCGAGTTTCGCTCGACTGAAATTCACCGACCTGGCAATGAGCCCAGTTGGCCCGTCGCAGAAAATTTTCGTGCAACCCAGCGTCACATTTCCAACGGGCTGGAAGTGGAGCGGCGCACTGGAAGAGAAGACCTCTTCAGGCGGCCGGGTGGATTTCAAGACAGTTTCATTCCGCGACCTCTTAGATTCGCCGTTGCTTGCCGGGCAGTACCTCCAGAGAATTAAACTCGGCGAGATCGAGGGTGCCCCGGTGCGTTATAACGTCTTCGCGGACAATGATTCGCTCCTACCGGAAGCGACAGTTGGAGCGCTCAAGCACATTCCCGCTCAATTCGCGGCCTTGTTCGGAAGCAAGCACTTCCGGCATTACGACTTTCTATCCACGAGAAGCAACTTTGGTGGCTGGGATGGGCTGGAACATCACGAGAGCAGCGAAGACGGCACTGGGCTCCAGGATTTTCAGGACGATCCAGTTGGGTTTGGCTATCTCTTTACGCATGAGTTCTTCCACTCTTGGAACGGTAAGTTTCGGCGGCCAGCGGGCCTTGCCACCCCGGACTTCCTCCAACCTATGAAGGGCGAATTGCTCTGGGTTTACGAGGGTTTGACCCAATACTACGGGTTTGTCATGGCAGCGCGATGCGGGTTGATCACCAAAGATCAGCTCGGAGACGTGCTTGCAGGCTATTACCTGATGCTTGATACGGAGCCTGCTCGGAAGTGGCGCTCGGTCGCAGACAGCGCAGTTGCCGCACAACTGACCTACCATACACCGGATAAGTGGACCCGCTCGATACGGAGGCCGGACTTCTATTTTGAGGGCATGCTCGTTTGGCTGGAGGCAGACTGTTTGATTCGATCCGGGACCAAGGGTGAACGCAGCCTGGACGACTTTTGTCGAGCCTTTGCGACGGGATCGACCTCGCTCCCAGTTGTAAAGCCGTACTCCGCCGAAGAGGTTTACGGCACGCTGAACCATATCTACCCTTACGACTGGCGGACGTTCTTCGAAAAACGGTTGTACGACGTTACGCCGCGTGCTCCGAAACTCGGAATCGAAATGGCTGGGTACGAGGTGGCCTTTAGCTCGGATCAAAACTGGTTTCGCAACGGCTGGGTCATCGGCTCCTATGCTTTCGCTCGATGCGGAATGTCGGTCTCCGCGGACGGGGAAGTCGTCGACCTGGACCTCAAGGGCAATGCGTATGTGGCCGGGCTAAATATAGGAGATCGCCTGACGCAAATCAACGGTCAACCGTTTTCGCCAGAAGACTTTCACTCGCAACTTGCCAAATCAACTGGGGTGCTGAAACTGTTGGTGAACACCAGTGGCGAGGTACGGCAAGTGGAACTGAAGTGTCGTGGCGGAGCGATCTACCCACACTTGAAGAGGACCGCCAAGCCCGATATTCTGCTGAAAATCGCCTCGCCTCGCAATTAGTCGTTTAGTTCTTGCGGATCGCTGCCGAAGATACCTATAGGAAGTTTTCGATTGGCGATTCTCAAACAGAGAGCTGCGGATCTCGCGATCCACGGCGGTGGTCCACCAGCTTTTGAGCTGAAGGTGCCCTTGTTCGCGCCTCACGTGGGCGATAGTTCCCTGTTTGCGAAGCTCGCGGAAGAGATGTTTCTTCATCCGCAGCAGGGCGTGATCTTAGATCAATTCGAGCGCGAAGCGGCTCGCTATTTCGGCGTCCGAAAAGCAATCGGATTTTCCTCGCTTGCGGCCGCGCTGGAAGCTGCCCAATCTTGTGCTGGTTCCAGAGTCTCGATTCCCGCCCTGGGTTCCTCGCTCATGCCAGACTCAGAATTCCTGACGCCGAGCCTCTTCGACGGCGACCTCGTCGCTGCAGAACCGAACAACGGTGCGGAAATCTTCGATATCAGCCACTTCGGCATCTCAGCGGGCGGATGCGAGTCCCCCTTTTGTCGAATCGCGCATCAGTCGATCGGCAACCGGAAGCTCGTTTCGAATGGGCCTCGGTTGTGGGCTGTGGAACTTGGGAAAGACCAAATCCTTCATGCGCAAAACGGGGCGCTCGTCCTTACCGACGATGACCTGCTTGCATTCCGGGTCCTTGGGTGGCGCGGGAAGACGGATCACCGGTTAACTCCCGTCATGTCGGATGCGGCCTCCGCGATGGCGCTTGCGAATCTCTCACACGTCGATCGATTTATCAGCGACAACATCGAACGCTTTTGTGCTTACGAGAAGGGTCTTAGCGGCTTGGATGGGGTTCGGCTGCTCGCACCGCTCGAACGACCCAAGTGGAATCATCAAGCGATCGTCGTCGAAATTTCTCGTGGCACCTTCGGTGCCAGTCGGGACGCGGTTTTCGCACACCTCATTGCGGAAAATATTAGCGCTGGCAAACCCTTTGAAAACGATTGTGGACTTCCACTGTTCGCAAAGGCGAACCGTGTGCGAAGTCGTTTGCTGCAACTGCCCAACGGCCCAGGACTGAGTGTAGAAGATATCGCGGCCATTTGCCGAGTGATTGAACTGTCCGCAGTCTCTGGTCTTGAATCACCCGATCCATTTCGCATCGCCGCTTGATATAATTGCTTCCTAATGGAATTCGGGCTCAAACCCATCGATGCGGACATTCACCACCTCGCCTGGCTCGCTGGGGAATGGCGTGGTCTAGTCCGTGGAGAGCGAATCGAAGAGCACTGGAGTACCGCCGACTGCGGCATGATGATGGGAATGTTTCGCTGGATCCGCGAAGATAAGATTTGGTTCAACGAGCATCTGACCATTGAGTCCGAACACGGCGGCTTGGTCATGCGGATCAAGCATTACTATCCCGGCATGATCGGATGGGAAGAGAAGGACGTGAGCATCACCTTCGATCTTGTCCAGCAAGAGGGAACGCGAACGCACTGGCTTCGTCGCGGCGGTAATCCGCTTTGGATCGTGTACGAGCGAGTTGGCGATGAACTTAGAAGCTGGTTTCAGAAAAATTCGGAAGTCGCGAGCGACGATATGTTCGTGTTTCACCTGGCCAATAGTCAGTGATCGGTAGCCCTTGCAAGAGCTACCGATCCGTTCAGGCGTTTAGCCTTTCTTGTACGTAGCCAAACGATCCTTCATTTCTCCAAGCGTTGGAGCATCGAAGTCCTTGATAGATGAAGCAAGGCGGACCGCTTCTTCCTGTGTCTTCACCGCGGTCGTCTTGTCTCCGGATTTCCATTGAGCGAGAGCGAGTGTGTCCATGACCATGGCTTTTGACATGTCGTCTTTAGCTGTGGCGACTCCCCGTTGGGCAATTTCGACCGCGACCTTGTAGTCCACGCCTTTAAGATCAGTCTCAGGATCGACCATTCCCCAAGCGAGGCTGTTCAGCGCATTCGACTCATCCTTGTAGGTCGTCTCGGACAGCTTTTTCGCGTAGGCGGTGGCACCCGGAACGTCATAGTTTGTCATCGCCATGAACTTGGTCATTCCGTAAGGCAGTTCGAGGGTGGCATCTTCCGCGAAGAGTTTGTCGAGTTCTGCCACGGCATCCTTGTACTTTTTGGCCATCATCGCCGTTTGAAATGGCTTGAACTTGGCGGCCATCTCCTCTTCCTTTGCCATACGGGCATCGGCCTTGGCCTTTTCGGCGGCGGCATCGAATTTGTGCTCGTAGACTTCCTCGACGACGGTTTCGAGTGACTTTTCGTCAGAGTCGCCAAATGTGCCAGCAAGAGGGTGGCCAATCCAGGCGATCTTTCCGTTTTGATCGACGACGAAAGCAGTGGGAATGCCGTTCTGTCCGGCCGCTGCCATCCACGTTTTCGCCATCGTGCCCTCGTGGCCATCAGCTGCTACGTTGTAGTCCATCTTTGGGCCCCAATCTTTGACGAATGCGTCAACTTTGGCGATGTAGCTGTTGTCAGTCGCCTTGGGATCTTCCCAAACGCTCACGCCGGTGAATGTCGCCTTCTTGCCAAACTTCTTCGCGAGCTCCGTCAGGTGGGGAATGCTCTGCTTGCAGGGGCCGCACCATGTGGCCCAAAACTCCACGACATAAACCTTGCCTTTTTCGAAGTTCTTGACAGGGGTGCCTTTGATCCATTTAGCTACCGACATGGCGGGAGCCGTCGAGCCGACCGACAGGGCAGGAGCCGTTGCGGCTGCTTCTTGAGCCTGAGCGGCACCGAAGGTGCAGAGCAGCGTGCCGAGCGCAATGATTTTAGAGAAAGCTTTCATATTCAAACCTCACTTCCGGCAAATTTGCCTTCAGATACTCTTCATAGTACGCGCTTTGCCCCCGAATTCGTTATCTGAAATAGCGAGCGATGGACCGCGAGTTTGTAGCACGGAAGCTTAATCGATGGCGATACCCAAGCCTTGGAAATTCGGTTCAGCTTTTCCACGCTGAAATTCAGACAGTGACGATCTCGCGATATAATGCGCGGAATGACTTCTACGCGTAAGAGGATGCCGTTGCACGTTAAGATCTTGTTGGGGGCCCTGCTTGGGATCGTCGCAGGAGTTGTCGCGCAGCAAGCAGTGGGAGCGAACAATCCGAGTCTGAAGGAGATGGCGGCCGCCTATGTAGACCCGGTCGGCAAAATCTTCTTTTACGGCATTTTGATGGTGGTCGTGCCGCTTCTCTTTTCGGCGCTGGTTGTGGGGGTGTCGGAGCTTGGAGATATCAAGCGAGTGGGTCGCGTGGGCCTCTTCTCGCTATTGATGACAGTTCTGCTGAGTGGAACGGCGGTGGGAATCGGGCTTGCAGCCGTCAACATCTACAATCCGGCTAACCACATTTCGGACGATCAGAAAAGCCAGCTTCGGCAGCAGTATTCCGATGTGTCGCAAGGAGAAAAGACGCTGGCGACGGCGGAGAAGAAGGCGGACGATCCGCCTCTGTTTGGTTTTATCCCTCAGAACCCTTTTAAGGAGATGAACCGCGCCCTTGAGGGTGGACTGCTCCCCTTCATGTTCTTTGCGCTCGTCTTTGGAGTTGCGCTTGCGAGTATCGATTCGGATAAAGCCGCGCCGGTGAAGGCGTTCTTTGAGGGGATCTTTGCCGTGAGTTTGAGGATGATCGAGTTCGCGATGATTTTCGCTCCGGTCGGAGTCTTCTGTTTACTTTTCGTAGCCTTTTCAAAGCTTGGACTGGACCTCTTGGGAACGATGGCGGGCTACGTGGCGCTCGTTCTCGTGTCGCTCGCGATTCATCAGTTCGTGACCTACAGTCTGGTGCTCAAATTCATTGCCAAGCGAAATCCCATCGAGTTCTTTCGACAAATTAAATCGACGATGGCAACTGCCTTTGCGACCAGCTCCAGCAATGTCACGCTGCCGGTCGCGATCGAGGACGCGGAGCAACGGGTGGGCTTGCCGCCGACGGTCAGTCGCTTCGTGCTGACGATTGGGGCGACCGCAAATCAGAATGGAACTGCGCTGTTTGAGGGGATCACGATCATCTTTCTTGCGACCATGTTCGGCGTGAACCTTTCACTGGTTCAGCAGCTGCAGGTTATGGGTTTGGCGATCGTCGCGGGAGTAGGCACTGCGGGTGTGCCAGCAGGATCGTGGCCGATGATCGCGGTCGTGCTGAATTCTTACCTTGGGGTTCCCGCTGAAGCCATTGGGCTTGCATTCGGGATTGATCGGATATTGGACATGAGCCGGACGGTGCTCAACGTTTCGGGCGACATCACGATTGCGGCATGCGTTACGGCATTGGATGGAAAGCGTTCAGCGCTCGATGCTCGCCGGGCCGGATTCGAGATCGCAGATTCGTAGACCGTCGTGATCGGTGTTCGGTGTTCGGTGTTCGGCGTTCGGTAGTTCGGTTGTTCGGTGTTCGGT
>JAEVZK010000120.1 GCA_023392285.1 Armatimonadota bacterium | reverse complement strand
CCAATCCTTCCGCTGTACGATGCACGACGGCAGCATCTGGTTGCCCGAGCTTCCGGGCAAGGAACGCTGCTCCAATGGCAGAGGGCACAACGCGCGTGATGTGAAGTCCGGCGGCTTTGGCCTGCTCATGGAGCAATAACAGATCGGAACTTCGCATCGCCACCACGATGGCCAATCTTCCTTCGCTGTCGAGGTCGTCAGTCAGGTGGAAGTCATAGGAGATATCAGAGGCCTGAATGGGAACAAGCTGCCCAATTTGCACATCCAGGATGCGGGCGACTTCGGCTTTCGACGTATTCGGCACTCGATATGCCCGTAAGAATGCCGTTCTGCGAGAAACCGCAACGACCACATAGTTTCCGGCGAGGTGCGCTGCAGCCTCCTGCAAAGAATCAGCGACGTGGTATCCGTTGTCCACCCAGGCAACTTTAGTCGGCGACCACTCGACGACCACAGTCGGGATCGTCTTACTGGCCACTGGTTGCCTCCTTCAGCACGGTTTCGGACGTGGTTACGTCGACCCATCCCCACCTAGTGCTCATGTCGCCGAGCGGCGTTTTATACAACTTGAGAAGCTTGGGGCCGGTTTCGGTCAGGGAAATCACCGCCTCAACCGATACTGTTGTGTCCCCCGTCTTGCCCACGACACGTGCCAGAAAAGATTGAGAGTTCGTCGTGAACTGGTCCATCGTCTGCTGACCCACTTGAAGGGTAAAGCCCGGAATGTCAAAGAGATCTCCCAACTGCGTAAACCCTGTACTTTGCCGCGAAACGATGGCGGAAGCTACATCCGGAGGCAAATCTGCGACAGAATCTAGCACCGCTTCACCGGCGGTATTTACGTTGATCTTGCCAGTGGATGTTGTTGCCCCGGTTGGCTGAAAATTGTTAACCAGAATCTTGGCGTTCTCAACCGTTCCCGCTTGCTGAAGCATCGCTGAATATGTGGTCATGGAGGCGCGAGCCGCAAAAATTAAGGTGGCGGCTGGCTGCTGGATTCCCAATTGAACGAGCTGATTTGGATTCGTGAGGGAAGTGATGTTTCGTAGCGCCGTGCCGGTTGAATTCACATTCTTGGATGTCGAATCGACCGTCACCAGGTCATACAGGGAAGGTTGCTCGCCGTTCGCCTTGACCGGCAACACGGTTGCGGTATTGACAACGTCCGTCTGCGGTTCGAAAATTGCCTTGGCGGTGAATCCCTTCACCAAGAGCAACTCATCGATACTGTCGAGGGCTCTCAGCTTCGCATTATATGGAGTTGTCAGTTGGTTGTAATACTCGTCCTTGGCACCATCCGCCCGAGGTTGCAAATTCGACTCACGCCAATCGAGCAGGCAATCGACCTGCTCGTTCGTCAACGGAAGCTTTTCCAACTGGGCTTGAGTGGCTGTATTCAAATTTATGAACGATGATGCATCAACAACCTGAATACGAAATGAATCTGTGCCAACCACGAAATTTTGCGCGCCATTCGCGTCCCCGAGGAGTGCCCAGTTGTCTTGGAGCGTGGTGAGGTTCTGATCCTGGTCGGTAAATTCGGCGAGTGCACGCTGGACGCCGGACAGCGCTGCATGGTAGGCACGCCTCTCCTGCATTCGATTCGTGACGGCATCGAAGTTCACCTTTTGAGTGGCGGCTGCGGCGGCGAGAATCGCTACCAATCCCGCCAAGACACCGATGGTGATGATGAAAACTCCCCCCCGTTGTAAGTGTCGTCGCCTCATGGTGTTGCGTCTCCTGCGATGTACGGGTTCGCTGCGGTGACATCGCTGTTTTGGAGGCCGACAACGATCACGTGATTCGTATCGTCTCCGTTGAGCAGATAGGTAATGCGCACCGCGGCTGGAATGCGCCGAGATCCTTGCGTTTGGGTATCCCATTGGGTGACCCAATCAGTCCCGTCGTAAAACTCGAATCCGATCGAGTCGATATCCGCGTTGAGCAGAGATTCCGTTCCTCCCTGAGTCGCGTCCCCATCTGCCGGTCGTTGCTCGCGAAGGAATAAACCTTGCTTGGTTCCCGGATCGCCAACCGCCGTTGTGCTTAGCGAGATTTCGGCGATTCCACCTTGAGGACCGTATTTCTGGTTTTGAGTTTCGAAATCGTCATCGGAGGTGAGCACCACATTATTGATCCCGTTCGAAGTGGTCGTAAAAGTGAGCGTGTTTGAGCCGCTCACGCTGCCAGACGAATCAGAGTTCTGAGCCGTGAAATAAGTCATGAGGTCCTGCTCATCGGAAGACACGTACGCTCCCTGGAGCAGCGTCCGCAATTTAGATTCGAAAAGGGTTCGAGTTTCGCTCCTTTCCCGAGCGGCGGCTGAACTCTTCTCAAATCCGATGCCGGTGACGTAAGCGCTACCGACGGCTCCTACAATGATCGCGGAAATCAGGGCGGCCACGAGGAGCTCGATTAGGGTCAGACCGCCTCGCTTCATCCTCCCCCTCCGTTCCCGGTCGGAGCGCCTGTTGGAGTGCCCGCACCTGTATCCGGACTTTGATATACCGTGCCAGAGATCACCTGGCGCGGCTCTGAATCGGGGTTATCTCTCGATTCGACGGTCACCGTCAGCGCCATCAGATTTTCTACCCCGGTGGGTTCGACTGAAGCAGACCACTGCAGAGCGTCCTCGCCATAGTCGGTGAAATCGCCGCTCAACGTCGTCGCTTCAAGCGAATCAGTTGCGACGATCTCATCGTATTTCTGAAGAGCCAACCTTTGCATCTTTTCGGTATCGCGAACCTTACGTTGACTGATCGTGAGCGACGCAAAGCCGCCCAAGACGGATGCAATCCCGATCGCCACCAAAGCGACCGAGACAAGCGCCTCGATGAGAGTGAAGCCGCTAGCCGATCCTCTGCTCAAGCGAACCTGCCTCCCATTTCTCATCCTCTGGATTGGGCAACGCGCCATCGATGAATCGAGCGGCTCCGTCCGTGTCCACCAAGATCGAGGTGCTTCCGAACTCAATCCCTCCACCATTGCAATGTCCGTCGGGTGAAAACGTCAGGTTGAACTCGGAGGAATTGGCGGTTTGTCCCCCACTCTGAAAAGCGGTCGGCGCCAAGTCATCTGACACGGCGAGACTCTTCAAATCTTCTGTATTGCCATCCGAATCGGTGCCTTCCACCTTGAATGCGTTCGAACCCTCATCGTAGGTGATCACAACATCATCCTGTTTTGCGATTGCGAAGTTTCGTGCCTCCTGAGGCAGACGTCTCAGTGCCGAAACGAGGTCACGCCGATCACTTGTGCGCTTCATACTGATCAGCGAAGGAGTAATCGTAGCGGCTAAGACGGCGAGCACCAAGCACACCGCCGTCATCTCAATCAGGGTGAATCCGCCCTTATTGGCCCGTGTCATCGCGGTTGCTTAGGTCGGCGTTGTTGCCGTCGCCACCTTCGACTCCATCCGCGCCGTAAGACTCGATAAGAATCTCGTTGTTACCCAGATTTTGGTAAACGTACTCGTTGCCCCATGGATCGGGCGCAGGATCGCGGTCGAGGTAAGGTCCGTTCCACCCAGGGGTGTCGCCCGGATTGTTGCGAAGGGCCATCAATCCTTCCTCGTCCGTCGGGAAGCGATCGCATTCGAGCCTGAACCTTTGCATCGCATCGTTCAACGTCTTGATGTCGGTAACGGCTTTGGCCCGCTTCGCGTTATCCGTCTGACCGATCATTCTCGGCACAATCAGTGCCGCAAGAATGGCCAAAATCAGGATGACCACGAGGAGCTCGATCAGCGTAAAGCCCCGACGATTCGCATTTTTGGTTCTTAGCATCATGTCGCGTTAACTACTTATACAATTTGACTCTGAATTGCAGATGAAAACGGCTATTTCACAAGATCTTGAGCCTGAGTTATGGGCAATAAGACCGAGAGGACAACAAATCCGACGACAACTCCCATCGTGAGAACAATGATCGGCTCGACCAAACTGGTCAGTCTGCGCATCGAATTATCCACTTCGAAATCGAGTGAATCCGACACACGTCCGAGCATCTTGGGAAGGTCGCCGGTTTCCTCACCCACCGCGACCATATTGGTAAGGACGGGAGGAAAGGCACCGGTGTCGCGCATTGCTTCAGCGATTCCCCTACCTTCGCGCACCTCCTGCTCGACTTGCGAACTACTCTCGATGAACACGCGATTGCCTGCCGCCAGACCGCTCAGATGCAAGGCTTCCAAAATCGGAACACCACCGAAGACGAGGGTCGCGAGTACACGTGAGTAGCGGGAGACCGTCGCCTTGGAGACAACCGGCCCGATCAGGGGCATCTTTAAGATGATTCCGTCACGCGTGTGCGCGCCCTGCTCGGTCTTCGTCCAGAGTCGGTAGAACACGATCAGCCCAACAATGATTCCGAGAATCACCAGCCATCTCTGGGAGATAAAGTCCGAGATCGCAAGGAGCAGCACTGTGCTGGCGGGCAGATTTGTGCCGAGGCTCGAGAAAACTCCTGATAGTTTAGGAACGACAAACGTGAGAAGGAAAGTGACAACCCCAACTGCGGTCATAGCCAAAATTCCGGGATAGATCAGAGAGGAAACGATTTGACTTCGGCGCGTGACTTCCAACTCCTGGAAATGAGCCAGCCGATCCGAGACTTCCGGGAACTGGCCTGAGGCCTCCCCTGCCTTTAACGTCATCGCGTAGATGGGGGGGAAGAGCTTTGGATTTTTCGCCAAAGCATCAGACACCGGCATACCGCCGCGCACGTCTTCCAAAGCTTTGTCCGCCACCTCGGAAAGGGTGCCGCTCTCTGACTGCTCACTGAGCACCTGCAGCACACGATCGAGCGGTAGGCCAGCTGCCGAAAGATCAGCGAGTCGGCGGGTGAACAGGGCAAGGTCGGCGCGGCTGACACGCTTCTTCGTCTTGCCACCGGCGGTGGCTTGGGTGGCAGTTTTCTGCTCCTTAATCTCAACGATGAACTTGCCATCGCGAGTCACCGCGGCGATCGCGGCCTCCTTGTCAGAAGCATCGATGAAGCCAGACTTCTTCTTGCCTGAGGGTTCTAAGGCGGTGTAAGCGAAAGTCATAGATCAGGTGATTGGGTTCGGCGGAACTTAAAAATCCTCTCGCTGAACAACGCGCATGACTTCCTCGGGGGTGGTCTTGCCAGCGATGGCTGCAAGTTTGCCCTCGCCTAAAAGTGTTCGCATGTTTTGAGTCTTTATGGCGTGCTGCTTGATCACACTGGCGGACGCCCGATCCACGGTCATGCGTCTGATCTCTTCGTCGATGAGGAGGAGCTCATAGAGGCCCTGGCGCCCCCGGAAGCCGCTTCCATGGCACTTATCGCAACCGACTCCATGCATAAATGTTGTGGATTGTTCCTCTGCCTCGGTGACACCGATGGCTCGCAGAGATTCATAGCTTGGCTTGTAAGACTGCAAACAGTTTTGGCAGTTGCGCCTGAGCAGTCGCTGGGCGACAATTCCGCTCAAGGACGAGGCCGCGAGGAACGGTTCGACTCCCATGTCGAGCAATCGAGTTACCGCGCCGGCAGCATCATTCGTGTGGAGGGTGGAGAAAACGAGGTGACCGGTGAGCGCTGCGTGGATGGCGATTTCTGCCGTCTCGTGGTCTCGAATTTCACCGACCATAATCACGTCGGGGTCTTGCCGCACGATTGAACGCAAGCCGCTCGCAAACGTGAGACCGATATTTGCCCGCACCTGCATTTGCGAAATGCCGGGGACCTGATACTCGACCGGGTCTTCGACCGTAATAATGTTGACACTTGGCTTCCAAATCTCTTGCAGAGACGCGTATAGCGAGGTTGATTTTCCAGAACCGGTGGGGCCAGTCGCGAGAATGATGCCGTAGGGGATCGAGATCAGCTTTCGATACTTCTCAAGTGTGTCCGCCTGCATCCCCAACTCTTCGAGGCCAAGCATAGCGGTGCCTTTGTCGAGTATTCGCATGACGGCTCGCTCCCCAAACACGGTCGGCAGTATTGAGACGCGCACGTCGATTTGCCTGCCTGCGATGGTGATCTTGATGCGGCCATCTTGGGGCAAGCGTCGTTCGGCAATGTTCATCTCCCCGAGAATCTTAATGCGGGAAACGAGCGCGGCGTGCATGCGCTTTGGGGGGCGCATCATATCCTGCAGCATGCCATCAATTCTCATTCGAATCTTTACATCTCGCTCGTAGGGTTCGATGTGAATGTCGCTTGCCCCGTCTCTTACGGCAGTGGCAAACACGAGGTTAACCATCTGCACCACCGCGGTCTCCCCGGCCAATCTCGTTAAGTCGGCGAGGTCGTTCTCGTCGATTTCAGTGATGTTTGCAGTCGCTTCTTCACCTGGCATCCCAGCCAGCATCTTCTCAAGGAAGTACTCCTCGATGCGATCCCGGATGAGCTGCGACTCCGCTAGGACGGGAAACACTGGCTTTCCGAGCAAGATGCCTAGATCGTCGACGGCGGCTAGAGAAGACACTGATCCGATGGCAACCACCAAGGTCTCCCCCTCCAAACGCAGCGGCAAGACCTGTTGCTTCAGAGCGAACTCACTCGGCACCAGTGCCATAGCTTGTTCGTCTGGCTTTACAACCGATAGATCAACCGATTCGAAGCCTGCTTCGACGTTGGCGGGAAGGGTATTCGTCGTGGATAGATTGGTGCTCATGCGTGGTCAGCGCGTGCGACGGCTCAAAGCTGTTTACGTGCGCCAACCATACAATGCGTCTTTCAGATGAAGAAGAACTGAAAGGCGGGACCTTATCTCGGTTCAGCCAAAGCTTCGATAATTGCAAGACGTGATTCTCGCCCGCCGATTTGTATCTGTTTGAACACAAAAGCTGCAAATTCCATATCGCTAGCCTGCTTAATCAAATCCACCGGTTCGCCGAATAATTCCACATATTTGCCGCTGGTTTCAGGCAGCGCCTTTAGGTCGACTTTGAGACTGACTCCCTTCGGTGCCGATTTCAGGCTGAGAAATTCGTTAAAGTTCTGCATCTTCCATTTTTCAAGCATGAGCTGCAGATTGCGATTGATGCTGGACGAGTAATCAATCTTCAGTTCCTCAAACGTGGTTGAGCCTTGATGGTGCAGAAAGGCGCCATCCGCGATCCAGAGGGTAAAGCCCGCCAAGCGACACCGAAGATTGTGGTCGTCGTCTTCAAAGTTGCCGAAGCCGAACCGAGGATCAAATCCGCCGATTTCACTCAGGCACCTCGGATGGATCAACATAAAGAGTCCCCGAAGCTGACTTGCAGAAGTCGCAGTTGAATGATGATCTCGATGGAATAGTTCGGATTTGTCTAACATTTCGGCCAAAGAACGGTACGCGCCTATTTGAACCTGTTGCTCGCCGGAGATGTTGTTCGTGACCGGACCGATGACGCCGGGATTGTGATCGCCCTGAACAAGCTCCTCCATCGCGGAGACGAGTTGGGGAATGCAATCGATTGACGGCACAACGTCATCATTGCTGACGACGAAGTAGTCAAAGCGGCCCTCTTCGGACAAAAAGTCGAGGCCCACATTTGCGCCACGACCGTAGCCGACGTTCTGCTTCAAGTTGATCAAATGGACGTGAGATGGAAAGTCTGATTGAAGCTGAAGCAGCGCTGCGGTCTCGTGCGGGCGGCTGCCATTGTTCACGATGGCAAACTCAACGTCGCCGGGATAGAATCTAGTCAAGTTCGCAACGAGGTCTCGGCATCGAGCGCTTCCATTGACGGTCGGGACAGAAATGCCCAGCTTTGGCCAAGTCGGCAGCTCCAAATCGCCAATGACTGCAATCGTGTAGGCGGAGTCTTGCTTCAGGCCTTCACGAATTGTGCCCGGCCAGGTGGCATCTTGAGACAGGAAGCGCACTTGACGGCCCTCAAAACGTCCCTGGATGAGATCAGCGAACTCACTTGGATCCCATTCGACAGTGTGGAAGGGGTTGTGCGGTTTGTCAACTAGGCAATTGCCCGGAGAATGCAAATTCCGGTTGGGTGTAGAAATGACGATTTGTCCCGTGCACGATTGAAGAGCGGCGAGAAACTTTTCCGGCGATGGCAGGTGCTCTATCGTTTCAAAGGAAAGGACGAGGTCCGCTTGGCTGTAGTCGGCTTCGCAGACGTCTTGAGCGTCAAATTGGCAGCGCGGATACTTTCTGCGAGCGTGCAGAATTGCCTCGTTCGACAGATCGAGCCCGTGCACCGATTGCGCGAAGTTGGACGCGTAATTGGAGCCGTAGCCTTCGCCACTGGCTGCGTCTATAATTCGCTTCGCCTCGTACCATGGCCTGAGAAATAGGTATCTCTGCCAATGAAACAGCTCGGTGGCTACGTCACTCGCGTGAGGAACCATGCGTTCCCCGGTAAAGGGAAGGGAAGTCGAATCTGAACTATTTTGGGCAATCGCGCTCATCTAAACACCTGGTAAAAGTGTCGGCAGATTTCAGGAAATCAAGAGCGTGCCCGAAGATCGAGGAGACTTAGCCGCCGCCGTCCGGCATCAGTCCGGGAGAGAACTTGCTGTTTGGTGTATGCGTGGCTTCCGCAACTCGGGACAGGAAGTAGCTGAGGACGTCGCCAAATTCTTCAGGCGTAAGTCCAATCGCGCGGCTGCGAATCAGAGGCCCGTAGGGATCGAGAAAACCTGCGCGAGATAGTTTCTCCGCAAGTGCAACCGATTTGCTTGACTTCAACGTGAGGACGCTGCGGTCAAATGGCTGCGGTGCAGTTGTAACGCGGAAGCTGGGGCGAATTAGGTCGAGGTAGCTGGAGAGCTGCGCGAGCACCTCGTCCCGGGTGGCGATTCCGTCTCCAGACTTAAACTCCTTGGCGGCCGAAGATATGTGTAAAACTCTTCGCAGAATCTTGCTCATTTTTGAGAACACGGAAGCCGCTTCCTTTCGGGTCACCGGTGTGTCGGCCGACCATCCGATGCTGCAAAAAAGGGCAAGACTCAGTGCAAGAAGTGTTTTCATCAGATTGTCGTGATCGCTCCGTTATGGCGGATAAGCTCCAGTTGCTCCAGCGCCTTACCAGTCCCAACTGCAACGCAGGTTAAGGCATTCTCCGCCACCTTTACCTTTATATCAGTTTTGCTGTACAGGAGCCTATCGAGTCCTCGCATCAGCGCGCCTCCCCCTGTTAGGGTGATGCCACGCTCGATAATATCGGACGCGAGTTCAGGCGGGGTTTGTTCGAGTGCCCAGCACAGCCTTTCGGCAATCTGAAGCGTTGGCTCAAGTAGCGCATCTCGTAATTCGTCACTGCCGATTTCCACTGTGCCGGGCAAGCCAGTCACGAGGTCTCGGCCGCGAACCTCCATTCGCAACTCCTGAGGGAGTGGCCAAACGGAGCCGATTTTGATCTTAAGATCCTCCGCCGTGTTGTCGCCGATGGCAAGGTTGTAGGCATTGCGCAGATGGCGGATGATCACTTCATCGAATTTGCTGCCGCCGACCCGTACGCTTGCCGACAGAACCGTTCCCCCGAGTGAGATGACGGCGACATCGGCGGTTCCGCCCCCGATGTCGATCACCATATTGCCTCCCGGCTCAGTGACGGGTAAACCAGCCCCAATGGCGGCAGCCATCGGCTCCTCCAAGGTCAAAGCCTCGCCGGCTCCAGCCTCTCGTGCCGCCTGCAGCACGGCTCGACGCTCAACCGTTGTGACTCCGCTCGGAACGCAAATGAGGGTTCTGGGCTTGAAAATTCGACGAATTCCGCAGGCCCGGTCGATGATGTACTGAAGCAATTTGAGAGTCGTGGTGTAATCAGCAATGACACCATCCTGCAACGGGCGGATCGCGCGAATACTGTCGGGTGTGCGCCCCAACATTTCATAAGCCTCGTTGCCCACCTTTAGGACTTTGCCAGTTTTTGTCGAAATGGCAACGACGGATGGTTCGTTGAGGATCAGGCCCTTTCCAGTCTTGTAGACGAGGATGTTGGCGGTACCCAGATCGATTCCCAGCTCAGGAGCGAGATTCACGTTCACTCCTGAGCCATCGTTCTTTACTCTTCGTCGACGAGAGACGCGACGGGGACTCGCTCAATCTCCGCGCCGAGGGAGCGGAGTGTTTGCTCAAACTCTGCATAGCCCCGGTCGATGAAGTGAATGTTCCTAACGATCGTTTCGCCTTCCGCAGCGAGGCCCGCGAGGACGAGGGCCGCTCCTGCGCGAAGGTCGCTGGCTTCGACCTTTGCCCCCTTAAGCTTTCTCGTCCCAGTGATAATCGCCGCTCGACCTTCAATCCGAATATTAGCTCCCATCCGCTCAAGCTCGGGTACGTGACCGTGACGACTTTCATAAATGGTCTCGTCGATGATGCTGGTGCCGTTAGCAAGTGTCAAGAGGGCGGCCATTGGCTGCTGCATGTCGGTTGGGAATCCAGGATGCGGCATCGTCTTGACCTTGATGGCTCTCAACCGCTTGGTTGCAACGATCCGTATCCAATCATGTCCTTCTTCAATTTGCGCGCCCGCCTCTCGTAATTTGTTCACGACTGGAGTCTGGTCGCTTGGCAAGATGCCGCACACGGTGATGTCACCCTTCGTGATCGCTCCTGCAAGAAGATAGGTAGCCGCTTGCATGCGATCGGCGGGAATGCGGAACTCGCAGCCGCGCAGTTTTTCGACCCCTTCTATGGTAATCGTCGAAGAGCCTGCCCCCTGGATTCTCGCTCCGAGGCAGTTGAGAAATGCCGCTAAGGCGACCACTTCTGGTTCCATCGCCGCGTTTTGGATGATCGTGTGTCCCTGGGCCAGCGTCGCTGTGGTCATCAGGTGCTGGGTTGCGCCGGCGCTTGGGAAATCTAAGTAGATCTCGGCACCCTTCAAACCTTCCGAAGAAGCCCGATACACGCCACCAGAGAGATCGACGGTAGCACCTAAAAGAGCCAAGCCCTTCAAATGAAAATCTACCGGGCGCGCACCAATTTTGCAGCCGCCTGGCGCAGGCATTTCGACTGCACCAATGCGAGCCATGAGCGGGCCAAGCAGGTAAAACGACGTGCGAATGGCACGGACCGTCTCCTCGTCGGCGAGACCCTGGCGCATGTTTGAGCAGTCGACGTAAAGGGTAGTGCCTTCCCACCGAACAATGGCACCAAACTTCTCAAGCAGCGAGGCTTTAATGCGGGTGTCCGAAACATTCGGAATGTTGTGAAGCACGGTTTCGCCTTCTGCCAAGACAACCGCAGACATAATAGCTAACGCTGTATTTTTACTGCCAGCAACATCGACTTTTCCTTGAAGTCTGTTGCCACCTTTTATTTGAAACACATTCATCGGATCCCCCTCCATGGAGACTTGCGAACTACCCGCATTGTAACGGAAATCACCCTTGCTTGCAATTTTACCGCGTGAACTTGTGCGAACCGAAGCAAATCCTCTCAAGTCCTGCGCATTTATGGCCACATTCTGTGCTTGTCTAAAGGCGGCGGGCGAGAAACAACGTTTCGGCAGCTTCGTCTAATGCTTTAGGTTCCAAACCTAGTGGAGGTGTGAAATGCGGAATCGAATCACACAGATGCTCGTGGCAACAGCGGTGCTGACAGCAGGTCTAACGACTGGCGCCGCCGCCCAGGGATGGTATCGCACGCAAGCGGGTGGAACGACAATCTTGTCGCCCTTCAAGCCGCACGTGTACATAGCTGGCAGCAGCGATCCGCTTCAGAGCATATGGATGAACCAGCCGAGTGCAGGATCGATCTTGATCGTTCCCTATTACGGTGGTTATTTCGAGTCGCTTGGGAAAGGATTTGGATACGGCTGGAATCACGGCTACGGCTGGAATCCCGGCTACGGCTGGAATGGAGGCTTGAACTCTCCGGTGAATGGCTGGCCCTATTCAGGTTGGCCACGTCGCCGGTAAGTAGATGAGTTCGCTTGCTGAATGGGAGTCGTCGATGGACGGCTCCCGTCATTTTTGCGAGATTGGCCATGCCAAGTACGCCCGCCCCAGTGAATCCCGGTATATCTGACGAGTAGCTGGTTTTCACCGTCCCCGAACATTTATCTAGGCCGAAAGAATATGGCCTTCGAGGAACTAAGGATGGCGGGAAAACAACTGAAGATCGTTCGGCTCATTGAGCCTGAGCTGTGCATGGACTGCAGATTTGCGAATATGGCCGATGTTGAAAACGACAGTGGACAGATGCAGAAGATGATCTATTGTCGCAGGCTGGATTGCGACAATTGGGATATCGTGAACGCCGCCAAGGCAAAGTCGATGGTGGTCGACGATCGCCTCGACGACATTTTCTAGTTCTTCAGCGGCTTGTTCGTCTCAAGCATGTGGCGGATGCGAGTGTGGGTTAGAGCCCGCCCACACAGATCAAGGAATTCGCGACGCTCGATCGCCAGGGCGTCGTCATAGCTGACCGATTTTGCGAAAACAGCTTTAATCTTGTCTCCAAGCACTTTGTCATAATCCGTCAAGCGATCCCGTGCGCTGGCTTCCGCTTGCGCGTGATCAATCATTCCCGTTATTGGCCCTTCCGGCTTGAGGAAGGGAGGTCTCGTCCAAGTCTTCTGAATCTGAACGAGACGCTTGGCTTCCACGAGCACTTTGTCCGGATGGAACACCGTAACATCACTTGGCCGAAGATAGCCGAGAATTCGGGCATGTTCGGCTCCAACCGAAACGGCACCGACCATTAGGTTCACTGCGACTTCGGAAAGTCGTTTCGCCGTGAACTGATTGTAGAGTCTCATCAGAACGGTTCCACGGCCACCGGGGATCAGCCCTACTTTAGCTTCGGGCAAACCGATGGCGGTTTCGGGATGAGCGGCGATGGTCCCGCATCCCAGCGCAAGTTCCAAGCCAGCACCGAGACAATGGCCATAGACGGCGGCGACGCACCGCTTTCTCTCCAGCAATTCGCCCAAGCGATGAAGCTCACCGAGTCGCATATCGATGCCGGTAAAGTCGGCAGCGTCAATCGCCGCTGCAAAGAAGTTTAGGTCGTACCCAGCGCTAAAAGACTTGGCCTCACTGGTGAGCACGAAATTGTCGATCGAAGTCTGCATGAGCTTGGTCAACTGATCGACGAGAGCAGGAGTGATCGTCCCCATCTTCGTTTTGGTACAAACCGCGACAACTCCGTCTCCTAGATCTCGAAGCCGATAGGTCTCCTCCTCCTGAAGGATAGGAAAACTGGCGAGGACTCGGTATTTGGGTTCGTCGGGTGCTGCCACGTACCCTCCACCAAAGCTCCGGATCGTTCCTTCTTTGTAGAAATCCCCTTCTGGGATGCTCAGCCGCTCATGACCAATCGCATCAATCATTTCGAATGGTCCCATCTCCCAGCCGAAGCCCCACTTCATCACTCGATCAAAGTCCAAAACGTTGTGGCTGATCTCCTCTTTCAGATAGTCTGCGTAGCGCAGCACTGGCAAGAGGTGGGAGCGCAGGTATTCACCCACCTCATCCCGAAGATCAAGGGCCGCTCTGAGCCGTTCGCGAAGTGGCAGCTTCGATAGGTCGAGAATAGAGGTGAATATGACGTCGTTCTTCTGCCGGTAGGCAAGCGTTTGAAGATCGAGCACGAGGAGCTCACGACCTTCTCGTCGGTAATAACCCTGTCCAGACTTCTCGCCGATCCACCCGCGGCCAATCAAGGTCTGAATGGACCTTGGACTCTCAAAATTAGACATATTCGGGTCGTTGGGGCACCGATTGATCAGGTTGTGAGCAATGTCGAGCATGATGTCGATTCCCACAATGTCATTCAATCTAAAAGTAGCACTGCGCGGTCTGCCGATGAAAGGACCGGTGATTGCGTCAACCTGCTCGACTGAGAGCCCAAGCTTCTCTGCCGTATGTGTTCCCTGAAACATGGACCACATGCCGAAACGGTTGGCGATGAAGCCGGGAGTGTCCTTCGCAAGCACCACTCTCCGCGCCACCCGCTCCTCCAGAAACTCGGTCATCGCACGGACGGTCTCGGGATCGGTGGCATCGGTGGGCACAAGCTCCAGCAGCTTCAGATATCTGGGTGGGTTGAAGAAGTGGGATCCAACCAGCCGCGCCTGGAGTGATGGCGACAATCCTTCTGCCAAGAGCGAAATCTGCAAGCCGCTCGTGTTCGTGGAGATCATCGCGTTCGGGGGCAGGACGTCTTCCAGTCTTGCGAACAGTGATTTTTTCGCATCCATCCGCTCGATGATCGCTTCGCAGACCCAATCCGCCTCGCCGACCCAGTCAAGGTTTTCCTCGATGCTGCCGAGACGGATTTCGGAAGCGCGGTCCGCTACATAAAAGTGCGGCGGCTTGGCTGATTTGGCGCGGTCGAAGGCGATCGTAACGCTCTCACGGGTGAGGTCGAGAAGCGTAACTTCAAACCCTAGATTTGCCAGGTGGGCGGCAATGCCGCTCCCCATCGTTCCGGCCCCGATAACGCACACCCGTTTTGCCGCGAGCCAACCGCTTGTATCGATCATATGAGCTTCGGAGCATACCGAACAGCCAGGGATCAGTTGCGAGGAATCGCGCAACCGATCGGACGAGTCCTAGGATTAGATGCGGCCTTGCCTTTGGCGACAGCATCGAGGGCATCGCGAAGGTCGTGTGTGGTGGCTTTTGCCCGTCGCTTGCCGAGGGCCGCATACAAGTTATCGACTCGGCCGGAATATAGAAGACTACCGGTTGGACTAAACACCGCCGCCGTGGGTGAGATCGTTGCCTCTGCCCGGTCGAGCAGGCCATGGTCCACAAAGGACCACCCGTCGTAGCCGAACTCTTTCGAGTTCATCCGCAGATGCTCCAAATGGCTGTCCCCATCTGCGTAGACCAGTTTGAAATCAAAACCCTTCGCGCCGTATTCTGTCTTGAGCCGCTTGAATTCCGAAGAATACGCGCGGGCAATTGGACAATCAGCGAGAATGAATAAGGCGACGACACCCTTCGATGCTCTTGAGGGAAAGACCGAAACGGGTTGCCGCTGCAAAGATAGAAGCTCTGCCTGGCCAAATATGAACGATGCGGCAAGCAACCCAACCATATAGTTTTAAGAACGAGCAGCAGCTAAGCATCGTTACGTGCGGTCGGTAAACTCGATCGATGGACTTTGCCCTGACGCAAGAACACGAGATGATCCGTGAATCGACGCATAAATTCGGTCAAGCCGAGATCGTCCCAGACATTCGAGAGCGCGACCGAGACGCCCGAAGCGACCGATCGATGCTCGACAAAATGGCCGCCGCTGGCCTCATGGGAATCTCGATCCCTGAGAAATACAAGGGATCGGGCACCGACTACATTTCTCTTGGCATCGCGTGCGAGGAGCTAGAACGAGCGGACACGAGCGCGCGTGTGGTGATGTCGGTACACAGCGGCCTGCACTGCATGACCCTCATGCAGTGGGGAACTGAAGAGCAAAAGGCTCGTTGGCTGCCCGATTTGGCGACCGGAAAGCGCGTTGGCGCCTTTGGCTTGACCGAACCAAACGCTGGATCCGATGCGATCAATATTTCAACAGTCGCTCGAAAAGACGGTGACGACTACATTATCAATGGGCAAAAAACGTGGATCTCCCTCTCTGACTATGCAGATCAGTTCCTCGTGATCACCAAATTGGCCGGAACAGAGGCCAAAACTTCGCATGCGGCCTTCATCGTGGATCGAAACACACCTGGATTTTCCTCCCGACCGCTGCACGGCAAGCTTGGAGTCAGAGCGGGGAACACCGGCGAGATCTTTTTTGCGGATATGAGGGTGCCAGCCGCTTGCATGTTGGGCAACGAAGGGGATGGGTTCAAGGTGGCAATGTCAGCGCTGGATCATGGCCGCTATACGGTTGCGGCAGGAGCCGTCGGCATTATCGACGCCTGCTTGGACGCATGTACAAAGTATGCGAACGAGAGGACGGTTGCTGGGGAGGTCATCGGCAAGAAGCAGTTGATCCAGCAGATGGTTGCGTCGATGGTGCAGGGGCGTGAGATCGGGAGGCTGCTGTACTACAAAGTGGGTTGGATGAAGAACACGGGTCAACGGCATACGCGAGAAGTATCGTTGGCGAAGTGGACCAACTGCGCCGCGGCATTTGATGCCGCGAATAAAGCAGTGGAAATACACGGGGCTTATGGCTTCATCGATGAGTTTCCAGTCGAGCGATACTTCCGAAACAGTCGTGGTGCCATGATTTATGAAGGAACCCACGAGATTCATACTCTCATGCAGGCCGAATACGAGCTAGGTTATCGCTCCGACAAGCCCCTCGCTCACACGCTTCCTGGATGGCCGTTCGAGGAATAGGTTCTCAGAACACGTCTGCCACACTAGAAAGATGAGTCTGACGACGTTGCGATACCTCAAGGGAACCGAGATTCGTGTAATCCCTCTGAAGGAGTCGCTTCACCCGCGGCTGGAAATCCTGGGAGAAAGGTGCATCTTGAACGCGCATTTCTTTCGGGTTTTCCCTCTCACCCATCCAAATTCACACATTTCGATCCAAGATGAAAAAGGGGAGGAGTACGGAATCCTTGAGGATCTCGCGACGCTATCGCCCGAAGACAGGAGTGTCATCTCTGAAGCATTGGACCGCCGCTACTTCACACCAGTGATCACAAAAATCGACGCGCTTAAACAGGACGCGGGGATGTGGAAGTTCAATGTGCAGACGCAAAGGGGAACAACCGAGTTTTACGTGCGGAACTGGCGAGACAGTGCTCACGAGACCGGGGTGGGACGTTGGCAGATTCAGAGCGTAGATGGCCTTCGTTTCGAAATCAAGCATTTAGAGCAACTCGATGAGCGAAGTCAAAATTTGCTGGAGCAGCTTTTGTAGTTGGATCTTTCCGACTCGATGCGCCTTGTGCGACCTCCTGGGCGACGCTCCGATCTGTGCGCATTGCCGCCAAGAATTCGAACCCATCGATATGGTTCGAAGGGAATACAATCCTCTTTCACCCCTTGAGCTGACCGTAAACCTCTATCCCTATACCGGTCGGCCAGGACAGGCGATCAAACGCCTTAAATACAGTCGCGCCACCTCGCTATCCGAACCCTTGTCTGCAATGTTGTTAGAAGGCATTGAACGCCTCGGGCTGCTCGACTACGATCTGGCTGTCCCGGTGCCGATTCACTGGAAGAGGCGATGCCACCGGGGGTTCAATCAGGCTGAGCTGCTTTGTCAGAGGATGCCAGCAGTATCCAGGTCTCTCAGGAGAATCAAGAGCACACGTCAGCAGGCGGGGTTAAAGCGCGATGATCGCATGACCAATCTCGCCGGGGCATTTCGAGCGAGTCCTGAAGTGGCCGGGAAATCGGTTCTCCTGATCGATGACGTTTTAACGTCGGGGTTCACGATGCGGGAGTGCGCCAAAACTTTACGCCAGGCGGGCGCTGTTCGCGTGGCCGCGCTTGCCTTCGCAGGTGAGCAGACTTAGCCGCGCTTCAATGCGGCCGTCGCGAAGCAAGCGATTCCTTCGGATCTGCCGATTGCTCCTAAACCTTCATTCGTCGTGGCTTTGAAGCCAACTCGACCGACCTCGATCCCCAGAGTCTCAGCAATGTGGCACCGAATCTCCTTCTCGCGTGGCATCACTTTGGGTTCTTCACCAATCAACGTCGTATCGACGTTCACGATTTGAAAATTCTCAGCCGTCAACAAATCGCGTGCGGCAGCGAGAAACTTCGACGAGGCACAATTTTTCCACGCGGGGTCAGTATTCGGAAAATGTTTACCGATATCTCCCATTGCGGCGGCACCAAGCAAGGCATCAGTCAGCGCGTGGAGCACGACATCGGCGTCGGAATGGCCATCAAGAGCTCGAGCACCAGGGAAGGCGACACCGCCAAGCATCAGTACTCTTCCGGATTCTTCGGAGAATCGATGAACGTCGTACCCAATACCAGTTCTGATTTCCATTTGCCTCATCCTTCCTAGCGCCCGCTGATAATCGGAAGGCGTTGTGATTTTGAAGTTAGCGCTGCTCCCTTGAACCAGCTTGACATCTTGACCAAAATGTCGCAGGAGTTCGGCATCGTCGGTGAACACGGCAGATGCAGCCGTACATGCTCCGAGGAGGACCTCTCTCGAAGCACCCTGCGGAGTCTGCATAGCGACAAGATCGTCACGGTTGACCACGTTCCCTGAAGTCCGGTCGCGGAGCGTATCTACGACCGGCACAGCAGCGGCCGCCGCGCCCACCTCCTCGATTGCATCGATCACGCGAGAGATCGTTTGCTGATCGGTAAACGGCCTGGCAGCGTCAGCAACAAGGACAACCGAATCCTCGGGACAGGCTGTTGCTCCGATGTGGGAACTCTCCTGCCGTTTATCTCCGCCCGCGATTACGAATAGGGCCTCTGGTGCCAGAGCCCCGATCCTTTGCACCAACTCGGAAGATGTCACGATGCCCACTCCATCGATTCGGGGATGGCTGAGATAGCAATCGAATGCCCACCGCCAAATGGGGCGGCCGTCTAGATCGAGGCTGAGTTTGTCCGCTCCGAAACGCTCAGATCTGCCAGCGGCGAGAATCACCGCAAAAACTCTTGCCGATCTCAGTGGCTGCGTCTCCTCCGAGAGACTTGCTCGTTCTCCACATCCATCTCGGCAAAAATCATCTTGCCGCGTTCAGTTTGAATCACCTGCGTGACCATGACGTCATGAGTTTCGCCCACGTGATTACGACCATTTTCGATCACGACCATCGTGCCATCTTCCAGGTAGCCCACACCCTGACCGAATTGGTTGCCTTCTTTGGATATCAGCACCCGCAGAGCTTCACCGGGAAGCACGTTAGGTTTCATCGCTAAAGCGAGATCATTTAGGTTCAGCACATTCAACTGCTGAAGCTTGGCAACGCGATTCAGATTCCAGTCGTTGGTCACGATGTCCGCGCCGATTGCCTTGGCAATTCGGACAATTCGAGAATCCACTTCCTCTGACCGGTCGCTCGCATGCTTGTCATAAATTCCGGTTTCGAGCGCGAAGTCATCCCGCATGTGATGAAGGACTTCCAGCCCCCGCCGCCCGCGTTGCCGCTTTAACGAGTCTGAATGATCGGCGATATGCTGAAGCTCCTCCAGAACAAAAGCCGGGACGTACAGCTCTCCCTCGAGAAAGCCAGCTTTTAGGACATCGTAGATTCGCCCGTCGATGATCACGTTCGTATCGAGAATCTTGATTCCCCGTCGTCTTGACTTTATGGTCTGCTGAGTCCAGGGCAGAATTTCCTCCATAGATTGAAGCGCGTAAATCGAAAGGGATGCGAAGCCGAGTGTTAGGCCGACAATCGCGAAGGGCAGGTAAGGGGCGACGCTGCTCCCCGCGGAGTTAAACAGTAAGAGAAAGGGAACGGACGCGACCAGACCAATGAAAACGCCGAGGAAAATGTTGACCTTGTCTCCGGTGTTCATGCGATCCCACCGGAAGCCTAATTTGGTGATCCAATTGATCACCAAACTGCCGCAAAAGAGGCCCAAGATCACGCCAAGGACAATCATCGGCATGAGCTGCACGACGGAGTTGTTTTCGTGGGCCACTCCCTTGGCGATCACCGCATAGAGCCAGTCGAGAATCGCTGGAGCTGCGCTACGGAGAGCCCAGCCTCCGGCACAAGCAAACAACACCAGGATCGACAGGCGAATCATGCCGCCGACGCCCGTTGCTTTGATCCTCTCCAGAAATGTCATGTGTGTTCAGTTAAAGATTAGCGGCGCACGTCGAGCACTTCGACCTTGACCTTGTCAAGAAATGTGAATGTAAATGCGGTGTCAACGTTCCCATCTGCCAGTTTGACGTGACCTGCGGAAAGTTGTTTGTCGTTAAGAGTGCTGTCAATTCCTACCCAAGCTTCTCCATCCCAGATCTCCACCCAGGCGTGATAGAAAAACTCTCCGTTCCAAGCCACGAGCCCGCTGCACAGGCGCGATGGAATTCCAGCCGCTCGCATCAGAGTGGCTGTTAGGATTGCATAGTCACGGCAGACGCCTTCTTTCGTCTTGAGGACCTCGGAAGCGTCCCGCAAAACTCCAATCCCGGCGTTTGGACGCATGGTGTCGTTGACATATTTTTGCACGAGCTGGGCCGCCTTGATTGAATCGGTTTCCTTGCCGACGATCGCCTTAGCCAAATCTTTAAAGCCCTGGTCATTGCTCGGAATATGCAGCGAAGGTTTAAGCCACGCCGGTTTTTGTCTTCCTGCCTCTTCAACGCTCTTTGATTTCTGGGTTGACAGCTGTACCGGGTGTACGTCTACGATCCACTTTTGGCCGCTCTTAGTAACCGTTTGATGGGCGTCGGAAGGGATCTGGGACAGGTCGCGGCCAGAAATACGTAACTTGAGACCTTTGAGTGAGGCTGGGTCGTTTAACGGCTTGTCGGGGCGAATGCTCGTGGAAAATGCGAGATCGGCGGAGGGTTTGTATCCACCCTTGCCGCCCATGGCCACCGTCTTGCTTTCGGGAATCATCTCAATTCCCATCGGTCCCTCGGCTTTAATCAGATCGCCTTTCGAGCTCAGGAACACCTTGGTAGGTGCGCGCGGATCGATAATGTCCACCTGAGAGGCAGAGAATAGCTTTCCCTTCACTTTCACTTGAGCCTTGCCGCGAAAGACGATATCGTTTTTCACGAATGCAACGGTGGTTGGATCGAGAACATAGATCGACTTCTTGCTTCCTGATGCGGGGTTATCGCCAACCATAAGGCTCATTGGATCGTCCACAACCGGCCCGTCGGTGGGAATGTCGAGTTGGATATGAGATTTGGCACCCGCGTTGTCCACGTCGATTTCCGCCTTCTTGTCGATGAATTTTGCAAAGAGCGTCTGCACTCTTCCCGCACTTTCCATCTTGAACGTCATTTGCAACGGCTTGCCGTTAGAAGACCAAGTGGTACTGTCGATCTTGATTTTCATGCTCTGCCCGAGCAGGCCCATATCCATCAAGGTCTTGCTGTCGGAGCGAGTCACCTGCTTCCCATCCAAAACGGCGGATTGGCTGTCGTAAGATGCCCATCCAATTTTGCCTCCGTTCATGTAGAGACCCAGGAAAGTTTCGGCGGCGCCGCAACAGCAGGCAACGCATGCAAAGAATGCGATAAAAATTTTTCTCATCAGGCGTTATTTAGTTATTACAGATAATTGCTTGCGCTCGTTCGATCAATTCGCATAACTGCAGAAGATTGGAGCTTTAGGACCGCAGACGGCAAGGATAAACTCCGTCTGTGGTCAAAGTTGTTCGCTCGCTCATCAATGATCCGTTATCGGACGAGATTTTGACCCTGAACGCCTCTCTGTTGGTCGATTGGTTAGTCAAATTCCTAGATTTTGAGGTGCGGCGTCGTCGGAAGATGACAAACGTCGTTTTGGGCTTGAGCGGAGGAGTCGACTCCGCTGCCGTTGCCTACCTGTGTAGTCGGGCTTTTGGGCCGGAAAATGTCTTTGCATTCCGGATGCCATACAAAATCTCTTCGGAGGAAAGTCTCGACCACGCGGGTCTGGTGGTGGAAGATCTGGGAATCAATTGCGAGACCATTGACATCACCCAGATGGTGGACGGATATCTAGCAACTCAGAGCGGCGTTTCGCCTGCTCGGATAGGCAACGTTTGCGCTCGGGCTCGCATGATCGTGCTCTTCGATCAATCGGCAAAGGTGAGCGGTCTGCCGGTGGGTACCGGCAACAAGAGCGAAAGGCTGTTCGGCTATTACACCTGGCACGCAGATGATTCGCCTCCGATCAATCCTTTGGGGGACCTGTTCAAGAGTCAGGTTTGGCAGCTCTCGGAGGCGCTGGGAGTTCCGGAGGTCATTGTTCGTAAGCCACCCAGTGCCGATTTGGTCAAAGGTCAAACAGACGAGCGTGACTTTGGAATTAGCTATTTGAAGGCCGATAAGATCCTCTATTTCCTGACACAAGGCTACAGCGTGAGCAAGATGGTGGAAATGGGATTTTCGCCTGTAGATGTGGAGTTGGTGTGGAAGCGAGTCAGCGGGACTCACTGGAAACGGAAGCTACCTACGGTCGCGATGGTCAGTTCTTCAGCGATCGGAGAATCGTATCTCCGGCCCGTGGACTTCTAATCCGTTGTTTCGCCTAGCATGCCTTCGATCAATTCGACCTCGATGATTCCGTCAGGAATGGAAACCTTCTTGATGAACTGCTTAACCGCAGGAATGAGGATCTCGTCAACTTGTAGGACATCGTGCGCCGGTAGAAGGAGAACATCATCCACTTTGCCAAGATCCTCACCCGACGCAGTTTTCACCGCTAGTCCGATGAGATCTTCCGTGACGAATTCGTCCTCGTCGAGTTCCGGCCGTTCATCAGTGGGAGACTCCAAGTAGTGTTGGTACAAGGCTTGGGCATCTTCGATGCTGTCAACGCCGCTTAAGCAGAGCAGCAGCCGATTCTTGTGCATGCGTGCGCCTTCTACGGTGACCCATTGGTTGTCTAGCCTTAATCGGCGACCGACGTCCATGCGCTCGATGAAATCTGTGAGCACCTCGACCTTCATCTCGCCGCGCAAACCATGCGCACCGAGAATTCGTCCAACACGAACGGTCTTACTCTTCTCCTGATTGTTCGGCTGCTTCGGCAATGCTCTTTAGTTTAGCGAGTCGACGATCCCAATCGCGAGCGATCCCTTGTAACCATTGAGAGGCTTCGAGAAGCACTGCTGGCTCCAAAGCGTAAAGCTGCTCCCTACCGCGCCTACGTCGACTTACAACGCCAACCTGCTCAAGTGTCGACAGATGCTTCGTTACCGCCTGACGGGTCATCTTAAAGTTGGACGAAAGTCGCGAAATGGAAGCCGGGCCATGCTGGCCCAGCTCGACTACAATTTGGCTGCGGGTGGTGTCGCCGAGTGAGGCGAACAAGACCGGCATCATTTCTCGGCTTCTTGAACCAGCTCGCCGAGTTCCTGATCCCATCCGGAACTGTTACCGCGGAAGCTTTCGTCTCGCTTGTCTTCGGGAATGAGGCTGAATCCGCTTTCAACCACTTTGAGCTGCGTTCCCTCGTCGTTCTTTTCCAGCCAGAAGTTAACGGTTGTCGCTTCGGCTAGGTTTAGCGTATCGCTCCCCATAAGGTGAGGGGCCCATCGATAGCGCATATGATAATCCTCGAGGACTTCGACCAGGATGTTCGCGCGATAGATTTGCCCGTCTGAACCGTGAAAGACCATGACCGCTTCCGAACCCGGAGCGAAGTCTCCCTCGATTTCCTGGCAGAACCACTCACAAATGCCTTGCTTGCTGTTCAGGAGAGCCCAAACCCGCTCGATTGGGGCCTTGATGCTGAGAGTCTTTTTTATTTCGTCTAAAGTTGTTGTTGACATAAGATGCAACCTCCAAGTTGCATATTAACACACTTATATGCTTAATGCAACCATGCGGTTGCTTTTTCTCCAAATTTTGAAACACAGATCCGACTTGTAGCGCATAGTAAAGCTGTGTTGAACCTGAAGCAAGGCTTGAAAGAGGTAGCCGAGTCCTTAGGGCTTCAGTCACTCGGCATTGCTAGACCTCAACGCCCGCCGCATCTGGACACCTATGTGAGGTGGATCGAGAAAGGGAATCTCGGGCAAATGTCCTACCTGGAAGAGCACTTACCCCTGAAAGAGCATCCCGCCAAACTCCTGCCCGAGGTTCGATCGGTAATTGCGGTGACCTTGAACTACTATCAGCCCCTATCCACACATCCTTCTCAGCCACGAATCTCACGCTATGCTTTGGGGCGAGACTATCATCGAGTCATGCGATCGAAGCTGAGGGCGCTCGCCGCATGGTTGGAGGAGAGGGTTCCCGGCAGCATTCACCGGCCCTGCGTCGACTCGGCACCGATTATGGAGAGAGACTTTGCACAGCTTGCAGGGCTCGGCTGGTTCGGCAACAACACGATGCTGATCGACAGCCGCCGGGGAAGCTGGTTTTTCATTGGCATTTTGCTTTCTTCCATCGAGATCGAACCCGACGAGCCTGCTGTTGGTGGCTGCGGTACTTGTCGCGCTTGTATCGAAAGCTGCCCGACTGGAGCGATTGTCTTCGACGATGGCCGATGGCAAGTTGAGGCACGCCGCTGCATCAGCTACCAGACGATCGAGCATGTCGGCGATCTAGAGGTAGACACCGCAGGATGGACCTTTGGCTGCGATATCTGTCAGGAGGTGTGCCCTTTTAACCAACCTCGCGAAAGCCAGCCGCTCAGAGCGCAAGTTACGACTGAACCAGACTTTCTCACTCGGCGGCAGTGGCCGGATTTGGTCCAACTCGCCCAAGTCGAGCAAGCTCAATGGGATATGGCGACGCAGGGAAGTCCGGTGCGTAGAGCCGGTTGGACCGGCCTGAAGAGGAACGCAGCTGCGAACTTAGCCCGTGAAAAGCAGCTCGGGGCGGACAGCTAGCGCAGTTCTGTAAACGTCCTCATATTGCGATGCGCTCCGCGCCCACGAGAAATCGGAGTCCATGCCGCGTTGCACCATCTTCTCCCATTCGTCCGGGCGATCGAAGCAGGCTCTCGCGCGAGTAAATGCATCAACAAGTTGATCAACAGAACGCTCTTGAAAAACAAAGCCGTTCTGACCATCGAAAACCGTGTCGGCAAGCCCCCCCGTGCCACGCACGAGCGGCAGACTGCCATACCGCAATGAAATCATCTGTCCGAGACCACACGGCTCAAAAGAGGATGGCATGGCGAAGAGATCGGTGCCTCCGTAGATGTTGTGGGCGATCTCCTCATCGAATTTTTCGATCAGTCGCACATGGCTGGGAAATGCCAGTTGCAGTTCTCTAAACTTCGAGGCAATGCTCGGATCGCCGAGCCCCTGTACGATCAACTGAAAATTGAGTTTCGTTAAGAGTGGAACGGCTGCGGCCAGTAGATCGAGGCCCTTTTGACTGCTCAAGCGAGTCACTGAACCGACGAGCGCAGCGTTTGGAAGCTTGGGCAGCTCCACCCTTTGCAGCAAAGCTGTCCTTACCTTGGCCTTGCCCGCCAGGTTCGCCGCTGAGAAGTGCTCCGGCAGATGAGAATCGGTTTCTGGATTGAACACTTCAAGATCGATGCCGTTGAGGATTCCAGTGAGGCGACCGTTTTCGGCAAGCCATTTCATCAATCCTTCGAGTCGGCAACCATATTCCGGTGTCTGAATTTCAACCGCATAGGTCGGACTCACGGTGTTGACCTGATCGGAATACACGCAGCCAGACTTCAAGAAGTTGACTCCGCCGTATGTCTCTAGCCTCTCCGGCACGTACAGAGATCTTGGCAAACCGAGATCATCGAGAATTTCAGATCCAAATTCACCTTGATAGGCGAGATTGTGAATTGTATAAAGCGTGGCCACATCTTGGAAACGAGATGTGTACTTCTCCCGCATCAGTACCGGGATGAAACCGGTTTGCCAGTCGTTGCAATGGACAACATTTGGCTGCCAACCAAGTTGCTTGGGCAAGTCGAGGACCGCTTCACTGAAAAACAAATATTGATCGACACCCGGCGTGTAGATGGATTCACTCGATGTTGCGGCTTTGAAAAACTGGTCGTGCTCGACGAAGTAGAAGGTGACGTTCTCGCTTTGCAACTGGAACAGTCGATATTGTTCCTTCCAGTCCTGTCTAATTGCTAGCTCGAACTCGCCGACAAGTTCCAAGTTCCAGTTGGAGTTCTCCGCGATCATCGAGTAGAGCGGAAGAATGACTCGGCAGTCGTTCCCGTTGCGAGATAGTGCCTTGGGCAATGATCCCGCAACGTCGCCAAGTCCACCAACCTTTGCGAATGGGGAAACTTCAGAGCTTATGAAAAGAATCTTCAAATGGTTCGAACCCCCGACAACCTCAGTTATCGGCCTGAAGATAGACGTTCATAACTGGGAAAGCGACTCGATTTTGAGATTTTCCAGTATCTGATCGGCCCAAACCCATGGCGATTCCTCGTCTTCGTGCTTGCAATAAACGTAGCTCGGCTTGCCTGATTGGGCCAAGTAGTTGGACCAGTCTCGAAGCATTTCCGGTGTGTAGTCGCTCTTACGCAAGCGTGCATAGACGAAGTCGGCGGTGTCTCGCCTCTGGGCATCGTTCTCATCTGTGTCCGCTGCAACCCAGGCGATGTTGAAGTCGCGCAAGAGCTGTTCAATGGCTGGATCATGCCAAGTGTCGCTCCGGAATTCGATCGCCCACTGCAATTTTGATGGCAGCGAATCGCACCCTTCGATTTGCACCGGCAGATTTTCGAAGAATTCTTTGGCTCGGGTGTCGTTCCGCTTCATCGTTGGAGGCAATTGGATGAGAAACGGCCCGAGCTTGTCTGTTTTGGCCAGGGGGCCAAGCCGCTTCAGCATGAACTTTAGGAGATCTATTTGGTCGAGCTTTAGGCGACCAATGTGCGTGATCTTTCGATGGAGCTTAAAGCTGAACTTGAAAGATTCTGGAGTCTTTGCGTTCCAATCTTCGACCGCCTTCTCCGAGGGAACGCGATACCAGCTACCGTCCATTTCGACGGCGTCATACCGATCGCGATAAAATTCCAGAAACTGCGTCTGCTTGAGTTCGGGTGGGTAGAAGCGGCCTTCGCCCTGCCACGGTTTGTAGGAATAACCGGATAAGCCAATCCACGCCTTCGCCATACTCCAGCATCTTACTTCCGAATGTCGAGGTCTTGCGAACCGCTTTGCCTCCGCTCGTCCCGTAACTGCAACGACGTGTGTTCGTTCAAACTATTGCACATGATCGGAAGCGCAGTTTTGGGCCTGTTGGCGATCACACATCTTCTTCAGGCATCCCAACGCTACGACACCGATGCCTTGGTGAAAATCGCCAAGGATGAAGTTCGATCTGCCGTTCGCGGTGAGTTCACCAAGTGTGAAGCGGTGCATCCTCCTCGACCAGTCTTTGTAACGATCGAAGTGAATGGCAGTATTCGAGGATGTCGCGGTTCGCTGCAAGTACGGACGAAATCTCTCGAAGAGGAAGTCGCCCTCGCTGCAAGGGGTGCCGCAGCTCACGACCCGCGCTACCGGCCACTTCTTCGGTCGGAATTGTCG
>JAEVZK010000088.1 GCA_023392285.1 Armatimonadota bacterium | reverse complement strand
AGCCAAACTCCAGCCCCGAACAGGAGTCCGCCGCCTGCTTCCAATCCAGGCATGTTTTCCGCGGCTGCCCCATAAACCCCACCCATAATGGTGCCGAAGCCGTAATCCACTGCCGGTCCCGCGAGCTTCCTCTCCTTATCGGAGAGCGCGTGCTTGAAAACCTTCGAACTGACGGCCTCTGCCGCTTTAACCGTGGAAGGTTTTTCTTCGCCATCCGAGTTATCGGCCTCCTGCTTCGGCGGCTGCTCCGCCTTCTCCAACTGGGAGAGTTTGGCCTGCATTTTGGCTTTCGCCCAAGTCGCCAAGAAGCCCGCCATCAGGCCGGCAAGCAGCCCCTTCGCGATGTCCGCCTCGTCCCGTTCGATGGTCAATCCGGCGATTCTCATACTTAATGGACCGAGAGTCAACCGTCTTGTTCATGTGAATTCTGTCTTCGACAGGCAACCGTCTTGCTCGGCCCTTCCACAAACTTGGCGATCCTTTTAGAAACAAGCAGCCGTCATGCTCAGGTCCCTCCTTCGAGCCGGAGGACGGCTCGAACTCAGGATGACGGTTTTTTTACGGGCAACGTCATCCCGACTGAAGCGCCGCCCAGCGGCGCGGACGGAGGGATCTGGCTGTGGGAGCGCTCGCTTTCAGGCCGGCGATCGGTTTAGAAGCAAGGGGCTATCATGCTCAGGTCCCTCTTTCGAGCCGGAGGACGGCTCGAACTCGGGATGACGGTTTTTTTACGTGCAACGTCATCCCGACTGAAGCGCCGCCCAGCGGCGCGGAACGGAGGGATCTGGCGCTCGCTTACAGGCCCTCAAAGGGTTTCGACAGGCGAATCTGCCAAGATGAGACATATCCCATTGGATGTCACGCGAAGAAAAAATGCTTAAGACGATCAACTATTTATCCTTTCCAGGAGGTTTGGAGAACACCTATTCGATCTCAGATGCGCTGGCGAGTGCGAAACGTTATGGCTACGAGGCCCTGGAACTGAACATTGGCGACAGCGGGGTCTTGAATCTAGGCACGACGGAAGAAGAATGCCGGAGCATCCGAAACGCTGCGAGTGAGGCTGGAGTCGCGCTCCCCAGCATCTGCTCGGGCCTCTATTGGGATCGCAGCTTGGGCGATGCCGCCTCATCTAAACGGGCGAAGGCGAAAGACGACCTGGAGAAGATGGTTCGAATCACTTCGTGGTTAGGTGCGAAAACGCTCTTGACGATTCCGGGGGCGGTCGAAGTTTTCTTCTTGCCCGAACGACCGATCTACCTCTACTCGGACGTGTACAAATTTGCGAGTGAAGGTCTCCGCGCCGTACTACCTGCCGCCGAAGCACATCAGGTTCGCCTCGGAATCGAGAACGTCTGGAACAAGTTTTTGCTCTCGCCAACCGAACTCGCTCAGTTTATCGATCAGTTCGAGAGCCCTTGGATCGGCAGCTACTTCGACGTCGGAAATGTCATGCTGATGGGCCATCCCGAGCAGTGGCTCCGTATCCTCGGCAAGCGAGTCGTCGGAGTGCATTTTAAGGATTTTCGGCGGTCGGTTGGAACCGTCGAGGGGTTTGTTGATCTTTTGGAAGGAGACGTGGATTGGCCCGAAGTGGTCAAGGCCTTACATGAAATCGGCTACGACGGCTCAGTGGCAGCCGAATTGATCCCAGGCTACCGTCACCATCCCATGGTGCGGATTCAAAATGCATCGAACGCAATGGACGCTATTTTGGGTCGGAAGAGTTGATGTTAACCGCACTTGCCCTTGTTCTCAGCCAGATTAGTCCCCAGTTGCAGAGATACGTCTATCCTCTCGCGCCGCAGAAGCCTTGCCCCCCGGTGGTGGTCGACGCGACGGACCTTCCTGCGCAGCAGTTCTGGGGGGATTCGGCGAAGGCGGTCGTGGAGCAGTGGTACCCCCGCCTGACTTCGCTGCTCTCAACCCAAAGCTACAAGGGTCCAAAAACAATCCATCTGGTGATCAAGAAGACGCTGGAAGTGCCAGCATACGCGTCCAACGACACGATCACGATTAACGGCGATTGGATCACCAAACACCCGGATGATTTGGGCATGATCGTCCACGAGCTCACCCACATCGTGCAGAGTTATCCCAACAGTCGAACCACGCCAGGTTGGCTTGTCGAAGGTATCGCTGACTACACCCGTTGGTGGCGCTACGAGCCGGAAGCTCCACGACGCAAAATAGATTTCGCAAAGGCGAACTACACGGACGCGTATACAACCACCGCCGCCTGGCTCGCCTGGGCCTCGGATAAATACAATCGGAGCCTCGTGCCAACCCTCGACTTGGCCTTGCGTGAGCGACGCGATCCCATGCCTGAATTCAAGAAGCTGACCGGTAAATCGGCTGAGGAGCTTTGGCAGGAATTCAAGGCAGCGAAGTTTTAGTTGCTGCCCAGCCGCTCCTTGAGCTGCTCAATTTCATCGAGCAGATTTCGCACCTGTGATTTGTCCCGAACGATTTTGGCGAGCCCCACGGCCTCGCCACCTTCTTCCAAGCGGATCATCATTCCGGAGCCAAAAAAGCGAGTTCCATCCTTTCGCACGTGCCAACGCTCATCCTGAGCTCGACCCGTTCTTTTTGCCGTCTCTCGTTCCTGCAGCGGAGCTCCTTTCGCCTTGTCCTCTGGGGTGAAGATCTCGTCGACGCAAAAGCCGATAAACTCAATCTCCTCGTATCCCAGCAGTGTCTTGACTCCTGGGTTCCAGGAGAGAGCTCGCCCTTCTTCATCGATCGCGAACATGGCGTAGTCGCTTGCGCATTCGACGATCAGCCGCTGCCAGCGATCCTGCTGGCGCACGATTTCACGTAGCGATTTAGCGATGGCCTCGCCTTTGTTGGAAGCGCCCAGCTTTTGGCGGAGGCGATCCCAATAGGTGCGCACGGTCGCAACCTGCACCTGGAGCCGCACGGCGATTTCCTTGTCGGTGAGGCCGTCGGACGCTAATAAAACGATTTCCTGCTCTCGTGAGCTTAATGGTGTGTGCATCGCCCTCCTACGCCAGGATGTTTCCAGCGATTTTTGAGAAAAGTATGACGATTTTCCACGTTTACGAGACACTTTCTCTATTTGAAATGTTGCACGGAATAGCCAGAATGTTCTGGAGAGGAAACTATGTTGAAAAGAATCATTTTAGGTTTGTCATTGTCTTGCCTGATCGTTGCTCCCGCCTTGGCCCAAAAGCCAACTCAGAAGAAGCCGATGCGCATGACGATGCACTCGATGGTCGAGACCGTAACCGGCATGGTCAAGGGGAAAGTCGACGGAAAGATGTTCACCGTCGCGAATAAGAAGGGTGCTTACGAAGTGAATGCGAGCAAGGCAAAAGTTCGGATGAACGGCAAATTTATCTCGCTCTCCGCGCTGACGGGCGGCTCATCCGTCTCCGTGAAAGGTCACGTGATGGGCATGAAGATCGCCGCGAGCGACATCACCGTCAATCATCTGATGAAGAGCAAGGTTCCTGCCCCCGTCGCAGTGAAACCGAAGAAGATGAAAGCTGGAGGCGATCGCTAACGCAAAGAGGGCGATGTGTTGGCATCGCCCTCCTCGCCCTTCTGGGCATCGTAGAGACTAACCGCCCCTTCCGCCCCTCGGATTTGGATCGCGCGGCAGCAGGTCGGGCAAGCAGGCGATGTAGTAGCTCACCACCGCATGGTTAGTGCCCGATTGAACTAGATACTCGGGAATCGCCATCTCGTACTTGTCATTTTGCGTATGGTGGACGAAGCCATAGTTTGAGCGGCCAGTCTCATTGGTGAAGAACCCGGGCACACCAAGCGGATTAAACGAATCTTGGTCGCTGCCAACCGGGCGCTGCTGGTGCTCGCCTCCGGTGAAGGTCTGAGGCATGTCGGGAAAAGCCTCCACGACCGGCTTGAACGCCGCCTCAAAGATCTCCTTTTGTGACGTCAGCCCGATATAGCCTCCCTGGTAGTTCGTTCCTCCATCGTCTACAAGCACGGCAGAGATCTTCGGCAGTTCATCTTTATGATCGATCACGTACTGCCGCGAACCAAGCAGTCCCTGCTCTTCTCCCGTCCAGAGGATGAATCGGATCGTTCGCTTTGGCTTGGCTTTCACTGCGCTCAGGATGCGCGCCGCCTCGATGGCGGTGCAGCTGCCCGTACCGTTATCGAGCGCACCCTGCGAACCTGGCCCATCCCAACTGTCGAGGTGTCCGCTGACGATGACCACCTCATCCGGCTTCTCGGAGCCCTTGATCTCCGCGACGACGTTGTAGTTGCTGATCGGACCCTTCACAAACCTCTGATCGAGATTGAACTCGAGCGTGACCGGCTTGCCTTCGTCCATCAGCTTCGTGATGTTGTCCATATCCATCTTCCGAACCATCACCTGGACATCCTTGGGATGGTTTTCGAACGTTTTATCGCGATAATTTCCGCTCGTGATCACCAAATCGTTTCGGCTTGGATAGACGTAGCCATATGCGCCGCTCTTTGCAATCGCCATGCGCAGGTCCTCAGCAGCTTTCTGCTCTGGCGTCGGATCTGGAGGAGTCTCTCCGGGACGGATGCGGGGAGGTCGAGGCGGGGTGGTCTTGGAAATGAGCCAAGCGTTCTTATACTTGGATTTGTTCGCGTTGAACTCATCCATCGTAGTCGGCGCGTACACAGCGGGTCCCTTTTTGGGCCCCCGCGTTCCCTCGGTCCAACTTTGAGTTGTAAATTCAAATTTCAGAGTTTGTGGAGAGATCATCCGCCCAAAACTATTCTTGCCGCGGTCGAAGCCGACCGGGAATTCGCCCCACTTCTCCAAGTGTACGTTGGTCAATCCGTAAGATCTGAACTTCTTCATCGCCCAGTCTTCGGCCTTGGCGAGGCGAGGCGAGCTGGTTAGACGAGAACCGATATTCGTCAGCTCGCGCAGGAGCGTCATCACCTGACTGTGGTTCTTACCCTCCTCGATGATCCGAGCAGTGGTTGCCGGGTCGGCTTGAGCCGACACGCTGGCCGCAATGACAAAGAGTCCGGCAAGTGGAAGCGTGAGCCGGAGAGAAAAATTGCTTAACATAAAACCTCCAGCTCCTATCTTACGAGGAACGAGCGATCAATAGGAGCGCCAGAAGTAATATCGAAGCAGAAACCGGGTTGCAAATGCTGCCGGAACGGCGAGAATGCTCAAAATCAGCCCCACCAAGCCAAGAGAATCCCCTTTCTTGTAGGCACTCCACCCAGCCCGGATTCCGCCGATCGCTATGAAGATCCCGTAGATGGTGATCAGACCTAACAGAGGAGCTCCGATGGCGAACCCGATCGAGCTCCACGCCTCCTTTCGAGCGTTGCCCGTATTAATGCTGGGAACGTAGGCAGCCTGCCCAGGAGCGATGGGCGCGGGAGGCTGTGACCAATTGGTTGTTCCGGCGGAATATGGGGTGATTGGTACTTGAGGCGCAGGGGGAATCATCGATCCGGCCACGACTGGTGCCGAACTGCCGAATGAGAGCGAGGGAATACCCGAAGCCGCTAAACGCATCCCAGAGCCTTCTTCTTCGAGCAACGATTGAGGCGTCAGCCGACCTTCGCGAATCCAACCATTGAGAGTGGCAACATCGGCTGGTCCGTATCGATTTCCGTCGGAGCCAATCACAAAATAACGCATGAGCAGAATAATGTAGCAAATCTGAGGCCCTTGCACAACTAGTTTTTTCGTTCCTCGCTGATCCGCTTGGTAGTGCCTCAGGATAAACGCCGTCTTTGTTCGGATCAAGGAGCCACCGCAAGACGATTAGTCATTTGACACGCTGACCGGCAAGGGCAGATAAAGACCTGAAAATATATCGCATCCACTGAACATCGGGGGTGGAAATGTGAAGGTGTTCACACTTACGTAATTCCCTGCGACAAAAAAATGAAATAGTTTGGACTTTGGCTCAAAGTTCGCTTATTATGAGTCGAGTCAATGGACGCAGCAACAAGCTTTGATATTCGATCGGGAATCGATCTCTACCTGAAGCAGGACTACCCTGGCGCAGAAGTCGCTTTAGCCGAAGCGGTGAAGCGACAGCCGACCTGGGCGGAGGGATTGTCTTACCTGGGTTTCGCCCAGTATATGCAGCAAAAGTATTCCGAGGCGGCATCACACCTGGAAAAGGCGGTGCTCTTGGAGCCGGAAAATGCCGAGGCTCGTTTCGGCTTGGGGCTGGTTTGGGCAGCGATGGGGAAGGTGGACCCGGCCATCGCTTGCTGGGATGAGACGCTGCGGGTCAAGCCCGATCACGCGGGTGCGAAGCAGTCGCTCGTGGGAGGGTTGATCCATCGAGCCCAGAAGTACCTGGACGACAAGGATTACGACCGGGCCGAACACGATCTCGATCGAGCGATCAAGATCGACAAGAAGTCTCCGCAGGCTGTCTGTATGCTCGCGAACCATTTCGAAGCCCAGGGATTCCAACCCCGCGCGGAGAAGGTGATTGCCGAAGCACTCGGCCACATGCCCGACGATCCGCACATTCAGGCGTTCGCGGCGAAGTTGGGAGTCACTGCCAGCAAGGCAGCAGTCTCACAGGCTCAGCATGCGAACGCGAGAGCAGCCGTGCAGCAAAGCCAACAGGTTCCCTGTCCTGCATGTAAGCGCATGGTGATGGAATGGACGGTCATCTGTCCTCACTGCACCAGTCAAATCAAGGCGATGCCGGGAACCTTTGCCGGTCGTGCAGACGCCCTCCCGGTGGTCGCATGGCAAGACGTGATGTACTATATCATGTCGGTCATTTGGATCCTGATGGGCGCGGCTCCAATCTTGGCAATTGGCTTCACGGCTGGCTTCGATATGGCCTTTTCTGGAATATCCGCCTTTATCACCACGATCTCTCTCGCCCAAGTTCTGATCGGAATCGGCTTACTGTTCCAAAACGATTTCGCGATGACGTTCGCGAAATGGCTCTGCATCATCGGCATCTTGGGAGACATCCTGGCGTTCATGATGCACATCTATATGAAACATGGGGCGATCCTTGCCGTCATCGATGTGGTAGCGGCGAGCATTAGCGGATTCCTGATCTATCTCCTGAATTACCAGGGCTGCGACTAGCCCATAATCATGTCTGTGGAAGATTTTAAGGCGCGAATCACGGAATTGGCGGAGATTATGGATCAGTTCCGTCTTTCCGAGGCAGAACTTGAATCGGATGGTCAGCGAATCGTCTTTCGCCGCCGCCCTGCTTCGCCGCCAGTTCAGATGATTGCTCCTGCTGGCGTCTCCACAGCGATTGTGGAGGAGCCGGAACCGGTGGAGCCTGAAATGCCACCGGTCAGCTCGGCCCCCGCTGGCACCCCAGTCTCCAGCCCGATGACGGGAATTTTCTACACTGCCCCCAGTCCGAACTCTGCTCCTTTCGTTAAGGAAGGAGACACCGTCGCGGCGGGACAGGTGGTTGGCCTCATCGAAGCGATGAAGGTGTTCAACGAGATTACGGCCTCGACGAGCGGTAGGGTGCTGAGCATTGTCGTCGAAAGCGGAGCCGTCGTTCAGCCTGGCGATCCGCTCCTGTACATCGGCCAATGAGAGTCGATGCGGGGATCATCGGCGGAACCGGCATCGGCGAGCGCTTGCTTGCGCTTCCCGGCGAGGCTCTTTCTGTCGACACTTCAGCGGGAACATTGTCGGGAAAGGTCGTCGAAATCGGAGGGAAACATGTTCTTGCGGTCGGACGGCATTCCGAAGGCCATAAGGTTCCCCCGCATCTTGTGAACTATCGCGCAATGGCGCTCGGCCTAAAGCAGCTTGGCGCGCAAGCCTGCTTTTCCACCGCAGCCGTTGGGTCGCTCCGGCGGGAGTGGACGCCCGGAACCCTCGTGGCATGCTCAGACTTTCTCGACCTCACGGGCCGGTTCCAGACCCTCTTCGACGAGACGGTTGTTCACACCGACTTCTCCGTTCCGTTCCCTGCGCGCACCTTCTTATTACGAGCAGCGGACGAAGCTGGAGAACGGGTCGAAGACGGAGGCGTGTACATCTGCTGCAACGGACCCCGTTATGAAACTCCTTTCGAGATCAGCCTCTACCAATCATGGGGCGGCGATCTGGTGGGAATGACGGCAGCGACCGAGGCGATCCTTATGCGCGAAGCGGGCGTTCCCTATGGTTGCCTCGCTATCGTGACGAACTTGGCGGCGGGTCTTCTTGACCAGCCACTGTTTCATGAGGAGGTGGTCGTAGAAATGGCCCGCAGCGGCGAACGCGCCATGAAAATCCTGAGCCGAGCGGTCAGCCTGTTGTGAACCCGCGATCGTTTGCCCTCTTTCTCGCCATGACGCCGGGCATCGGCGGGAAGAGCGTCATTCGCGTGATCACCCGTAACAATTTGCTGAACCGCAGTCCCGACCAGTTTCTCGCCCTCTCGCCCGAAGCTTTGCGCGAGGAATACAAGCTGAGCCCCAAAGCGGCGACGTCCCTCTGCTACGACACGCAATCTCGACTGCGACAGACGCAAGATCTGGAAAAGCGGCTAAATGGGTTGGGTGTCAACCTTGTCACCGCTGCCGATGCGGCCTACCCATCCACGGTAGAAGAATTCGATCCCGATCCTCCCGGCGTGCTGTTCCTCTATGGGAATCTCAAGCTGCTCGCGGGAAAGACCTTCGCTGTTCTCTCGTCCCGCAACGCACGTCCGGCAGAGTTGGACCAAATCGAAATGCTGGCCGAAGCGGGAGTGCTGAACTCCGAAGTCTTGGTGGCGGGCCACGATCGTCCGGAGTTCCAACGAGCGGCGGTCGTGCCCCTTCGTTGGGGAGCGCCGCGCATCCTGGTGCTGGATCGGGGCATGTTTCGCGTCTTGGGAGACGATCTCAAAGATGAGGCTTTTCGGGCGGCCAGGCTGTGGCGCTATCAGTTCGACCCCGCCACCGATCTCGTCGTGTCGCCATTCCGCCCGGAATCCGATTTCATCGGAGTGAACAATAAAGTGCGGGACAAGTTGGTCGCCAGCCTTGCGCGACGCCTGGATTTCGTAAATGTCAGCGAAGGCGGCGGCATGGAAAGGATCATGCGCATGGCCCTAAAAGCGGGCCGGGTCGTGCGGATCAGCGATGCAGTCGTCGGCTACCGGCGGTGGATCGAGGCAGGCGCTAAGGTTATCGAAAACTAAACCGGCGAGAACGTCAGGCCAATGATCTGCCCGCTCCGATCTTTCACGAGAGTGAACTTTAGGTTGGCTTGCCTGAACTGCACCAGATAGACTCGCCGCTTTACCCCTTCACCAGCCGACTCGGCGATCAAGCGAAAGTCCTCCACGTCCCCGAGTTGGCGAAGCCGCATCGCCAGGTCTTTGTAGCCGTCAGGAAACAGGAGGGATTTGAGTTTGTCCCCGAAACGCTCCGGTTTTAGGGTCTGCTCAAGGAGGTTCATCATCAGTTCCCGGTCGGCTGCGGTCATCTCGGGATGTACGTCTTTGATCGGACCGGGGACTTCCACCTTGAGAGCAGGATCGATGATGCCCGCGATGTCAAAATTCGCCCTCTCCGCAATTCCTGGGTTCGCATTGCAGAGCGTGATCAGCGTGAGCTTCTTCGAAGGAATTCGCAGGATGTCCGCGTTGAATCCGTTGATGTCCCCAGCGTGCTCGACGATCTCGGCCTGGTTGATTTTGCCGATCACCCAGCCGAAGCCATATTGAATCGAGGTTCCGTCGGAGAGTTTGCCGGGCGCCCAGGCCTGCTTCCAAATCGCCTGTGGGAGCACCTTGTCCGAGTAGAGAGCCGCGTCCCATTTAGCGACATCGTCGACGGTGCTGGCCATTCCGCCAGCCGTGAACGGCCAGCTCATATCGATCGGGCTGGTTTCGCGGGGCCCACTATCCAGCGCATCGTAACCGGTCGCGAGGCCTGGAACAACCTCAGAAGACTGCATGAGCCGTGTATGATCCATGCCAAGCGGCTTGAAAATGCGATCACTCGTCAAGGTCGCCATCGGTTTGCCGGTAACGTGCTCCGCAATCAGGCCGAGCAGGAAGTACCCGGAATTGCTGTAGTGGAATCGAGTGCCTGGCTCGAAGTCGAGCGGCTCGCCGCCGACTAGCTGAAGAAAGCCAGCTTCATCCGTCGGTGTATTCGTCAGTTTTCCAAACCGATCCATCTCGGTGTAATTCTTGATTCCCGAAGTGTGATTCAGCAGTTGGCGGATCGTAATTCTGTTCCACGTCTCAGGTGTTTTCGGCACGTAGAGGCTGATGGGGTCGTCCAGCTTCAGCTTTCCCTCGTCCATCAGCTGTAGGATGATGGCCGCCGTAAATTGTTTAGTGAGCGAAGCGAGCTTGAAAACCGTGTTCGGCGTCACCTTCTTCTTGCTCTTCAGGTCTGCGAATCCAAACCCCTTCTCGAAAACGATTTTGCCGTCCTTCACCCACGCGAACGCTGCGCCTGGCACCCGCCGACTGGTGATCAGCTCCCGAATCTTTGCGTCGATTTTCTCCTCCAAAGATTGAGCGGCGCTGATCGCAACGATCATCGGCAGCAAGATGGCGAGCCACATTTTCATAAGTCGATTATGCCTTCCGAACCTGAATAGTTGACGAAACGCTTACGAGGGTTGCTTATTCATGTGAAGCAATTTCTCGACTGGCTCAAGCCAATTTGGCAGCCCCATGCTGGCCAAGCGGAGTTTCTCTTGAGTCGAGCGAAGACGAAGATCCTGGCCTGCGGGAGGCGTTGGGGCAAGACGGAAGCCTGCGCGGTGGAGGTGTTGAAAGCGTTATCCCAAACTCAGCCCATCCGGTATCTGCTCGTAGCGCCCACACTCGACCAAGCGAGAATCCTCTTCGACCGGGTGCTCGGCTTCCTCGAAAAGGTGCTCGAGTTCGGCATGACGGTGGGGGACTCGGTCGAGCAATCGGTGCGCCGCCTGCGCTTATCGCCTTATCCGCAGTTCAGTTTTGGCGGCCACTTTGTCTCGGCTCGTTCAGGTCATCTGTCTCGTGCGCTCCGCGGGAACGAGGCGACTCACGTCGTGATCGATGAAGCGGCCTTTGTGCCAGATGAACTGATCTCCGAAGTCGTGATGCCCATGCTGGCCACGACCGACGGCTATATGAGCCTCATCAGCACCCCCAATGGCCGCAATCACTTCTGGCGATATTTCCAGCTGGGAAGCCGAGGTGAATACGGATTTTGGAGCCGGTCCGCACCATCGCGAGAGAACCCACTCGTCTCGAGTCGGTTCTTGGACGTGCAGCGTGAACTCGCCTCGGAGCGAACCTTCGCAGTGGAATATGAAGCCGAGTTCATCGAGAGCGCGGGTCAGGTGTTCAAGTACGACCACATCGAGAGATGTCTTGCTACCGAGCTTCCCGAGGTCGGCGGAGCTTATTTCGTTGGCATCGATTGGGGACGGTATCAGGATTTCACGACGCTTGCGATCGTGAAGGGGACTTCCGATCGCTGCGTCCTGCTGCAATGCTCGCGCCTGCCTCAAGCGGATTGGAAGGTGCAAATCTCGAACATTGTCGAGATTCTTCGCGTCTACCCTCCCGCAACGGTGCTCGTCGATGGCAACGGCTATGGCGACGTTCTTTTCGGGGACCTTCGCGACGCGGTGCCGCGACACTCGATTCGTGAATACAAGTTCACCTTGTCCAGCAAAACCACGCTGGTGAATCACCTCGCCAGCGTCATCGAGCGGGAACGACTCACGATGCGGCC
>JAEVZK010000054.1 GCA_023392285.1 Armatimonadota bacterium | reverse complement strand
CGTCCGCCGATCCCATCTTCAACGGTCGATACGGTTACCCTAACCTGTTCCAAACGGGTGAGACCGCTTACGGACAGCCGCTCGTAGACTTCCAGCATCCGCACGACCTGCTGGCCGAGGTGGCCGTAAGCTATAGCCATCCCATCAGCAAGGATCACAATGCTTTTTTATATGCCGCTCCGGTCGGGGAGCCGGCCCTCGGAGGACCAACCTTTATGCATCGGCCGAGCGGGATGGAAATTCCGGAAGCCCCAATCAGTCATCACTGGTTTGATAGCACCCACATCTCCTGGGGAGTGGTCACGGCTGGCGTGAATTCGAAGACTTGGCAGGTTGAAGCTTCCCTATTCAATGGGCACGAGCCAGATGAGAATCGCTATTCACCCGATCCTCTTTCGCTGAATTCGGCAAGTGCTCGGGTGAGCTTCAATCCGAACAGGCAGCTTAGCTTAAACGCCAGTTATGGATACTTGAACTCGCCGGAGAGCACAGAGCCGGGTGTGGACCAGCATCGGCTGACGGCGGCAGCTCTTTGGAGCCAGCCGCTCGGCGAACGGGACAACCTGTCGCTCGCACTCGCCTTTGGCCGGAATCTTCACGAGGGGCATAAGTCGGATGCTTTGATTGCTGAAGGAACGCTTCTTCGCGGCAAGGACTCGTTTTTCGGCCGCTGGGAAAATGTCGACAAGGACGAGTTGGTCGGGGTGCCGGAAGGCAGCTATAAGATCAACAAGTTCCTGCTTGGCGGGGTCAAGCACCTCGGCTCAAAGGATGGCTACGACATGGGATTGGGAGCATACGTCGGCCTTTATGCTTTTCCGGAGTCGCTCAAGTCCGCCTACGGCAGCAGTCCGGTTACGCTTGGCGTGTTTTTGCGGATCCGTCCCGGTCGGATGTAAGCACCCGCCCCCTCCCGGTAAGCGAGCGCTCGCACAGCCAGGTCCCTCCGTTTCGAGCCGCAGGGCGGCGCTTCAGTCGGGATGACGGGGGACCAACAAACGAGGTTCGTCATCCCTCTTTCGAGCCGTCCCCCGGCTCGAAAGAGGGACCTGAGTCTGATTGCTGCTTGTTCACATGCGTGAGTTCGGTTGGTTCGGGTGGTTCGGGTGGTTCTCGATTGCAAGAATTCGGCCCACCCACGAAAAAGCAGTCGCAGACCCAGGTCCCTCCGTTCCGCGCCGCAGGGCGTCGCTTCAGTCGGGATGACGGGGCTGTTAAGCAGGAGCAGGGCGGCGCTTCAGTCGGGATGACGGGGGACCAACAAACGAGGTTCGTCATTCCCGAGTTCGAGCCGACCCCCGGCTCGAAAGAGGGACCTGAGTCTGATTGCTGCTTGTTCATATGGGTGAGTTCGGCTGGTTCGGGTGGTTCGGGTGGTTCGGGTGGTTCGGGTGGTTCTCGATTGCAAGAATTCGGCCCACCCACGAAAAAGCACTCGCACCGCCACACCCCGCAGGGCCGCCGCTCCAGCCCGATCGCAACAAATGGCTTATCTCATTCCCGGTTACAATACGCTGTGCTCGCTTTTCTGCTGCCGCTCCTCATCGCACCTAAGTTCGACTTCTTCTCGTTCACTCCTTACGACCGAGCGATTCCAAACCCCGAATCCACACTTGGTTACGAGATCGGCAGCCGCACGACAACCTTCCGCGATCAGGAGAAGGCGATCGATGCCATGCTTCGGGCCGCTGGCAATCGGGCTATTTCCGTTCAATATGGGAAGAGTTGGGAAGGTCGGCCCTTGCGCATCATCGCGACCTCATCGCCAGCAAACATGTCGCGGCTGTCCGAGATTCTCGCCAACAATGCTCGGCGAGCCGAGGGTCAGTCGGTCAAGATGGATGATCCGCCCATCGTATGGGTGAACGAATGCATCCACGGCGACGAAACGGCTTCCTTCGAATCGGCGATGCCGCTGCTTTACAACTTGTTGGCAAGCCGGGCGAAGCCGATTCAAGATTTGCTCGATCGCGCAGTCGTTGTTGTGAATCCGGTCTACAACCCTGACGGGCACGAGCGATTCACCGTTTACTACAACTCGATTTCGGTGGGATCGAGTGACAGGGGAAGTTACGAGGATCAAGAGCCCTCGGCGATCTATGGTCGAACCAATCACTACCGCTTCGACATGAATCGCGATCGCATCGCCATGTCGCAGCAAGAAACTCGGTCCGAAGTCGCGGAATTCCTCAAATGGCAACCGCAGGTTTATATCGACCAGCACGGCCAGGTGGCGTCCTACTTCTTCCCACCGAATTCGATGTCGCAGAACGTCAACGTCGATCGAGAGCGGGTGAACAAGTGGACCGAAATTTTCGGCAAAGCCACGGGCAAGGCGTTCGACGAGCACGGGTTTGGCTACTTCATCAAGGACACCTTCGACCTGTACTATCCCGGCTATCTCGACTCATTCACCACGCTCAGCGGCGCAATTGGAATGACTCAAGAGACCGATGGAGGGCGAATGCTTGCCACCAAGCGGCAGGATGGCTCGTCGGTCACACTACGAGACGGGGTGGCTCATCATTTCACAGCCGCCTTGGCGGTGATCGGCGCGGCGGTTGAACGATCCCACGATCTCCTCGAAAGCTTCGTGAGTTTTAAGGCATCCGTACAGCAACTTCCGAATGAGAGCTACGCCTTTTTTGGAGATCCGCGAGCGCTCGAGCGGTTGCGCAAGCAGTTATTGTCGATGGGAATCCATGGAGATTTCTTTAATGAAGTGATGTCCGATACGCCGCCGAAATTTCCAAAAGATGAACGTTATTCGGGTCCAAAAATGAACTATTTGGCGGTGACTCGAAGACAGCCACAGGGGCATTTACTGGATGCGATGGTCGAGAGCAAGAGCGACTTCGAACCGGAGTTCATCAAAGCACAGCTTGCTAAAAAGACGTCGGCACCGGAAGGGGAAAATTATCCAGGTCCGGACGGAGCGGACTTTTACGACATCACGGGTTGGTCACTTCCGCTTGCTCAGAACTTGCAGATGGCGAAGGTGAAGTTCGGCGATATAAGTCATTCGCATATAATGCCGGTTACTGGGCGCCACTTCCGCCAAGCGCCTGTATACGCCATCGATTATGTCGATCAAGACGACATTTTGATGATTGATGAGTTGATGAGGGCGGGGGTGAAATTTTCCATCGCCACGAAGCAGATGGAAACGGATTCGGGCGCGTTTTCGGCAGGAACATTCCTTTGTTATGCCTCTCGCAACGAGGACAACTTATTTGAGAAGCTGAAGAATGCCAAGGAAAAGTATGGGGCGACGATTTCGGGCTTATCGAGCACTTATCCCAGAATTGGAAGCCAGGGCACGGGCAGTGAAAGCGTGGTCGATCTCCGCCAACCTAAGATTGGAATCTTGTTTGGGAGCGGCGCGGAGATGGGTCAGGTCGGCGCCATTTGGTACCTCATGGAGCAGGTGTTCAAGCTGCCGTTCACGCCTTTGAGCACGTCGGGACTGAGTCGCAGCTTGGATGCATATACGTCGATCGTGATTCCGAGCGGGTCGGGTTTTAGCTTGAACTCGAAGGTGAAGGAATGGGTGCAAGGTGGCGGGACGCTCATCGCCCTGGGTGACATCGACTGGGCAGTGGGTCCAAGTTCGTTGGTGGAATTGGAGAAAGTGGATGGCGATCATCAGTATCTGCCAGGCGCGATCTTCCAAGCGCAGATCGATATGAGGTCGTTCTTGTCTTACGGCTATGCACGGCATGAACTCCCGGTTCCGGTGATGGGGAACGAATTCTACAAATCTCGAAAAGAGGGTGGCAGCGTCGTGAAGTTTAGCGAGGATAAGGACGTAAAGAAGCTGCTCAGCGGGTGGGAATGGCCGGATGAGACAGAGGAAGCGCTGGCGAACACCACTTGGCTGCAGGATGTGCCCTACGGACGCGGGCATGTGGTTCTTTTCACCATCGATCCAACGGATCGCGCGATGTGGCCAGGGCTGTACAAGCTGCTGCTGAACGCGATGATCCTCGGACCCAGCATGTAACTTTTCCACAAGTCTGGAGAAATGGGAAGATTTGTCCTATACTGATAATAGTAGACAAAGATGCACTATTTCTTGTATATTCAGTTGGCAGGATTTTATTGCGCGGCTCTTGAAGAATCTGATCCAATTCTCAAGTTGCGTCCGTTGGTGGTGCATCGAGACAAGGTTGTTCTTGATTCAAACGCTCTTGCGAAGGAGCAGAATGTATGGAAAGGAATGCCGCTTTCTGAGGCGAAAGCAATTTTGCAGGATGCTCATTTTCAGAGTTGGGAAGAGGAGTCTTATCGGTTGCTCCAAGAGCGGTGGCTTACTCTGGCAAACCAGTATTCGGATGTCATCGAGCCGGATCAACAGCATTCCGCTTGGATCGACCTCTCGAATCAACCTGATGCGGAAGCGATGAGCTTCGATCTATGCCAGCAGATCAGCCAAACCGTGGGGTTGCGAAGCCGAATTGGGATGGCAGGAACCAAGTGGTTGGCGAAGCTCTCTTGTGAGAACCGTCCGCTAAATGGCTCAAAAAGAATCAGCGATCAGCTTTCATTGAGAGAACCCTGCTCCGATCCCGCCAGCTACTTAGCTTCCTTGAAAACTAGGCAGCTCACTCCCGTCAGATCCTCTTCGTTGGAGCGGCTCGAATTTCTTGGCTATAAAACGGTTGGAGATGTTGCCTGCATTCCACTCGATGTCTTGCGTGGCCAATTTGGAGATGAATCGACTCATATTCTGAGCTGTGCCCGTGGAAAGTATTTTGAGCAGGTTAAAGCATCGTTTCCACCCAATTCTATGGGTGAGAGATTTACTTTTCAAGGCGACGTGGATGACTCCCTTGCCGTAGACCGGGCGCTTCAATTGATTGCAGCCAAATTGGCTGAAAGATTGCGGAGCGAAGATCTGCAATCCAAAGATGTCCTTCTTCAAGTTGATTTAGAAGGTGAGGTTCTCACCGCACGGCGAAGATTTACAAAGGCGATCACCAACTATCCCTCAGCAATCGCCAGTTTGCGTCTGCTCTTTAACTCCTTGCAAGTAAGTCAAGGCATCAGCATGATTCGCGTTCGATTGGAGAAGGTGGAACCCTTGATTCGAGTCCAGAAAGGATGGCATGGACGGATCGATTCTTTTGAACGAAGCCGGGGGATTGCCTCTGCATGCGATCAGGTGCGCAGCGTCTTTGGGGACTCCGCGGTGGTCACAGGATCTGAAGTGAAAGTTCCAAGAAGAAAATTGGTATTGAAGGCGTGGAAAGATGCGACCGGATGGACATAGAGAAATTATTTCGGTCTGGCGCGAAGCTGGCGAATGGTGGTCGATGGAGCCGTATCGCGAGTTTGTGCAGTACTTGGACTCGAAGGGGATTCGCCGGGAAGAATCTTACGAGCTCCCCAGTATTGCCAATCTCATCCAATCTGGCCAGCGCGACTACGATCACGACTGTTCCGAAGACATTTCGGTTAAGGCATCAAAAACGCGTGATGAGAAAGTCAGTCGAGCGTGCGGAACACTTTCTCATGATTATTATCAGGAGAAGACGGAGGAGTTTCAGCTGCTTCGGGATGCTCGACTGACTAGGCAGAGCAAATCTCTCTACCCTTTTGGCAAGAAACTCCAGGAGCCTCATTCTCAGACCAAGGTGATCGCATCCGCAGTTAAAGCCTCGGCCGCTCCCTATGTTCCCCTTCATATTGCTAGCGGATACACCTTTGGGAGAGGAACGATGCTTGCCGAGGAAATTCCTCTTGTTTGTGCCAGCTTTGGAATTCCAGCGGCCGCCATCACTGATTGCATGTCGCTCACGGGCGCAGTTGAATTTGTAAAAACGTGCAAAAAGCAGGGAATCAAGCCTTTGGTTGGAGCAACCGTCGTGATGCCGGAGGGTGGCGAGCTGGTCCTCATCGCCAAGAGCAAACGAGGATACGAATCGTTATCTCAGCTGATCACACAATGCCATCTTGAAGAACCCAGGCAATTTCCTCTTTGCTCATGGAATCGCTTGGAGCGATTCTCTCGTGACCTTCTCTGCTTGACGGGAGGAGATACCGGCCCACTTAACCGGCTTATTACCTCGCGACGATTTGCGCAAGGAAAGGAATTGATCGAACGTCTCATTTCGATCTTTGGCAGGGGAAATGTCTTCGTTGAAATTGAGAGGACGTACCTTCCGTGGCAAATTTCCACAAATCGATTGCTAATCGATCTTGCGAAGGAGCTTGATCTCACGTGCTTTGCCGGTGGTCTCGTGACTCATCCTCGACGTGCCGATTTTCCCATTGGGGACATCCTCACCTGCGTCGAAACGCTCTGCACTGTCGAGGAGGTTCTTGGCCGTAAACCGAAGCGGCACCCAGATCAACCTCAGATATCACCAATCCCGGATCGTGCGCTCAATGCTGAACGATTCCTCCGCCGGTTGGAAGAGATGGGAGAACTGTATGCTGACGAACCCGAGCTGCTGGCGAATACTGTTCTCATTGCCGAGAAGTGCGATGATGAAGTTCTTCCCGACCGGACACAGTTGCCAAAATTGTTCGATGATGACAACCGCGCATTGCGCGAGATCACTTGGATGGGAGCCCATCAGCACCATAAAAACATTGATCTAAAACTTCAGCGAAGGATCAACTCAGAACTCGATCGCATACAAAAGCTTGGCTTTTCCGGCCATTTTCTTGTGGCTTGGGACATGGTTAAGTGGGCTCAAGAGCAGCAGATCCATCATAGTGGCCGAGGTTCAGTGGTGGATTCTGCGGTTGCGTACTGTCTGGGTTTTTCGCGCATCGACGCCTACAAGCATCAACTGCACTTCGACCGTTTCCTCCCTATCGATGGCACGAAACGTCCTGATATCGACATCGACTTCGAAGCGCATCGTCGTGATGACGTGCGAGAGTATCTCACTCGTAAGTACGGGAGAGATCGCGTGGCCACAGTCGCCGCGGTGGGCGCCTATTGCACAAGGGGCATTGTTCGTGAAGTCGGCAAGGCGCTTGGATTACCCAACGAAACCATCGGTTATCTCGCCAAAAAAATTCATGGAGGCGTTCCTGCTGATCAGCTTGAATCTGCCCTCATGGAGCGGCCGGAGTTGCGCGGCTCACAGATTCCACGCGAGCGTTTTCGCATCATCTTTCAGCTTGCTCAAAAGTTGATGGACATTCCGCGTAATATGCGAGCTCATTCATCAGGAGTGGTGATCTCATCACGTCCTCTTGCGGAAACCGTGCCAGTGATGTGGTCTGCCTCTTCCCCTCGTCTCGCAGAAGGTGAGTCCGCTGAGCATATTCGGATAATCCAGTGGGATAAACGCTCATGCAAATACTTCTTCGATAAATTCGATGTGCTTTGCCTTCGTGGACAAGATGTTCTCTCCGGAACCGAGCGAAGAGTACGGATCAATTCGCCAGATTTCAATGTCAACCGGCTTTCCACGGATGATGAGGAGACCTACCGAGC
>JAEVZK010000026.1 GCA_023392285.1 Armatimonadota bacterium | reverse complement strand
ATTTGACCCCCGTGGCTGTGGCCGCTAAGTTGCAGGCTTACCGTCTGCGGCACGACATCCACGTCGTCTGGCTCGTGCATCACCGCTAACGTTCCGAGAAGATCGGGTTGGAACATGGGATCGTCGATGCCCCCGATTCGATCGTCGTATCCCGCCACATGATACTGATCGAACCGAACCACTTCGTTTCGAAGCACCCGAAAGCCAGAATCTGAAAGCGCATCTCGCACCCCCTGCGGATTGCCAGACCAGTAATCGTGATTCCCCAGCACGGCCAGCATCGGAACGTTCAGCTTCTGCAGCGGTGCGAGACAGGTACGCGTGTTGTCGAAGCCAATCGGGCGGCTGGTATCGACCGCGTCACCTCCAAAGATGACGAGATCCGGCCGCAGCTCGACGAGTTGCTGTGACGCATGCAAGGCCAGCTCGGTTGCCTGAGAATCGTTCACGTGAATGTCGGTGAGAAATCCGACCCGCAGTCCGTCCGCCTTCCAGTTTTGCAGCGGCAGAGTGTGTGCCTCGACGGTTAAAGCCTGCGCATCGAAATCCGCATAGGCCGCTGCGGCCACCGCGCTCCCGACGCCAACGATCGCTCCTCGCAGGAAGGAACGCCGGGAAACCGACACTAGCGGTACGCCTCCATCACGCGTTCAGCCATGGATGCGCTTCCGAATGGCGGCATAAGATAGATGCCTTGCGCGCTCCTTCGAATAGCGACGGCCAGCTTTCGAGCCTCTTCGATACCAATCTCCAGTGCGTCCGCATCGGAGGCTGCCCCGCCGATTCGCTCGCGAAGCCAATCGGGGATATCGATGCCGGGAACTTCGTTGTGCATGAAATCGCTGTGCCGTTGACTCTTGAGGGGCAAAATGCCAACAAGAACCGGCACCCCAAGCGGCTGCGTCTGCTCCAAAATCTGATCGATAAGGGCGGCTTCGTAGATCGGTTGCGTGTAAATCACATGAGCGCCCGCATCGACCTTTTTCTTCAGCCGTTCAATCTCGATCGCAGGGTCGAATGCCAGCGGATTATAAGCGCAAGCGATCGTAAACGCACACTTCACGCCCACGCTGTAGCCGGCCATATCGATCCCCTCATTGAACCGTGAGAGCACCCGGATCAAACCGATGGCATCGATATCGAAAACGCTCGTGGCCGAGGGATAGTCCCCGATGTTGGCAGGGTCTCCGGTGACGGCCAAAATGTTTCGGATTCCCATCGCGTGGCAGCCCAACAGGTCCGCCTGGATCGCTAGCAAGTTGCGATCCCGGCAAGAGAAGTGCATGGTGACTTCAATCCCGGTGTTCCGCTGGATGATATCCGCGACCGCAGCCGGATTCACCCTCAGCCGAGCTCGGGCTCCATCGGAAATGTTGATAACGTCCGCTCCCGCAATTTTGAGCGACTTGCAGCTGGCCTGCAGCCGTTCCAAGTTCAGACCCCGAGGCACGTCCATTTCCACGGCGGTCACGAACTTCTTCCCAAGTTTCAAGGAGAGTTCGCTCGGCTCTGATGCAGGCAGCTCCTTCAGCTCGTCCTTTTTCTGCGTCACCCGAGGTCGCGACTTGGCCACGAACTTGTGCGAGCCGGCCAGCCGGGCGAGCTCACGGATGTGCTCGGGCGTCGTTCCGCAACATCCTCCGATGATCTTGGCTCCCTCCTCAACCAAGCGCATAGCCGCTTTGGCAAAATACTCGGGCCGCGTGTCGTAGGTCACCTGCCCCTTCACGAGTTGAGGCATGCCCGGCGTTGGGTACGCGAGGATCGGCAGAGAGGTGGTCTCCGCAATCATCCGCACCACATCGATCATCCGTTGCGGCCCAACGATGCAATTCGCTCCGACCGCGACCACCCCAAGATCGTTCATCTCTTTGGTGCATTGCATCGGCAGGCCCTGAGCAAGCATTTCGCCATCCTCGATATAGGCTTTGCTGACGATAATCGGCAGCTCAGTCACCTCGCGAGCCGCCTCGACCGCTGTCGTGAGCTCGCACATATCGATATAGGTTTCAAAGATGAATCCGTCGACGCCGCCTTCTTCGAGGGCGAGTACCTGCTCTTGCACGGCTTCGCGAACCATGGCTTCGGTGACCGGCCCGATGGGCGCCATCGGCTTTCCAGTGGGTCCAATTGCGCCGAGAACGATTCGCTCGTTGCCTGCGGCTTCTCGCGCGATCTGAGCCCCTCGGACGTTAATGTCGCGTACATTGGCATCGTGGGCAGCGAGGCGAATTCGATTCGCTTCGAATGTGTTCGTCTCGATCATATGCGACCCAGCATCGAGATAGTCCAGATGGACGGCCCTGACGAGATCGGGAGCGAGCAAGTTCGCTAGATCATAGGGTTGTTTGCTGAACCCGCGGGCGGCAAGGCTAGTGCCATTCGCGCCATCACCCAGGAGCACGGGAAGGGAAAGCGCGTCGAGCAGCCGCACGGGTTGAGGATACCTTTTTATATCGAAGGCTCAAGAGGAACCTTGCTGGCAAGCGTTGGAATTGAGTTGCCTCGATTACACTCGGAAGAATCGGATTAGGTCATGAACCTTTGATTTGACAGAAATATCACATCTGTCACGGAATGGGGATTGAAAGGCAGATTTGGCGGATAAGTCGTTCTTCTCCTGCCCTCAAGCCTTTCTCAAAAGGTTTGACTAGTTCTTTCGAATCGACAGAGTAGCCAAAAAGTTTTGTGAAGGTGATCACAATTGCATCGTACCCGTGCCATATTGGGCTAGTGTGCTCTACACTAACAAGTAGCTATGAATTGCTAGGTTTTGCAGACAAAGGCGACTTTGTACGATGAGCCAGTAATGATTGCGATTAAACTACCATCGGCAAGAGCCGGGGGGCTACATTGCCGGTTGTTCGTAACACGAACGACTTTGAGGAGTATCCAATAGTGTTTAAAAAATGTCGACTTCCGAGGTTGCTTCTGTGCGCCTCACTTTCTCTTTCTGCGGCCTTCGCATCGGCTTCCGATCCGTATTGGTTCGGTTTTGAGATTTCTAACTATTCTGCGCCAGACAGCACTGACACCGGTGGAGGATGGCACAGCTATCCGAGTACAGTGACCAGTGAACCGAGCGGCACGTGGGGCATACCTGCTCGCACCGGCAACTATTTCGGTGTTATCACAAGAGGTGGGGGAACCGACACAGGAGCATTCACCCGCTTTAACGGGTATAGCAACCAGTTTCTTGGTGGATACACGGTCAGCCAAGATGTCTATCTCGATGTAAACGACCCGACGTGCGGCGATGACACATACGGTTGGGACTTGTCTTCTTCTCAGAGCGACAGCAATGGCGACTTCCGAAGAGACTATATTTTCCACACGGCGGGATATGCAAACCACACGATCCTAGTTGCTGCCAGTAACAACAGCCCATTTCATCGCCGCAATGATTTGGGCAGCTTAAATCACTACACCGTTACAAAGAGTGGTTGGTACACCTTCCAATGGGTTTTCCGAGACGTAGCGGGCAAGATCGTTGTTGACTGCAACTTGATCGATGCTACTGGACAAAAGCTTTGGACAGAATCTCGAGCCTCAGGCGATAATGTGTCGACTTCGGGTGGTAACCGATACGCTTGGTTTACGTTCTTGACCCCAGATCACCTGGTCATCGATAACACACAGATTCTGAAAAATAGTTCCAACGGACTTCCTGTCGACCTCAACGGCAGCTACCATGGTGTTAACAGTGGTCCCGGAGCAGGAAAGTCTGGATATGCGGCAGCATACACAATTCCGTTTACAGGAATCGGCCAAGTGTTTGAGAAAAATGGAACTGACGCGTCACCTGTTCCAGTTCGAGGCACCTATACTCCGTTCAGCGCTGCGAAGGATCCGAAGCAAATAGTCTTCAATAACCTTAACGATGGTGGTGGTACGAGCTTCGAAGCCGATCTCGAAATCAGCGGTAATTGGCTGCCTTGGCACTGGAGCCCCGCGACCGGCGATACATTTTCGGTCGGGTTTGTAAACCAAGACATGACTTATGGTGTTCGATTTAGCAAGGACAATTCTGGTCAGATTGTCGCCCAAATTGGCGCAGAGAATTTCACCTCGTTTGGAGTTCAGCTTTCGAACACGGTTGCACAAATCGATCCCGGCACGACCAGAGTGCGGGTAAACGCGAGCTTTAGCGGCGGTTTCCTGACCGCAAGTGTCACCCCACTCGATGGGCCGGACGCATTTACGACTATTCAACTTGGAACGACAGACGGCCATGATATGGATGGCAATGTAGGTCATGGTGGACCCGTAACGTTTACTTCTCTGAACACTGGCTTTACCGCAGGCTTCGAATGTCACGAGAACCAGTCCTCCAGCGCCGATGTCAAAGTCACGGACTTCAATACGAATCGCCCAACGAATGCAATGTTCGTGTTCGCTGACGATGCCTACGTCCGATCGTTAGAAGGAGCCGGTGCAATCGAGTATCGCGTAGGTCAAGCCAATCTCGCTCAGTCCGTATGCGGATACCAGTCATTCCTCGATACGGCTGGTTCTCAGGCCTTCGCTGGAGGAGCCTATTGGGGTCCATACACTGATCCGGTACCGTCTGTGCCCACCATCATTGGTGGATACGTAAATATCAGCGCCAATATGCTTGCGTCGACGAACGCAAATCTCACCGATGCTGTTCTAAGGTATTCCCCAACGGGAGCGGGTAGTGCTTGGTTGAGCTTTGCTGGGCCGAATAATCTTTTTGCAGGCTCATCCCCAGATTTCTTCGACATCTCGGCCAATGTCTTTGGCAGCAACTTGGTGCTAGTTGACGACACCGCCCCCGTTTTGGGGACGCCGACTTTCTCGGACGCTTTCTACAACGGAAATGCCATTCAGGGCAACCTCAAGGTATCGCTAGACGCGTCTGATGCAAACGGCTCAGGTTTGGACGAGCGACCGAATGGAGTCATCACTTGGCATGATGGTACAAAGACGGCTATCTCTACATACTCGCTGATTGATAACACCTTCCAGGCTAATGTTCCAATTACTCCAACCACTCCAAATGGCCCCGCGAGCGTCACCTTCACGGTGCGAGATCGCGCTGGCAACGAGCAAACGGTAACACAGGGATTCAACGTTAGCACGGTAAACATCACCGTTGATGTGAACGAGACTGGGCTAAGCCATATGGTAACACGCGTTGTCGAATTCAAGTTCGGCGGATCTGGTGGAAATACGAATCCCGTAACGGTTCGCAAGGAAGTTTCCTTTGACGCTTCCGGTCACGGGTCTACCGTTATTACCTACCAAGACCTTTCGGCAGCTTCTAGTCAGACTATCCCTTCGAACGCAGCCATCACGGTCCTGAGAGCGAAAGATCCGTTCTTCTCGCTCGCCAAACAGGCACCGCTTTCTGGCAGTAATGGTAGCTTGACTGCTTCCGTGACCCTCGCCCTCGGCGATGTTACTAACAACAATGTTGTAAACGTCTCCGACCTTGCCGTCTGGACTGCATTCAACGGAAGCAATCCTTCGGGAAGTACAACCCTTAATCAGGCTGCGATTCCGCGACAAGTAGACCTGGATGGTAGCGGACACGTCGATATAATCGACCGCAACTTGATCCTGGCGTCTTGGCTCGCCACTGGTGATCCAGACATCACCAATGGATTTAATCGCGGTGGCGGGCAGAGCGGATTCGGTGACGGCAGCCAGACAGTCGCGGAAGTGGCCAGGGAGACTGGCTTCTCTCTCAGGGTCGTGATGTCCATCGACACGAACAAGGACGGCATCGTCACCAAGCAAGAGGTTCTTGCTTGGAGGCCGAAGCTCTAAAAACATTTTCGCTGCCAAGTGGCAGCGACTCGACTCCGGCCCGGTCTTCCGGGCTGGCACTTTCGCCGTCTTTGCGGCGAGGTGTTTTTTCTGAAGGACTAGGAACAGATGAAAACTTTTATCGCTTCGATGGCGATTGCGTGGGCGGCTCTTTCGGCCAGCTCCGCAGTGGCCAGCACATACTTTACGAATCCATTTAACTCGAACCCGATTCTCAGCCCCACTCAGGCACCAAACGCATGGTATGTAGACCGCTACGCTCCGGCTGCTTTCGACTCGATGAACTTTGGCGGAGACAATCGTCTCCACCTGGGAATCAGCGCCGCTGATGGACTTGCCAGCCGACCCTCAGGCTATCAAAGCACCTTCTACAACACTCAAGGTCGAGATTATGATCTTGGCAACGGAACCTATACATCGATACAAGGCAAGATTTACGTCGGAACCGACTGGTCGACGAACTTCCGCCGCTCCGACATTTGGGGCATCTGCGCCGATAATGCGAACGTTGTTCAAGCCTATCCCATCATTGGTTTTGCCAACACGAACGGTTCTTCGCTCAACTGCCGAGTATGGGACAACGAGGCTAGTGCTTGGATTCCGGTTTCCGCTGCTGTTCCTGGCGGCGTCACCACCAACCGCTGGTACACCCTTGAAATCAAGCTCAAGCCGGGCGTCTTCGAGTACTACGTAGATGGAAAGCTCGTCTACTCTGACTCCAAGACATTCGGATCGATGAAGTTCAACAGCATGATCATTCAAGGCTACAACTTCAACGATGCAACGCTTGGTACGGGTAACTATCCACCTGGTTTGAGTGACTCTTACGACATCTACTGGGATGACATCACCGCCTCCCCGATCAACCAGGAAGGGTATCCGGTAGATCTTAACGGTTCTTATCGCTCGTCCAGCAGCGGTGCCTTGAACCCGTCGGGTCCCAGCAGCCAATCGGGCATCGCCATCTCTTCCACCATTCCTCTCGGTTTAGGTGTAGGTCAGACCTTTGAGCGGAACGGCACGAATGTGATCGTCAACGACAACGCAGTGAATGGCACATTCACTCCCTTTAACGATGTCAATAAAGTGCCGAATCAAATTCAGCTTCCGAACGCAAACGACGTGAACGGAACTCGCTTCGAGGCTGACGTCGAACTCGGCGGCAATTGGAAGCCGTTCCAGTTTGGTCAAGGCGTTGGTAACGTTCCTCCATTCGCTACCGGCGACACATTTACTGTGGGAATGATAAGCGCTACCACATCGTTTGGCATTCAGTTCGTTACGGACTTGAGCGGCAACTACGTTGCGCGCATCGGTGCCGAGCAACTCACTACCGGTTCGATTGCCGCTCTCGAAACAAACGGCACACCTGCGATCCTTCCAGCTGGAACCACAAAGGTTCGAGTGAATGGAACGATTTTTGGAGGAATGTTTAGCGGCACGGTGATGCCTCTGGACGGTCCTGCTGCCTTTAGCGTGTACACGCTCGGATCCACCAATGGGATGAACATGGACACGAATACACCTTTCCCCCTTGACTACACCGGGGCAGGATTCATTGCGGGCTTTGAAACGCACGAGCATACTGCCGCTGCAGCCGCCGCAACAGTTACTAACTTCTCGACCGACGCGGCCGAGAACGTCCTGTTCTCATTTGCGGACGATGCGTATGTCCGTTCGGCTGAGGGAGCCAACGCGATTCAATACCGGGTTGGACAAGCTAACCTGCTTCAAAGTGTCACCGGTTATCAGGCGTTTATGTCGAACAGCACCGGCCAGACATTTGGCATGGGACAGCACTCTGGACCATACAACACGTTCATTCCAACGAACATAAATTCCACACTGGACTTCGCCGCTGCGGCCGAATCGGAGAATGCGGCGAATCTTGCGGTCGCTTTCCTCTATTTCACGCCGGGTGCAGAGGGAGTCGTGAACACAACGTTCCAACCTCCCGCAGGCACGAACGTGACTCAGTTCTCCGGTGGATCACCGCTGTTTAACGACATTCCCGCACTGACCTCAAACTCAAACGCTGTTGTCATTGACAATACAGCGCCGACGTTAACAACGCCGACATTGGGAGGATCTTCTTGGGTCTCTCCAAACGTGGTGCAAGGTAATCTCGAGATCACGGTGGATGCCACGGATCTTGGGGCTGCTAGGTCTGGATTGGACAAGCGACCCACCGGTGTGATCACATGGGCCGACGGATCTACCACTACCCTTACCACCGTTTCTGTAGCGGGCAACACATTCCGAGCCACGTTGCCTATCACTGGCACAACTCCGAACGGCACCGCAACGGTGGTCATGTCAGTGGTTGACCGAGCGGGTAACGCCACCTCGCAGTCCTCCACTTTCAACGTGAGCACTGTGAACATCGCAGTAACGGTAACGGAGGTGGGTGTAACATCGGACGTTACTCGCTGGGTGTCTATCAAGGTTGGGGCGACCGGTGGCAGCCATGCTCCGATCGTTGTCGATAAGCTCGTTAACTTCAACACTCCCGTAAATGTCGGCAGTACTTCGAGCCGTCAGGGCACAGTCTTAATCACCTATCAGGATCTTGACGCGGCAGATGGTGGGGCCGCCAACTCGGTCGATGGTGATGCCGATTTGACTCGTGCATTCATAAAGGATCCATTCTTCTCGCTGGCTACCCAATCGGGAATTTCTGGAGCTGCGGGTAACTTCACGAGCTCTGCCAACCTGAGGATGGGAGATGTAACGAACAACAATATCGTGAACGTCTCCGACTTAGCAGTTTGGGCTGCGAATAACGGTGTCGGAGTCGGACAATCTCCAAACACAACAATCGGGCAATCTGCGACTCCACGGCAAGTTAATCTAGATGGCTCGCTGAACATTGATCTGTCTGACCGCAACTTGATCGTATCCAACTGGCTGCTGGCTGGGGACAGTGATTCAGTGGGTGGATTCCGTCCAAGGCTAGCTGGCGACGGCAGTCAAACCGTGGACGAAGTCATAAAAGAGACCGGCCTTTCACGGGTCATCGTACTCAGCATGGATCTCAACCGTGATGGAATCATCACGAAAAATGAAGTCATGTCTTGGCGCCCGCCGCAGGGACGTTAGCTTCAGCATGGTGTGTTGGCCCGGAAAAATACCGGGCCTAATACCCCAAACCTAGTATCTTCTAAAGCGATAACTTGAGTTATAATTTAGAAAGGAGTTCTTGTAAACATCATGAATTTTAAATTGACGCTGCTAGCGTCTTGTACTTTATTGTTGGGCTCGGTTGGTCATGCGCAGGTCATCAATCTTTGGTGGGAAGTTGCAAATCAGACCGCCGCAATCGGTGATACCGTCACGCTCACTGTCTATACCAATAGCAACGGCACCGAACCACTCACCTTAAGCGACGCCAATCTTACAATTGGATGGGATTCCAGCATCCTAACTAATGCGACACCGTCTACAATGTCGGAGCCGGCACCATGGGACACTTCCTATTGGTCGCCTGGAGTCGCTATCAACACAAGCGTGCAGGATGGCGATGCGCAAAGGGAACTGCTTGGGCAGCTACCGCCCGATCAGCCAATTGCTCCGGTAGGAGTGATGCACGACGGAATCAACCGTCTCAAAGTGACGACATTCTCGTTCACAGTGAATTCAGCATCGGGGCCGACTGCAATCCGGCTCTATGATAGCTACAACGGGGGCGTCACTCGCTTTTTTAAGGGAGACTTTCAGATTGGCACCTGGGACCTAAATTTCGATCACGGTAATTACTCTGAGGCCATCATTAATACCGTGCCCGAGCCAGCGTCGCTTGCTGCACTCGCGTTGGGCGGTATAGCGCTCCTCAGACGACGCAAGAAATAATCCTCATCCAGAGGATCTGGACAGAGGCAGCAGTCGCCACGAGACGGGAGTCCATGGCGACTGAAGCTTCTGAACCCCTTCAGGAAAGCTAAGACAGAGTCAGGGCCTTTGCCATAATCCAGCTAGGGGATGGAGCCGAGGGCCAGTGGAACTGTTCCAGGTAAATGTAACCCATCTGCTCATAGTAGCGGGGAAGACATCCGCCGCGAGTCGTCGCGGACACCAGAAGCAACGGGTAACCGCGGCCCTTGGCATAGGCTTCGACTGCCTCACACAAGAGGCCACCAACTCCCTGCCCTCGAGCTTCCGGTCGGACTGTCAAGAAGCCAAGCGACGGGTGCCTTCGAATGTGTTCGCATGGCGAATGACGTTGAGGTGAACTCAGAGCAGCGGCACCCATAATCTCGCCTGAACTGCGCACCACGAAAACGGTGGCCTGCTGCAAAGCGGTCAGAATAACATCCGCCGCATAGCGGGCTTCATCGACCCCTTGGAACAGCGGCGAGGCGAGAAAGACCTCCGATATAAATCGGGCGAGGGATGGCAGCTCAGGAAGGGTCGCCTCCTCGATGGTGAGTTCTGCAAGCACTTACCGACACAAGTACGTTACGCAGGCGGCAAGTAATTCCCGGCCTACTGCTGCCCTAAAAGTTCGGCTGCGCTCGACCTTGCCGAATCAGTGACCGCTTCACCCACCAGCATTCGCGCAATCTCGTCCACTCGTTCCTCAGATTCGATGTGACGAACGGCGGTCACTACGCGACCATTTCGCTCAGTCTTTTCAATGCGGAAGTGAGATGCTGCCTTGGCCGCTATCGCTGGCAGGTGGCTGATCACGAGAACCTGATAATTCAACGACAGTTCTTCCAGCTTGCTTCCCACCGTCACCGCGGCCGCGCCTCCAAGGCCCGAATCGACTTCGTCGAAAATCAAAGTCGGAACTCCGGCTCGACCCGCCATTGTCGTCTTGATCGCAAGCATGACCCTTGAGATTTCGCCGCCACTCGCGATCTTGGCTAGGGGCCGAGGGGGCTCTCCCGCATTGGCGGTAAAGAAGAATTCGACCGCGTCCGCACCACTCGCGTCCACTGCTTTCGCGGAAACGCTCGCCTGAAAAATCGCGCGGGGCATCGACAATTCACGCAGTTGAACGACGACTAGACTGCCAAATTCCTCTGCCTTGGACCGGCGCAGTTCACTGAGGTGTTCTGCCTTCTCCTGAAGCGATTGCTCAGCCGCCACCAATCGCAACTCGAGTTCACCCTCATCCTCCTCCGCGCTGAGAAGCCCGTCCAATTCGGACTGCGCGCCGTGCAGAAAGGCAAGGATTTCGGCTTCGTCTGCGCCGTATTTCCGCCGAAGCCGCTTCAGGATGTCCAGCCGCTCGGCAGTGAATTCGAGCTCGGCCGGATCTGCTTCCAAGCCATCGACATACGCGTTGAGTTGCGAGGTCGCCTCGTCCAGCTTGATCTGAGCATCCAGAAAGCCTGCAATCATGTCGGCAGCGTCGGAGTCGAGCTTGTGAACTTGGTCGAGCGCCTTCAGCGCTTCTCGCAACAGGTCCCCTGCTCCGAAATCCCGCGTCATACTTTCGAGCGCAGAGGCCGCCGATTGGGTGAGGCGCTCGATGTTTCGAAGGCGATTCAGCTTCGATTCGAGGGTATCAAATTCTCCAGCGACCGGCGAGGCGCTCTCGATCTCCTCAATCTGGAAGCGCAATAGGTCGAGGCGATGCTCCCGGTCTCGTACGCTCTTCCGACTGGCATCCAGCTTCGTTCGAATCTCCATCACGTTGGCAAAAGCGTCGGCGACTTTGCCGCGGAGTGTTGCAGCAGGTTCGCCGATCCAATCATCGAAAAAGTGAAGGTGCTTTGCCGGGTCGAGTAGGGATTGATGATCGTGCTGTCCGTGCAGATCCACGAGAAGCGAGCCAAGCTGTTTGAGTTGCGAAAGGGGTGCCAGTCGCCCCGCGATCCGGCACTGAGATCGGCCCTCCGCGAACACATCGCGATGGATCGTGAGAAGCCCATCTTCCACCCCGATCCCCAAGCTTTCGAGGGCGGATAAGATGTCCGGCCGAGCCGATAAATCGAATGCAACCGACACCGAGGCTTTAGACATTCCGGAGCGGACGAGATCCGAGTCGGCGCGTTCTCCCAAGACAAGTTCGATCGCGTCGATCAATAGAGATTTTCCAGCGCCGGTTTCACCGGTGAGCACGGTGAATCCAGGTCCAAGCTGAAGCTGAACCCGATCGATAATGGCAAGATTCTCGACGATCAGCTCGACGATCATGTGAAGTTAAGACGAAGGGACGAGTTGAAACAATGCACTAGATCAGCTCGCTCGCAAGCAGGGCGAAGAGGAGAAGGTCATGGTGTGCCAAGTTCCAGAAGCCGCGCTCGCGCAGAAATCCTTCTCGCTTGAACCCAACCTTGGCTAAAACGCGCTGCGAGGCGATGTTCTCAGGTGAAACCTGCGCCTCCACACGATGAAGATGCATCGATTCGATCCCGTACCGGATCATCACACGAAGCGCCTGCGGCATGATGCCTCTTCCCCAGTGCTCAGGGGCAAGCTCGTAGCCAATTTCAGCATAGCGCCAAGGTCGATGCCAGAGCTCGAAGCCGCATGACCCAACATATTCCCCCGGACATCCCTTCAACTCAATGGCCCAGCGAATACCCATGCCCGAATCCAACTTGCGACGACGACTCTCAATCAGCGAGACGGCTTCATCAAGGGTATGCATTAGCGGCACATTGTAATAGCGGACCACCTTCTCATTGCCGAAAATCCGCAGGACGGCCTGCGCATCATGACGATCCAGTTCCCTCAAGATAAGCTGCTCGCTCTCCAGTCTCGGAAATGCCGACATGGCTCAACTTTCCTCGGTTTTCTGGATGGCACTCGCTTTGGCCAGCCGGTCTCGAATTGCCTCCCACTCGGGCCCCTCGGGAGGCTCTTGCACGTAGATCGTGCTGACCTTCATCCGGTCGAGGCGGTGAAGATTGTCGTAGAGAACTGCCGAGTAAGCGGAGGCAGATTTAGGCATCCGGATCTGCCGGTCGTTTTCGGGCGCAGAAAAGGTAAGTCCCGGCTGTCGATCAGCGAGCTTCTCAACGATTTTCACGGTCGCTTTCGGAGCGTAGTGCCGCGCATACATGCCTGGAGATTTCCGTAGTGCGTCGGGAGGATTTGTTCCTAGGGGAGCGCCGAGGCAAGCCTCGATCTCACCTCGGGAGACACCGCCTGGCCGCAGAATCTGGGGCGTGTCACCCGTACAATCAATCACCGTAGATTCAACGCCAATCTTGGATGGGCCACCGTCTAGCACCATCTCAACCCTTCGCGCGAGCACTGAATCGACGTGTTCGGCACGCGTGGGCGAAAGCTTCATAAAACGGTTGGCGCTCGGAGCCGCGATAGGGACTCCTGCACGCCGGATAAGGCTGAGGGCGACTGGATGAGCGGGCATGCGCACAGCAACCGTGTCGAGACCTCCCGTGACGACCGATGGAACACTATCATTCTTCGGGAGCACAAGGGTGAGCGGACCAGGCCAAAACCGTTCCGCTAACAGGATGGCGGCTTCGGAAACATCCCGGGTGATCAGAGATAGCTGGTCCATGTTCGCGATATGGACGATGAGAGGATTGTCGGCGGGTCGGTCCTTCGCGGTAAATATCTTGCTTACAGCCTGACTGTTGGTGGCATCGGCCGCCAGTCCGTAAACCGTCTCCGTCGGCATGATGATGAGCTTGCCGGCTTTGATCGCCTCCGCAGCTGCGGCAATGTTTTTCAGCGTGGCGGCGAGCACTTTGGTCAAAGGAGAGCCTCCCGCATCACCTGTCGAGGAACCGGTAATCCGAGCCAGAATTCCAGCGATCGAGCTCCCTGTGCAACCAGCATCTCCCTACCGTCTACGGTGCGCCAGCCGTGCGAGGCAGCTTGCGCCAGGAAAGAGGACGATCCATACATAAGGTCGTAAGCGACGCCAGAACCCGCCCTCCAATCGATTGGAAGCACTTCAGAATTCAAGGTTGCAGAGGTCGCGTTCACGATAAGATCGATACCGGTGGCAGTGGGGCTGTCAACAACCGAGGCGCTGATCTGAAGTTCCTCGATCATTGAAAGAGCTCGTGATCGGGTTCGATTGAAGACCTTAAGAGGGTACCCCGCCAGGGCACAGCTCAATGCAACCGCTCGGGCCGCTCCGCCCGCGCCAAGCAGGAGCACGCTGGGACGCTCAAGGGGGAGGTCGGAAAGCGTGTCCATAAAGCCCTGCCCGTCTGTGTTGATGCAGCGTCTCGTGCGGAGGTCGATCGTGTTGGCGGCACCGCATCGCACGCTGAACTCGTCCCCAGCGAAGAACTTCACCGCTGCCGCCTTTAAGGGAACCGTCACGTTCAAGCCCACAAATCCGAGTCCCTGCAAATGGATAACAGCTTCCTCGAACTCACCTTCCGGCACCCGGACCGCCACATAACGTTCAGGGCGGGACATCAATCGAAGAGCTGCCCGGTGCATCGCGGGCGAGAGTGAATGAGAGATCGGATCACCCAAGACAGCAAAATCGGCTGGTGGTGCCTCCCGCCACTCCCACCACTCAGTCATTGCGTCCTGGGCTTGAAAGCGTAGAAGCGGTAGCCGAGGAAATTCCAAACCGCCACCACGATCGTGGCGATGACCGTCGCCAGCGCTAAGCTCTTTTGCGCATGCCCGGCGATGATTTGGTTAAGCGATGTGGAGATCAGGTTGTTGAGGATCAGGCCAATCACCGAAATGAGAACAAAGCGCCGGAATTGGGCGGCTCGCTCCTCCTTGCTCTTGATCTCGAATGTCCAGAGCCGATTCCACACGAAGTTATTACAGATTGCCAGGCCCGATGAGATGACGATGAAGAAGGGCAACGCGGCGTTCGCCGGAGTGCTGAACGTTTTCGCGAAAAAAGGCCACGTCCTTTGAAGCCAACTGCCGAAGACGTCACTCATGAGCCGATTCCCCCAAGGCGCGTGAAACGTGAGGTACCAGCGAAGGCCAAAGTCGATGATGAATCCGCTGCCACCGACAATTCCAAATTTGACCAGTTGGTGGACGAGAGCTCGATCTGCAAGCGGTTTCGCCTGCTCGATGCTCGGGGCCGCTGCGGGTTCGTCGACCGGAGTGACCAATCCTTTGTAAATCGCGCTTTGCAGCAGTCGCTCCATGAAACGGTTAATCTTGGTCGGGCCAAACTCTTTGCCTTCCATCTTCCTGACCCAGATGGCCTCGATCCCGGCACGATTTGCCCCCAAGATATCGGTCATCAATTGGTCTCCGACCATCACCGCTTCCTCTGGCTTTTTCTTAAACTTGATCAGCGCCAGTCGGAACATCGCGCGACTAGGCTTGAATCGGCCTCGGACGGTCTCGATCCCCAGCTTTTGCGAGAGCCGCTTGAGGCGCTCTACTCGACGTGTGTTGCTGATAATACAGAGGTCGAACCCCATCTGTCTGGCCTCCGCAAGCCAGTTCAGAATCGGTTCCGCAAAATCCTCCTGCTTCCACTTCACCAAGGTGTGGTCGACATCCAGCAAGATGAGGGATTTTCCGGCGCTCTTAAGCTCGGCTAGGCTGACCTCGTGGAGGGAATTTGCCGCATGAGCTGGTACGAAGTTGTGAAACACCGAAGAGACTTGCCTTCGATCGAATCTGCCTGTCTGCCACCTCATTTTAGTGCTCGAAGAGCTGCCCGCCTCTTGTTAATGTTCGCATTATGCTGCTCCAAGGTGGAAGAGAACAAGCTTTTCCCGTTTGGCAACGCTACGTAATAAAGATAATTATGGCGGCTCGGGTTCAAAGCTGCTTTGATGCTCTTCAAACCAGGCGAGCAGATCGGTCCCGGGGGAAGTCCCTTGTTCTTGTACGTGTTGTAGGGCGAGATAGTGTTTCGGATGTCGGATCCCGTCGGCTCGTGCCAGTTCTGCTGAGCATACAGAACCGTAGCGTCCATCTCAAGAGGCATACCTTTCGCCAGTCGATTCTCGATCACCCCCGCCACCATCGGCCTCTCCGAATCCAGCTTCGCTTCTCGCTCCACGATAGACGCAATGATGATGGCTCGCCCAAGGTTTTTGGGATGGTTGAGGCCGTCCCAAACCCGCTTCTCGAAAGTTTTGAGTTGTTGGCGAATCACCGCATGGGCACCCGCTTCCGGTTCGATCAGATAAGTATCCGGAAAGAGATATCCTTCCAGGCTTTTTGAGGGAAGTGGGAAATCAACGTCGCCTTTAAATTCCGCCGGCTTGCCAGCTTGATCGATATACTCCTGAGCGTCCGCTACATTCTTCGATGCCATGAGCTTCGCCGTTCGGGCGACCCAAAAATATTCCGGCACCGTCACCTTGATTTCGATCCTCTCTTGAAGGGCACGGATCAACTGATCGCCGGTCATTCCGGGAGCTACACGATAAGCGCCGTCTTGAATTAGGGCTGGCCATTTCTTCCATCGAGCATAAAATCCAGTCGCTGCCGCGCTGCGGATAATGCCTTTGTCCTCGAGTAGCGACATCACCGTGGAAGTAGGGGTTCGTTTCGCAATTCGGATGAGTTGGGGCGAACCCGGCGGCGTTGGCTTGAGTTTCTGCTGAAACGTATAGCCAGCGTAGGCCGCTGCGAGAATGATCCCGACCAGAAAGAAGGAGAGGTTTCGCTTAATCGATTTTCTGCTCATGGATGTACCGCTCCAAGATGAGACGAGCTGCTTCGCTATCTTTCACTTTTCTTCTTTCGCTCGCCTTCATGCCTTCGCCTCGCCATACTTGATCCGCTTCGACACTGCTCATGGCCTCGTCGACATATCCGACCTCGTAACCGAGGATGCTGATCTCATCTCCCAATCGCCGGCATATCTTGGCCATTTTGCCTTCCTCCCCTTGAAGGAGCGGAAGTCCGAGAATGACGCAATCCACCTGCTCACTTCCTGCCATGGCGGCGATTTTTTCAGCATCCTTCCGCAAGATTCCAGAGGCTTCGAGGGGAGGACGAGCAGAGATGATTCCAAACTCCGTTTCAGCGATCGCCAAACCAATGCGTTTAAAACCGAAGTCGATTCCAAGTAGCCTCAACCCCGTAGCGCCTCCACCAGTTCCGAGTGGATCTTGCCGTTCGAACTGATCGCTTCCAGGCTGCCGTGCGCCTGCTCGCGCAGCGGGTCTCCACCGCTGAAATCCGTCATGACTCCGCCAGCCTCCTCCACGATGATCTTCATCGCGGAAATGTCCCAGCGGCTCACGCTCGGATCGACCATCGCCTCAACCCGTCCGGTAGCCACCAAAGCATGGCCGTAAGCGTCACTCCACGTGCGTGTCGCCATCGTTTTCCGTGCGATAGTTAGGAAATTTTCGGTGTGACCACGTTGGTCCATGAGGCGGTGACTTCCGGTACAGATCACTGCCGACTTCATCTCCGATTTTTGGCTGACCCGGGCCAACCGGCCGTTCCAAAAGGTGCCAGAATTGGTCTCCGCGTAGAGAAGTTCATCGAGAGCGGGCAAGTAGCACACCCCTAAAATCGGCCTTCCCGACTCCTCAAAAGAGAGGAGCGTCGCATAGAGCGGCACCCCGCTGATAAAGCTCTTGGTCCCATCGATGGGATCGATCACCCATCGCGTTTCGCCGGAGCCATACTGTCCTTCCTCTTCCCCAAGGATCGCCTCGGAGGAATAGGCACGGGCAAGTTCTTCCCTAATTAAACGCTCCGCAGTTTGGTCCGCGATGGTGACGGGGCTCGCATCTTCTTTGAGCTGAATGGCCGCTCCGGCTTGAAAGTAAGCCAGGGTCGATCGCCCAGCTTTGACAGCCGTTTCGATCGCGAAGGCCAACCTCGGAGACATGGCGAGATTGTACTTGCCCGCCTCGGTTCTGCGCGGTGGTATAATTCCTTTCTCGCACGTGGGGGCATAGCTCAGTTGGGAGAGCATCTGCTTTGCAAGCAGAGGGTCAGGGGTTCGAGTCCCCTTGCCTCCACCACGACTTTGAACCTAATTGGGCGTCTTTACCGCAGGAGATGGGAACCCGATTCTATCTTTGGTGACAATCATGGTGACAATCGCGACATCACCGTGATTGCGACTGATGATGTTCTGATGTTCTCCTGTATATTCAAGCTATGAGTGAGGCGGACATATTGGCGCTTTCAAAGAATGATCGCACAGATCTTCCTCCGGTTGAGGAAGAAGAGACTTTAGCTGAGAAAGCGGAGCGGCTTGCTACAGTGGTTGCGGAAGATCTGGATGCTGATATCTATTTGTTCAGTGGACCAATTCGGAGACCTCTCGACGCTTCTTGCATCGAGGCCTGCATGCAACCGAACCGAAGAGGTAACGCATTCCTCATAATCTCCACATACGGTGGAGATCCGGACGCAGCATACAGGATCGCGCGCAGCTTTCATCGCAGTTATAAATCCTTAACGGTGTGTATCAATGGAGATTGCGCCAGCGCGGGAACTTTAATCGCTCTTGGTGCAACAGAATTGGTTTTGTCCGATTATGCGGTTTTGGGACCCCTGGATATGCAAATTGCCAAGGCTGACGAGCTCTGGGTGATGAGTTCTGGGCTCACGGGTCAAACGGCACTGGATGCAATTCGTCAATCGGCGTTCGAAACTTTTGAGCAGACGCTCATCCAGTTGAAGCAGGATCTGCCAAACCAGGTCTCGCTGCGTACTTCCATGGATGTGGCGGTACGGCTAACCACAGGGCTCTTCGAGCAAGTGTATGCTCAGGTTGATCCATTTAAACTAGGAGAAGATCGACGAGCCTTAGAAGTGGCAGAGCATTATGGGAAACGGTTGGCTAAACGGTCAGCCAACCTCAAGCCCGAAACTCTCCAAAATTTGTTAGTGAGGTATCCGTCTCACTCGTTCGTCATAGACCGGGAAGAGGCGAAAGAACTATTTCATAGGGTGAGGGAACCGTCACAAAATGAGGTGGCGCTTTTAGATATGTGGCCCCTTTTTTCAAGACGACCGAGTGAAAATCCGATCTTCACCCTGTTGTCAACAGTCAAAAAAACCGAGGATAATAATGAACATGCAAGACGAGAGAACAACGTGGGAAATCCGGAAGGAGGAGTCGCTACGAATGGACAAAATTTTGACGCGAAAGCCGGATCCGCAAAGAAGTGAGTCCGTCCAATCTTGCCCTACCCATCCCTCCACTGGAAGGATGACTGAAGAATTGCTCCAACGATCTTAACTTAATAGCTGTCTTCAGGGCTCGCCGGGTTCGGCGGGCCCTTTTTCTGTTTTGGTGATAAATTTGGTGT
>JAEVZK010000008.1 GCA_023392285.1 Armatimonadota bacterium | reverse complement strand
TTAAACCATCTGAATGGCCGGCTCCGAATCTGCGAGCCGGTTGATGGTTTCTGCCTGCTGCAACAGAATGCACTTTACGGTGGCTCGGATATCGGGCACGCCGTGATGGTGCTCATCCTCTTGATTTCGCGACATTTCATCGATCGCGGCCGGACCTTCGGTCTGTCGATTCTGCACCCTTTCGAACCACTGAAGAGGATCGGCCCCGCCGAAATCGATCTCACGCCCATTAATTTTGAGGAACGTGACGGTGGCGATGAACGCGGTTGCGGCATTGCCTCGCTGAAAGGGCTGCATGCGCAGAAATCCGGAAAGGAATCTCGCCGCTTGGGGTGCGAGCGTGCGCGACTCGCCATAGGCGTACTGATAAAACGTCGCCTCCTCCAACCTCGCGTAGTTGAAATGTTCGACCTTTTTGGTTACCTGGAGGTTGATCCAGAGCACGTCTTGAACGGTGAGGTAATGCAATGCCATTCGACAGCCCTTAATTTACCCGCCCGTGCCCCTTTCAGGGCACAATTTAAGCTTGATTCGGATGAACAAGCGGAGCGACGCGCGCAGTCAAAGTTCCTGCGATGTCCGCCAGTCCTGCAATCATCGAAGCGGCCGAGTCAGCCGGGCTTCATTATACGACCGACTCGATGCCTGGGATTAGCCGTCGGAAGGCAGGGAAAGGGTGGAGCTACCGATATTTCGATGGCCGCCCGGTGCGCGATGCGGCCGATCTGGACCGGATTCGCAAGCTCGCGATTCCGCCTGCGTATCGCGATGTCTGGATCTGCATGGATGAGCGAGGCCATCTGCAGGCGACCGGCCTCGATGCGCGAGGTCGCAAGCAATATCGCTATCACCCTGATTTCCGCAAACTTCAGGACGAGAACAAGTTCAAGCGCATGCTTCACTTTGGCCAGGCGCTGCCCAAAATTCGGGAGGGCATGGATCACGATCTGCGGCTGAAAGGCTTTCCGGAAAGGAAAGTTCTGGCCGTCATCGTGTACCTTCTTGAAAAATCTTTGATCCGAGTCGGCAATGAGGAGTATGCGAAGGAGAATAAATCCTTTGGCCTGACAACGATGCGCACTCGCCACGTCTCGATTCACGGCGAGCATATCGAGTTCAATTTTCTTGGAAAGAGCAAGATCAAGCACCGAATCGATATTCACGACCGGCGGCTCGCTCGGGTGATCAAGAAACTGCAGGAGCTTCCCGGACAGGAACTGTTTCAATACTTAGATGATTCCGGCAAGCGCTGCAGCGTGAGTTCCTCCGATGTGAATGCGTACCTTCAGGAGCTTTCGGGCGGCGAGCACTTCACGGCGAAAGATTTTCGGACTTGGTGGGGCACCGTGCTCGCGCTGACGGAGCTGAGCCATCGCGACGTGCCGCCTTCGAAGATGGGTTTGAAAAAGGCGGTGACGGCGGTGATGAAGGCGGTATCTCAGCAACTTGGAAACACTCCCGCGATCTGCCGCAAGAGCTATGTGCATCCGGTGGTACTGGATGCTTTCGAGCACAACACGTTGCGTGGCTTCTTGAAGACTCATCCGGAGGAAGCGGAAAACGTGGAAGATTTCGTGCGCTGCGCGGAAGCCGCCCTGATCGATATGCTGCAGCACGAGACGCTTCCCGCAAATCCTGATCGCAAGAAGAAGCGCAAAGCCGCATAATCAGAAGATGCGGAAGATCAGCGTTCTCTTAGTTCTTGCCCTCTGTACCTTCGCCTTGGCGCAGATCAAGACGGTCTCTCGTCGCTCCGCCGACTTTCGCGAAATCGTTAAATTGGTTGGCGTGGCGATCAAGCCGAATGTCGCCTATCCCGTTCGCGTGACGGGCGACATCGTTCGCCGCTGCGGCGACTATGCCTTTCTCTATTCCCAGATTCCCTTTGTGAATCCAAAGCATCAGGGCGACGGACAAGCGATGGCGCTTCTCCACAAGAGCAAAGGGCATTGGAAGGTGCTGGAATGTACGGTGGGAAGCGGCGGCATGAATGATTTGGCTAAGGACTGGATGAAGAAATATCGACTCCCTTCCGCGCTGATGAAAGGCGTCGAAGAATGATTCGAATCATTGCGTTTATTCGACCTCACCAGTTGGAGGAAGTGAAGTCGGCGATCGCGGTTACCGGTGTCAGCGGTTTGAATGTGAGCGACGTCAAGGGGCGTGGCAACTCGGACGAGAAGGAAGTTCGGTTCCTCACCGAGGTGGATGTTTTGCGCATGCGATCTCGGATTGAAGTGGTTTGCGAAGATCATTTGAAGGAAGAAGTTGTGGCTGCGATCATCAATCATGCGCGCACCGACAAGCCGGGCGACGGCAAGATTTTTATCGAGCCAATCCTCGATGCGGTGCGTATTAGAACCTTGGAGCGAGGCTCGTTGGCAATCTAGTCGAATGGTCTGGCGTATTTATCCGTCATACTTCTGCAAGATAGCCTTGCATTCGGATTGATAAAAATGATTGGTTCCTTTGTCGCATTAGCCCTTTTAGCCGGTCAAAAGCTGGCCATGAACGTCAACCTTAAGGATGGCGACGTGATTTCGGGTGAAAAGAAATTCGTCGTGTCGGTTCAATCGAAGAACCCGGTGACCCAGGTGGAGCTGTACGTTGGAAGCGAGAGCCCTCGAATCGACACAAGCGTTCCTTATGAGTTCACGCTCGACACTCTTGGCGAAGATGATGGCGATTTGAAGATCACCTTCAAGGCTTACACCACCGAAGGCGAAAACATCTCGAAGGCGATCACCGTTAAAATCGACAACGGCGTTGGCAAAGGCGTCGATTTTCACCTGAACAACGCAAAAGAGGCCTTAACCAACAGCAATTGGGATGATGCGATCGCTTCGGCTCGACTGGCTCTGAAGGCTGATGCGAAGAGCTCGATGGGCAAGCTGTATCTTGCCCGTGGCTACTTCGGCAAAGGCGTGCTCGACAAGGCTCAGATCAATGCTGAGGACGCGGCAAGCCTCGATCCCAAGAACACCGAAGCCTTGGACATGATCGCTGCGATCAACCTGACTCGAGTGTTTTCGACGATCAATCGTGGAGGCGATGTCAAGGACACGAACACGGTCATTCAAGATGGCTTGAAGGCTGCGGTTGAGGCTCGCCGCAAGGTTCTCGACATGCAGATGGATTCGTTCGGCGAGGTCAACGACTCGAATCGAATCGCCTACGTCGACTTGGCGCTTAAAGCGGGTCGCTACTCGACCGCAATTGGTCAGCTTGCGCAGCCCTTCCGCGTAGATCCGAAGAACAACGCAGTTGCCGACCGCCTGATTTATGCGTACCTTCGAGCAAATCGCTTCGTAGACGCGCGGGAGGCACTCGATAACGTGCGACGCTACGGCTCGTTTGATGCCTATGGCAATGCGTTGGACGCGGTGCTTCAGACGGAACTTGGCAACTCTCAAAAGGCGGATGATGCCTTGCGCGAGGGCATCCTAAACGATCCCGATGACCTTGGCGTGAAGTCGGCCCAAGCCTACATTGCCCTTAAGCGAGGCCGAACCGACGTTCTGCAGCAGCTTGCCAAGTCGCTCACCCAGAACGAGAGTCAGCGCACCGAAGTGAACTACTTCGCCTCCGCTCTCTACAATCGTTTGCAGGATTATCCGACCGCCCGCAAGTATCTGCAGCGCTCGCTTCTCGCTGAACCAACCAACTACGACATGTACATCGAGGCTGCCAATCAGGTGCTCGGAGGGGCCGTGCGAGGCACGATGGACAAGAAGAGTGCGGAAGCCAGCGTCGCGTACGCCAAGTCCCTGTACGAGGCCGCTCTGCTCGCGAACGATTCTTCGTCCCCAGCTCTAGTGGGAATTACCTTGGCGAACCTGTATCAAGGCAACAACGCCGATGCGCTCAAGTATGGCGAAGCGGCTGTCAAGGCTGCACCTCAATACGCAGCCGCCCACTACGCCTATTCAGCCGCCGCAACCGCCAACGCCACTGGCTCCAATCCAATGGCGAACCAACTGCGCGATCTTGCTCAATCTGAGAATGCAAAGGCTGGAAAGATAGACGCGGTAAACCTCGCCGGACGCGAACTGCCGAAGGTGCAGCAAGCTTGGATCTACTTCTCAACCGGTGGGCGTGCGGTTGTGTTGGTACCCCCAGGAAAGTAAGCTCCCAATTGAACCCTCGGCTGCGGACAGTGAAGAAGATCTCCACTGTCCGCTTTTTCGTGTCTGTCCTCGTGGAACTTCTCGATTCTCTCCACGAGTAAGCTTGACCCATGAGCGACTTGACAGAGCCAACACAGAAGAAGGACGAATTTCCGCTGGACTTAGAGCGGTTGCCGGTCACGTCCGATCATTCGATCGAGGTAGACGGCCAACTGCTGAGCTACACCGCCACCGCCGGATACTTACCGTTGAACGACGAAAACGGCAAGCCAAAGGCGAGAATTTTCTATATCGCCTACACCGTCAAGAGTGACCAGCCCCGCCCGCTGATGTTCTCCTTTAATGGTGGACCCGGCTCATCATCGGTTTGGCTGCACCTTGGTGCGGTAGGTCCAAAGCGTGTCAAGTTGCTCGATGATGGCGGATTGCCCCCAGCCCCCTATCAGTTGCTCGACAACGAGGAATCTTGGCTTGCCGAGACGGATCTCGTCTTTATAGATCCGGTGGGTACGGGGTACAGCCGAGCAAAGGATAAGGAGACGGCAAAGGAATTCTTCGGCTTGGAAGGCGACGTGGAGAGCATCGGCGAGTTCATCCGCCTCTATCTCACTCGCAGCGACCGTTGGGCGTCGCCTCTGTATCTGGTCGGGGAAAGTTATGGCACCACGCGGGCCGCGGGTTTGGCTTCTCACCTGATCGACTTAGGCGTGGCCTTCAACGGCATCGTCCTCGTCTCGTCGATCCTTAATTTCTTGACCGCGAGATGGTTTAAGGGTAACGACTTGCCGAACGTGTTGTTCCTTCCCACCTACGCGGCGACGGCTCACTTTCATGGCAAGGCGGGTGCTGGTACGAAGTTGGAAGACTTCTTGCCGGAAGTCGAGCGATTTGCGACCGGTGAATATAGCGCAGCCCTTGCACAAGGTGACCTGCTCGATGAAGAAACCCGCGCCTCGGTAGTCTCGAAGCTCGCCCAATACACAGGCCTGAGCGAGCGTTTCATCGAGCTCACCAATCTTCGGATCAACATCCACCAATTTTGTAAGGAACTGCTGCGAGAGCAGGGTCGCACGGTCGGCCGGCTTGACAGCCGCTTTAAGGGGATTGATCCTCACACCGTCTTAGCAACGCCTGAATTCGATCCAAGTATGAGCGCGATTATGCCTCCATACACGGCGATGCTTAACGACTATATCGGACGGGTGCTTGGTTGGAAGATCGACAATCCCTACTTCATCTTTGGCCGGGGCATCAATGAAAATTGGGACTGGGGCAAAGCTCAGGAAGGAACGCCAGACGTGAGTGAACAACTCCGTAAGGCTTTCGCGAAGAACCCGCACATGAAGCTGTTCATTGCTTCCGGCTACTACGATCTAGCTACTCCATATTTTGCGACGAAGCACACCCTGGCCCATATGGGATTAGATCGCGAGCTCCGAGGCAACGTTTCGACCGCGGAATATCCAGCGGGGCACATGATGTACGTTCACGTGGAATCGCTGCGAAAGCTGCATCGCGACATCCGTGAATTCATCCAGTCCAGCTTGTAGGTCTCAACGAAACCTTATTGCGGGTCGCCTGGTCAAACAGGGAAAAGGAGGTTCACAAGAATGAATTGGGACATCGTAAAAGGCAAGTGGGGTCAGTTGAAAGGTAAAGCCCGTGAGGAGTGGGGTGACATCACGGATAACGAATGGGAAGAGACGATGGGCGAGAAAGACCAAATCGCAGCCAAACTCCAAGAAAAATATGGATGGGATCGTGAAAAGGCTCATCAGAAAATGGATGATTGGGCCGCCCGACACATGCAGAAGTAAGCCGCCGACGGCTGTTCGAGCCCAAGAGGCTTCGGTGTTCACCGGAGCCTCTTGTCATTGCGTTTGGTCGAAACTGCCAGACTAGACGTAAGCTTAGTAGATGTTGCTCATGGCTCTTGCCGCGCTCACGGTCGTCGCCCCTTCGAGAGGGATGCTCCTTCTGGACCGCATCGAAGAACGCTTCTGGAATCCGTCGACCGCCACTTACATCGAGTGGATCGACACCAAGGGCAATCGTAGCCATGATGCCGCTTTCGCTTGGGACATGGGGGTCCTACTCTCGGCGCGAGCAGCCGCAATTGGCCACTCTGAGAAGTCGGTCAGCGCGTTTGACCGCGCTCAAAGGGCGCTCCAAAAATATTGGACTGACGCACATGGGGTCGGCGGCTACAGCGTTTGGCCAGGGCAGCAAGAACAGCCAGACCGCTATTACGACGATAATGCCTGGATCGGGCTGGCTCAGGTAGAAGCCTTCGAAAGATCAGGCAAGAAAAAGTATCTGGATTTAGCGAAAGCCACCTATCGCTTCGTGATCAGCGGAAAGGACTCCTCGCTGGGCGGAGGAATCTACTGGCGCGAGCAAAAGCGCGAGAGTAAGAACACCTGCGTCAACGCTCCCGCTGCCCTGCTCGCGGCAAAGCTGTACAGCGCGACTCGGTCCAAGGTCTACCTGGGGGAGGCGGAGAGCCTTTATGCGTGGACCAGTAAGCTGCGGGATAAAGATGGCCTCTGCTGGGACAACATCAGCCTGAAGAACACCATCGGACGCACGAAGTGGACCTACAACTCGGCACTGATGATCCGAGCGGGGCTTGCGCTCTACAAAGTCACCAAGCAAAAAGCCTATTTGGAGCAAGCAGTGGCGACCGCCAAAAGCGCTGCCGCTCGATGGATCGACGGGGAGACTGGCGCCATTAAGGATGAAGGCCCATTTGCCCACCATCTCGCAGAAGCCTTCCTTCTCCTGATCGAATTCGATCAATCACACGATTGGCGTGCTCTTGCCCAAAAAGCGATCAAGTTCGCCTATTCAAAGACGGAGCAAAATGGCCTCTATGGCCTACGCTGGGATCGGTTCGAACTGCGAGAAAACCACGCGCTCCTGCTTTATCAGGCATCCATGGCACGTGCGCTACTGATGGAGGAACGTGCTTTACAAGACGGCGCTTCAGACGGATAACGTGGCTGTAAATAAAAAGCCGTCATCCCGAGTTCGGGCCGACCTCGGCTCGAAAGAGGGATCTGAGTATGACGGCTGCTTGCTTCTAAACCGTTGGCAGCATTTAAACAAGCGCTCGCACAGCCAGATCCCTCCGTTGGGTGCCGCAGGGCGTCGCTTCAGTCGGGATGACGGGCGATCGGCCTGTAAACGAGCGTCGCACGGTTCCGCACGGCAGATTAAGCAACCGTCCGCCTTCGCATCAAACGGATCGCAAGGACGGTTGCCGACAAGAAGGCGATGAAGCCACCCGCCATGAAGATGAACGCATTGGAGCTCCGATCAGACTTCGTCCTCTTGTCAAAAACAGGGTCACCAACCAGCTGTCCGTCCACTACCTTCAAGATGCTGTCATTGATCCGGTTGTAAACGCGTGTCCCGTTGGGCCAGCTTATGGTGAGTTTCACGTCCTCACTCAAAGGCTCCAATGATGTCACATCGTAAGTTCTGCGGACCAAGTCGTTTCCATGCAGATGGGCGGTGAAAAGGATTTGCTTGGGAAAATAGTGCCCCGCTAGAGAGGTCCAGTCGACGACCTCCTGCACGATAGCTCCGTCATTCATCACCAGCTTCGAAAGCCCCCAATCGTGATTCACATCGAAGGTCAGCTCGTACGTGACTCCGTTGATGACCCCTTTGACTAGCGTTTGGGTTTCTGTGACCTGCAATTCGGGCTCGGACAACCTCGAAAGGAACTGGTCGATCGGCTCTCCGTCGATCCAATAATTCCAGCTCGGCGGGAGCAGGTCAACTGTTGTCGGCTGCGTAACCTCCCCTGTTTCAAGGCGTGCTTCATAAGTCTGCACTTCTCCTTTCGACAGGATCCATTCCTTGCTTAGCGCGGGCAAGTGGTTCGTTTCCGTTCCATAGTACGAATCCGTTTGGTATTTGAATTTGCCATTCCGGTAGATGATCGAATATGTCCTGATACCGTCTCGATCTCCCCAACTCAGATCCCCTTCAGAAAGCGCTCGGGCTTCGCCGGGAGCGTCCACAGTTTCGGTAATTTGCGCTTGATAGGCAGGGGTAAGCGTCCTCTTCGCTCGTACCCGCTCCATTAGATTCGCCACGCCTTGTGCTTGACAGAAGAGCGGCAACCCAGCCGATGCGGTTAACAGCAAGCAGCCCTTTAACCCGGTACAAAGCCGTGCCCATCTCTGTCCTGCCAGTCCTAGACTCACCACATCTCCATTCTAAGAGACTGGCCCCGTATGATAAGGAAATGGACCCAGATGACGTTAGACTTGCGGCAGCTTGACTCGCACAGGCGCGATGCGCCACAATAAGGAGCTTCGTGTAGGCATGCCCTTTGTGGTGAGTCTCCATAGGAGCAGGGGTTGTCGGTTGCCCCAAAGACGAAACTGACAAGGAAATGAATGCCAACAGTTAATCAACTTGTGCGCAAGGGACGTCGAGCTCCAAAAGCGAAGTCGAAGTCTCCCGCACTTCAAAGCAATCCGTTCAAGCGCGGTGTTTGCACCATCGTTCGAACTACGACCCCCAAGAAGCCGAACTCGGCCCTTCGCAAGGTTGCTCGTGTCCGTCTGACCAACGGCATCGAAGTCACCGCCTACATTCCGGGCGAAGGCCACAACCTCCAAGAGCACTCGGTCGTGCTGGTCCGCGGTGGTCGTGTGAAGGACCTTCCCGGTGTTCGTTATCATATCGTGCGAGGCGCTCAGCAGACCGCTGGGACCGCCAAGCGCATGCAGGGCCGAAGCAAATATGGCGCTAAGCGACCCAAGCCAGGCCAAGCTGCCGGAGGTAAGAAGTAATGCCACGAAAAGGAGCAGCGCCCAAGCGCGTTATTCTGCCTGATCCGATTTACGGTTCCGAAATGGTCCAGCGATTTATCAATCGCATGATGCTGGACGGCAAGAAAGTCACTGCCGAGAAAATTTTCTACGGGGCGATGTCGATCGCTGAGGAACGCGCCGGGGTTCCCGCCATCGAAGTGTTCGAGAAAGCTCTGCAGAACGTCATGCCGCAGGTCGAGGTTCGTCCTCGACGTGTTGGTGGCCAAACTTACCAAGTGCCGATGGAGGTCCGACCGGATCGACGCCGCACCCTGGCCCTTCGCTGGCTCGTCGGCCAAGCGCGCAAGCGCTCAGGCAAGACGATGATGGAGCGGCTCGCGAGCGAGCTTGTCGATGCCTATAACAACACTGGCTCCACAATCAAGAAGCGAGAAGACACCCACCGAATGGCGGAAGCGAACAAGGCCTTCGCCCACTACCGGTTCTAAATTAGAAAAAAGGACATAAAAAGTGGCTTGGAACCGATTCCAAGCCACTTTTTTGTTCACGCCTTCCGCCTTAGCGAAGGCCGCGAACTCCGAAGTCTCGCGCAAGGCCGTCGATGTCGCGGCGAAGGCTGCTCCACAATCGGTCAAGGCTGCTATCGAAGCGGTTGAGATTGTAGCCGAAGCCACTATTGCCCCGATCGTTACCTCTCATATTGAAGCCGTTCCGTCCGAAGTAGAAGTCCACATCTTGTGCATAGCGGACGACATCCTCCATCTCGTCCCGTGAATTGCGGATCGAGTTGCGGTCCCCGTTGACCGACCGACGCAGTCGCTCGAACGCCTCATCCATTTTTTGAACCGCTTCCTTCGGATTGTTGTAGCGGTACCGGTTGTTATTTGCCCGGTAGCGATCGTTCTGCCACTGATTGTCCCAACGGTTATCCCAGTTGCGATCGTCGTGCGACCGGTTCCAAGCCCGTTCAAAGACATCCCGGAATTCGTTGCTCAGGCGCTCAGTTTTATCGACTCGGCGATCGAGAGATTTGCTGGAGTTGTAGCCTCGGTTGTAGTTTTGATCTCGGCTCACGTCCGGCCAGCGCCGCTGCGCCGATGCGGTTAGGGGAAGCGCCATCACGGCGGTGATGGTGAGCACTGATAAAAGAGTTTTTGAAGACATATATTTTCTCCTTTCGGTTGAGGCATTCCTGTTGCCTCTTAAACCTTTAGACGACTCTGGTCTTGCCTGGTTTTACGTGTCAGGACCCCGATCGGGACCCAGTCCCGAAGGTTCATAAATTCAGCTGCAATCTTTTTGAAAGCCTAACCGAATCGACTTGCATCGCAAGGCCTTATAAAAGAGATATAGTAGACGTAAGAAGGACCCTGAGGTGCAACTATGATTCTGTTTACAACTTTCGCTCTTGCCGCCGCCTTCGGCGATGGAGTTACAATGACGTTCGTGCCGAGCGGCGCGATGGAACGAACCGGCGGCTACAGCCCAGTCAGAGCCGAGTTCACGGCGACCCCTCCGGCGGGCGTCAAGGTGAAGCCTGAGGGAGCGACCGGCTTCGGCGCGATGAAGTTCGGCACGCACGACGTGCTCTTCGCCGTCGGTGACGGCAAGATCTGGGTGGACTCGAACAACAACGGCAACTTGACCGACGACCCAGCCGTCGACTTCAAGCCAAACAAGCGTGGCGAATACACCATGTACATGGGGTCGGCAAAGGCGGATATTGGCAAGGGCCAGCCCGTCGGCATCAACTTCTACCGATTTGACCCGAACGATCCTTCGCGCGCAGCTCTGAAGAATACGCTCCTTTTCTATGGCGATTTCGGATATGACGTGACGCTCACCCTCGATGGCAAGACTTCCAAGAGCTTTGTCTCCGGCGAGCCCACCGCCAATACTCGCCTTTCGGTTGATCGAAACGGTGATGGCAAGCAGAGCTTCTACTACGAGGCGGTACAGGTTGGCAAGCCATTCAACTTTACGGGAACAACCTATGTTTTGAACCTGAAAGATGGCAAGCTGAGCCTTGACAAGTCCGCGACCGCGGTCGATCAACTCCCGATGCCTCCAACTCTCGTGGTCGGAAGCAAGGTGCTGCCCTTCAAGGCTACGACCACCGATGGCAAGACGGTCAACTTCCCTGAGGACTACAAGGGTAAGGTCGTGATGCTCGACTTCTGGGCAACTTGGTGCGGCCCCTGCATGGGCGAGGTCCCGAATGTGGTGAAGACCTACGAGGCTTATCACGACAAGGGCTTCGAAATTCTCGGGATCAGCTTCGACCAAGCGAATTCTGGGGATAAAGTGGCGAGCGTGACCAAGGACAAGGGCATGACTTGGCGACAAGTTTACGAGGGCAAGTTCTGGGACACCACGATTGGCCACCAGTACGATATTGCTTCCATTCCTGCAGCATTTCTCGTCGATGGCAGCACCGGCGAGATTCTCGCGGTGGGCAACAGCCTGCGTGGCGATGAGATCATGAAGGTCGTCGGCGGCGCAGTCGCCAAACTGAAAGCTGGCAACTAATCAGTGGCACCGGTTTTCAACCGGTGCGTATCAGGGGTTTACAACCCCTGTGCAGCCTCGGCAGGCATGTGCCGAGGCTCTCTAATTTGGAATTCGCTACACGCCTATCTCACGCGCCAAACGAGTCGAGTTCTACAAGCGGCAGAGTCCAAGCGGTGGAAGTTGGGGGCCGGAGGAGCACAGATGGATGATGAGTGATGGTGGGCTAAACGGGGCAAGCGGCGATGAGTTTTCAGCAGCATTGGGCAGAATTACAACGGAATGGGAACCTCGTAGAGATCCATATTTTGCCAGAGGAGGACCACCTCTATAGCACGTGTCGCATATTAGGCGTCGGAGAGGAATGGTCGCGTCTTGCAGTATTCGATCCAAATTTTGGATTCGACGGCTTTCGGCTCCTGCGCAATTCAGCTCCCTTTAAGATGCGGTACGAAACCGAATCGCTGATCCGCTTGTCCGCCCGAATAGCAGGCGATACAGCCTTCGCATTCGACGACTTACCGGGAGGTCCGCTCACCATGGAGAGCTTCTTAGCCTGCTCAACGGTGGCCAAAAGCTTGGTCGAAATAGCAGCGGCTCACGAGATCCACATGGGCAACGTCTGTGATTACAACGAAGATTGTATCGTGCTCCACGAGTTCGATGAAGATCACCTTACGTGCGACGGAAAACTGTTGATAAGGACGGATGATATCGACTATTTCGCCGTTCATACGCAATATCTTGCGGTTCGGGAAAAGGCTGCACGGTCCCTTGATGCCTTGAATGCGTGAAGTGCCCAACGGCGAGAATACCTGCCCCTTACGACGTATCGGCTCATCCTTGGCACCAAATCGTCTCATGTCCCCACCGTCATGATCTTTATCGCAATTACGGCTTTCCTGACCCTTGTGACCTGGTTTCTAACCAGCGAAAAGTGGTTGCGATCCATGGCTGACGTCCGGGGCGAGCCATTCTATCCGAATTGCAACTCTTCCCGGTCCGAGTTAATTGCCTACGGATATTTCTGCAAAACGGTAGCGATTACGGCACTTGCGTGCTCCATCTATCTTTCATTAGACCGCACACTCGCGCGATCGCCACGTTGCTTCGGCCTTGCGATTTTCATTTGCATAGTCGCCTTTGCTTTCTGGGGTAAGTACAAGCGGAGGCGGATTTGAACGGTAAGCGCTCCCCGGTATCGCGGTGATGCGTCATCCCGACTGGAGCGCCGCCCTGCGGCGCGG
>JAEVZK010000149.1 GCA_023392285.1 Armatimonadota bacterium | reverse complement strand
TGCCGTGGCCACACATTCCCAAGTAGCCAGCATTATTGAAGAAGATGACGCCGCACGTGGCATAGGAATGTTCGGGCGGGGTGATAAACGCTCCTACAAGCACCTCCGAACCGCGAGGCTCGCCGATTAAGCGGTGTCGCCAATGATCGTGCCGCTTGAGCCATTGCAAACGCTCTTCCATCGTGCGCCCTGGAATTTCGAAGTCCAGAACGACTCGTGTAGGCTCCCCTTCGGTATGGCTGTCGATGGCACTTATCAGCATGCGGGCCGGTTTGCGACTGCATGTCTCACCGTTTGGAGAACGGCTTCCCGAGCGCTATCCTTGAGCGGCAGGCGAGGCAGACGCACGCGCTCACTCCCGTAACCAACCTCCTGCATCGCGAGCTTGATGTTCTGCACAAACTTGGTTCCCACATCAAGATGGAGAAGGGGCGTATACCATCGGTACAGCGCACGCGCCTTCTCCCATTCTCCCGCCATCATGAGATTCCAGAGGGCCTGATTCTCCTTGGGAAAGGCGAGTCCCACTCCGGCAACCCATCCAACCGCACCCAGCATCGTACACTCAAGGGCCAGATCGTCAACCCCGGCGAACAGGGCGTAGCGGTCGCCGACTTCGTTGATGATGTCGGTAAAGCGGCGCACATCTCCCGATGACTCCTTGATCGCGACGAAGTTTTCCACGTCGGACAGGCTCTTGAACATCTCCGGCGTAATGTCGGCGTGGTAGCTGATGGGATTGTTGTAAACAAGGATCGGAAGGCCACCTGCGGCGGCTACGGTTCGATAATGGGCAATCGTCTCCTCGCGGTCTGGTCGAAAGGCCATGCAGGGCATCAGCATCGCTCCATCCGCACCCATGGATTCCAATTCTCGGAACCATTCTGCGGCGGCCGCCGTGTTGAGCTCCGCGACGCCTCCCAAAACTGGAACTCGCCCGCCGGAGGTGCGTATCGCTTCGCGCATCACCTCTCGCTTCTCTTCCCGTGACAGGGCCGAATTCTCCCCCAGAGAGCCGAGCATGACAAGACCGGACACCCCGGAGTCGATGAGAACCTGAAGGTGCTGGCAAGTCGCTTCAATGTCCAACGAGAGATCGGGACGAAACTGGGTTGTTGCCGCGGGGAATACGCCTTGCCACGTGTTTTTCATCGAGCAGAAGTTTATCTCTTGGCGCTCTTCAGAAACGCGAGTGCGCGAGTGCGGCTCTCCTGATGGTCAACGATGGGCTTTGGGTAGTTCTCGCCAAGGCGCACGTCTGCAGTTAAGAGGTCGAATTCTGGTGCCTCCCAAGGCTTGTGAATCCACTTTTCATCCAAACCCTTGAGCTCTGGCAGCCATTCCTTTACGAACTCGCCTTTTGGATCGAACTTCTCTCCCTGAAGCACTGGATTGAAGATTCGAAACCACGGGTTGGGATCGACCCCTGTCGAGGCAGACCACTGCCATCCGCCATTGTTCGACCCGAGTTCGAAATCCAACAAATATCGCGCGAAGTACGCCTCGCCGCGCCGGTAGTCGATCAACAGATCTTTCGTCAAGAACGACGCGGCGATCATGCGAAGCCGATTGTGCATGTAGCCGGTTGCACCGAATGCACGCATAGCCGCATCGACAATGGGATAGCCCGTTTCGCCGCTCACCCAAGCCTTCCAACCCGCCTCGTTTTCCGGATAAGCAATCCCACGCATCGAGCTCTGGAACGGCTCCGAGACGACCTCCGGGTAATGGAAAAGAATGTGCTGGTAGAACTCGCGCCAGATCAATTCGGAGGCCCATTTGCTAGCCCCATTTGATCCTTCGTCCAAGGCGCGACGAAAGCACTCCCGAATTGAAATCGTTCCAAATCGCAGGTGTACAGAGAGCCCGCTGGCTCCGTGCTCAGCTGGCAAGTTTCTCGCTGTTCCATAGTCCTTCATTTTTGGTTGGAAGGCGCGCAAGCGCTGCTTCGCAGCATCTTCTCCTGCCTCTAGCCAGAGTTCGGCTGCCTCAAAGCCCAAGCGATCAAGACGCCAGTCGGTTACCAGCCCAGCGAGTTCAGCAGCCGGCATCAGGCGACGCAAGTTCGGTCGATGTTCCGCCAAATCCCTCGCCTCGTCGAGACAACCCCACCAGCAGCGTTGGAACGGACTGAAGACATGAAAGGGTTGGCCATCCGCCTTTGCCACTTCTTGCGGCTCAAGGACGATCATGTCCTTGAATGAGTGGAAATTCTCCTCTCCCAAGAGCTGGGCAATCTTGCGATCTCTATCGACGCCATAAGGCTCGTAATCTCGGTTTGTAAAGAGTGCGTCTGCATCCAAGAGCCGAACTAGGTTCGGAATCTCTTCTATAGGATCGCCGTGGCGAACGATTAGTCGAGAGCCATGCTGCTTGAGCTTCGCATCTAGTTCGACGAGACTTTCGTGAATAAAGGTGAGGCGGCGATCGTTTCGATCCTTCAACTCGGAAAGGATGTTCGTGTCAAAGATGAAAACAACCGCGACACCATCCGCCTGATGAGTCGCCTCGCAAAGCGCAACATGATCGGAGAGGCGGAGATCACGGCGAATCCAGCAGAGCGCACGGCGCATGATCGATTACTACGCAGTGATGCCTCTCAGAGGATCGCTCGTGCGAATTTTCCTATCATCGGCCAGATTCGCTCCGCGGCCTCTTCCTTCTCCCTTTTGGCCGCCTCGGCGACATCTGGGATATCGGGTGTTCCGAGTTGCGAAGCATAAGCGGATAGCGATTCGTACATTGCTTTTCCTGCTTGAGCCAACCCATAGGCTTTCAGAAGATCCTGCACGGTTTGATCGGCGGCATCCCGATTCGAATGGATGACGTCGCCAATCTTCGCGAAAATTGTGTTCGCGATATCTTTGACTTCGCTCGTTTGCGCACCAAACTTATGCAGGCATTTCTCCAATCGGTCTTCCTGCAGCCTGGACAGCTGCACCTGTTCTTGATAAAGAAGACAGAGATTCTGGTCGGTAGCAGGGCGTATAAAGGCCTCGAACATCTTTCGGTAGCCCACTTCAGCAGCGTGAGCATCCGACAAGTAGCGAACCAAGCGGTCGTGCTCCGAACTCAACGTTAGCCTCCGCCGCCGATGTCCTCGAACCCTCCGGGATAGTACGACAGAGTCGCGATTCCGGCCGAGCCATCATAGTTCGTGATTTTCTTGAAAACTCCCCGCTGCCCAACTTCCCATCGCAAATTGGGCCGAGGTTCCGGCAGACGGAAGACGACCCCGCGCGAATACTTGAAGCTGCACATCAGAACGCCGATGCTCTGTTTGGAACTCAGATCGTAGGCTGCCAGGTTTTGCTTCCGATCAAATCCGGCCTTCCCCATCGGCACCAGGTAGCTGACTCGGAGAGCGTAGCTTCCGCCGGCCTTCATTTCTCCTTTACCCGTCAGTGCGCCGACGTAGATGGTGTTCTTCCCGCTTCCGGTGGCATGGCTGTTTTCTGCCTGCATCGTTACCGGCTGATTAACCCAAGTCACCTTGGGCATGAAGGTCGCAGCCCCTGAGTTCTCATCTCCCGCCCGCTCTCGTGGAATCGAAAATGAAGCCATACCTGCCGGACCGTCGTTTTTGACCAAAGTCGTGCTCGACACCGAGGCGTATCGCTCGTACAGCTCGACCGTTACGTTATGGCTCACGATGTGAACGTTAGTCCCAGCAACCTGAGGAATACCGGAGAATTCCACGCTCGGGTTCTCGGGCCAGTGGTCAGTTTGGAGCATCGCCAATGCGGCGGCAGCGGTCAGCAGCATGCCTTATCAGACGATTGAAAAGGT
>JAEVZK010000118.1 GCA_023392285.1 Armatimonadota bacterium | reverse complement strand
GGATGGAGGCGATGCGCGTGAGCTCGGGAGCGGGGTGGTTGAGCGCTCGCGGGGACTTTCCGGCGGGGCGGTGAAAGCGGTGCGAAACTCGTCACGTCCTGCGGCTTCGTTGGCAGCTAATTAAGCTCGGCAAATGGGTCGAAGTCATCGATCACTTTTTTCGGTTCCGTCCTGACGATAGCTTGGCGGCGGCCGGTGCGAATTAGGGACTCGGCGTCCTCGCCCTTGGCGGCATTCCGGAGCTTGCGCAGGACCTCGCGCTTGTCCTTGGCGTCTTGGCTGAGGCTGTCGAGGGCGTCGCGGCAGGCGTTTACGCTGGAGCCGAGGCGTTTGACTTCGCGCATGAGCAGCTCGTCGATGGAGACGAGGTCGCTTCTGGGGAAACGCTTGAGGCCGTCTTGGCCCTTCATCGCGGCGGGGATTGGGAAGGAGACGAAGATCGGCTGGGCGAAGTGGGGGTGCTTGACCAGGATCTCGCCTGGCTTGAGCGCGCCGAGCTTCTCCTTGACGGCGGGGCTGAAATAGCTGTAGCCGGGCTGGGAGAGCTCCTCCGCCTCGACGTGGCCGAATGCGTGGGTGGCGGCGTTGCCCACGATCTCCTTGTCGACGCGGCTGCGGAACTGCTGCGCGCCGAAGAGGGTGAGGCCGAGATAGCGGCCTCGGGAGGCGATCTCCTTCAGGGACTTGACCACGTAGGTCTCGGTGCCGCCGCTCGGGGCGTACTTGTTGAGCTCGTCGATCATGACGATGAGGCGGCCGACGCCGAGCTTCTGGCCTTCCATGAGTTCGCGGAGTTGGGTGATAAAGCCGGCGAAGACGAGGTCTTGGGAGTCGGAGTCGAGACCGGCGACATCCACGACGTAGATGGTGTTCGGCTCGAAGGGCTGGTCGAAGGGGCCGCTCGGCATGCCGTTTTCGGCGATGAGACCTTGGAATCGGCCTCCGAGGTTGTTGATGCGGTTGTACATCTTCCTCGCGGTGAGGGAGCTGTGGCTCTCGATTTGGGAGATGTTGCGCTGCTCGGCGTAGCGGAGCTGGTCTTGGATGATCTGAACTAGCTCGCGGAGGGTGTGGGCTTTGCGCTTGCGGGGATCGTCGCCGATCGGGTGGCCGTCGCCCTCGACGAAGCGGTCGTTTAGGTACTGCAGGTAGCCGTCAGCCTTGGCGTCGAGATCGTCGCGGTTGAGGAGGACTTCGGCGTGCTTGATGACGTCCTTGAGGCCGAAGCTGAAGGGGCGGGTGGGGTTCTGCTCTTCGAGGGTGGCGTTTCGGCGTAGAGTGTTCAGGTTGGAGGCGTCCTTGTCGTACGGGGCGAAGTATTGGACGCGGTCGAACGGTGTGGGGGGCACCTTGCAGGCGTCGTACAGTTTCGGGTCGACCTCGTGCAGCGGGGGCTGGTCGAGGTAGAGGAGGTCGCCTCCCTTGGTGTTGAACAGCAGGGCGGCGACCCCTTTTTCGCCGGAGACGCTGCCGGAGTCCTTGGCGTGGGTGAAGATCGACTTCAGGAGGAAGAGGATGAAGCTCGTCTTCGCGGCGAGGCCACTGGTGCCGGTCATGTTGAGGTGGCCGGCCTCGGGTCCGAGAAGAAAGTGGCTGTGGAGGTGCACGGCGACGGGCTTGTCTTTCGAGCCGTAGCAGCCGCAGGGGATACCGTGGTCCTCGGCGTACTGGTCGAAGCGGAGGGCTCGCTGGACATCGGCCTCTTCGGCGAGGAAGACTCGGCCGATCGGGACGGCTCCGATGGGCTCTTCAGGCTCGCGTCGGAGGACGGCGGCCTGGAAGACGCGCATCTCGGGCCGGTGAGTAGGCGGCTCCTTCCCCGCCTCGCCTCCGACGGAGAGGAACTCGTGGAGAGGGCTCTCGAGATCGTTGAAGCCCATCGCCTCGACGACGACTCCGTAGACGGTGGTGTTTTCGGCTTCGATTCTGACCAGCGAGCCGATGCCGACCGGGGAGGTGGGGGAGGTCCAGAAGTAGAAGGTGTAAGCGGTGTTCGGCCGCTTCTCCGTGCCAATCACTCGGCCGATTTCAGTCATGTTCTATTGTGTGCGAAAGCACGATGATGATCGTGCGCCGGGGCTCCTTGTCTTCTGCGCCGCAAGGCGGAGAAGTGATGTCGCTTAACCCTCCCGCTAAGGGGGTGATTTCATTAGCAGTTTGTTCGGGTGGCGCTTTTTCGGAGCTTTGCTCGACATGTCGTCGAGGCTACAGCCCTTCGGGCTCACCGACACTGATACAGTGGCCGATTCCGTTGAATGTCAACGTGTGATTTGCATATTCATCGGCGAACAGCGGAACTTTCAAAGGAACATTCATTCGGAGCGTTCCCTGAAGATTCTCTCGAACAACCGAGACCTTCCAAATACCGATGGATTACCGAGGCATTAGACAAAGAATTTAACCGGTCTTATCAGTCGGAGTCTCGGAAGGTTGAGCCACATCCCGCGCAATGGTGACCGTCGCCAGTCTGCGCTTGCGCTGCAGATTTCGAATCATCAAACGTTTCATCGGCCGCAATCGGATTGTTCGCTCGATGTGCTCGTGCTCGTGAATGCGGGTTTGGTGCGCGCTTAAAAGATCGCTGCGCGTGATGATGCCGATTAGCGCGTCGGATTTGCGTGAATCGACGATTGGCAATCTGCCCACACCGCGCCGGACCATCTCGTCCGCGGCGTCTCTCAACGTGGCTGACGAAGCAATCACGATGGGCGCGGTCTGGATCGTGGATGAAACCAGTTGCGAATCTTCGATCTCTGGATTGAGCAAATTGCGCCGGGTGACCACTCCGATGAGGCGGCCCTTGGAGTTCAGCACCGGATAGCCTTGGTGCTCAGCCTCCGGCCGGTGCGACCGCAACCAAGCGCGGACGGTGCCGAGCGTGTCATCCGCTTTGATCGAAACCACGGGTTTAATCGCCACGGCGGCCAGTGAAATATTGCTGAGATGGTCGGGGATGTACTCGTTCGGGACGCTAATGCCTCGACGGACGATCTTCTCGGTCATGATGGTTGTCCTCATCAGCAGGCAGGAAACGAGATAGGCCGCAACACATCCGCCCAGCAACGGAAGAAGACAGGCGGGCTGCTGGGTTGTCTCAAAGGCAAAAACGATCGAGGTGAGGAGTGCGCGCGAAGCTCCCCCGAAGAGACCGGCCATCCCAACGACCGCTGCCACCCGGATATCGATTCCCGCTGTGGGGAGGAGGGATATCGCGGCGGCTCCGATCAGCGAACCTAGACCGCCTCCGATGGTTAACATTGGAGCGAGTGTGCCACCTGAGGTTCCGCTGCCGAGCGCGACTGCCCATGAGACGAACTTCAAGAGACACAGACTCAGCACCGTTGCGCCGACGAATTGTCCATTCACAAGGGCGGAAATGTTCGAATATCCCACACCAAGAGTGCGGGGCTCGAAATAACCCACCAAGCCAACGACTAACCCTCCGATCGCTGGGTACCACATCCAGTGGATCGGAATCTTTTCGAACGAGTCTTCAATGTAGTAGACCAACTTGGTCACGATCACGGATGCGATGCCGATGATCAGTCCCAACGCCACATAAAAGGCAAGGGCGCTTGTCGTGGGATTTGGCACCGCCTGCATCTGGAAAACGGGACCTGCTTCGAAGAAAATCAGTCGCGCCCCGGCGGCGGAAGCGCACGCCAAAGCGACGGGAATGATCGAGGTCGGGCGAAGTTCGAAGAGGAGCAGTTCTACCGCGAGAATCACCGCGGCGATGGGTGACCCGAAGATCGCGGTCATACCGGCGGCCGCGCCGGAGGCGAGAAGGACCTTACGCTCGATCGCGGTTGTGCGCAGGAGCTGACCAACCAAGGAGCCGAGCGCTCCACCGGTTGCAATGATCGGACCCTCCGCACCAAATGGGCCGCCCGTTCCAATCGCCACGGCGGATGACGTCGGCTTGAGAAAGGTAATGCGCGGTGGAATTCGGCTCTGGTTGGTGATGATCTGCTCCATCGCCTCAGGAATTCCGTGCCCTCGGATCGCTCGCGATCCGTACCGCGCCATGATTCCGACGATCACACCGCCGATCGTCGGCACGGCAAGAACCGCCCAACCAAGGTGATTGTTAGCTGGATCCGAGTGGCTGAGGGAGGCTCGGCCGAAGAAGGAGAGATTCGTAACCAGCGCGATCAGCATGATCAGCACCTTGGCGGTGATCGTCGCAAAAAAGGCAATCAGAATCGCGATCGCGCTAATGAACACCGTGCGCAGATCGAGGACGCCCTGCTCCACACGCGGGTCATCGGTGACAAATTCCTGATGTAGAGAGGGAGAAATCGGAAGGGAAGAGTCTCGGCCTTCCGGAGAAAGCTTGTTGTCGCTGGGAAATTCGGCCATATCGTTATGCGATCTTAATAAGCATACCCTTTGTTTCCGCCCCTACGCCGGAAATTGCCCGCAAAAGCACCAAGTTTTTGCGACGAACCCTAAACTATTTGCCCCAACCTGGAAGGATATGGATTGGACGATGCTGATTACCTTCTGCCTTTATCTAAGTTCGGCTGCCGCGTTTTACCTATTCGTAGCGAAATTCGCGCCGGTTGAGCCGGGCACCGACCGTTGCATGGCGACGCAGAAAAAGCCGTGTGAGATCATCGAGATGCCCACGTTAGCAGTCGAGGCGGCAAAGAAGGCTGCCTAGAACTGCACTTTGACAGCTTCGCGAGCTGCCGGATCATCGAGTTCGAACAGATCGCGGGGCTTAAAACCTCCCGCGGTGGCAAAGATGCTGCTTGGGAAAGTTTCTAACTTTGTATTGTAAGAGGTGACGATATCGTTGTAATACTGCCTGGAGAAAGCTATCTTGTTTTCGGTGCTCTTAAGTTCCTCCTGCAGCGACAGCATGTTCTGATTCGCCTTAAGGTCGGGATACTGTTCGGCAATCGCAAAAAGGCCATTGAGGCTTGACGTCACGGCACCTTCGGCAGCGGCTTTTTCACTGACCGATTTCGCTCCGATGGCCAGATTTCGAGCTTGGATCACCTTCTCGAGGGTTTCTTGCTCGAACTTCATGTAGCCCTTCACGGTTTCGACCAGATTCGGGATCAGATCGTATCGGCGCTTGAGTTGCACGTCGATTTGACCCCAGGCGTTAGCGGTTTGCTGCCGCAAGCTCACCAATTGGTTGTAAACGCCAATACTCGCGAATAAGATCACGATCAGCAGGCCAACTAAAATCCAAACGACCATCTTCTTTTAACTTAACACATAGAACGCAAGCGCGATCACTGGGGTTTAGATTTCTCTCGGTGAAGGACTATTGACTTTCGGATCGGCTCGGGAGCGCTTGGATCGAAATAGCGGAGCCCTTGATCCCCTTCGACAAGCTGGATCTCGATCGGCTTGTTCAGTTCTTCGGCATTGCCTTGAGCCGCAAGTGGCCGACCCTGCACCTCTTCGACCTGAAGGAGCGCCGATCCATTTTGGTAGGAAACACGGCCGGTGCGATTCATTCCAGCCTGCACGAGGTCAAACTTGCCCGAGTCGTAGATCGTCAAGTCTATTTTCCCCACGGTGTAGATTCGAGGATCGGTACTTGAGCCGGGAAGATCGTGATGGCCCCGCCAGTGGCCCGTGTAATGGGTCGATTGAGTGCAGCCAGCGAGGAGCAGCAGTGAAGCCAGCGGTAAAATCTTGCTAATGACTGCCATCTCACCTGAAGTGTACACGTCGATGGGCCTAAACGGAGGTGAGTACGCCAGCATCTTGGAATTGATGGGCCGGGAGCCGACCCTTACGGAACTTGGCATGTTCGCGGTGATGTGGAGCGAGCACTGCGGCTACAAGTATTCACGGCCCGTGCTCGCCTACTTTGAAAAATACAAGGAGGCGCTGGAAGGCAAGGGCTTTGAGAATGCGGGCGTCGTCGATCTCGGCGATGGACTTGGGGTCACGATGAAGGTGGAGTCTCATAACCACCCTTCGGCAGTTGAGCCGTACCAGGGAGCGGCGACTGGAGTTGGCGGAATCATTCGAGACATCTTGACTATGGGTGCTCGTCCAATCGCCTGCCTCAACTCGCTCAGATTCGGCCCCATTTCAGCTACTGAGGGAGTACCGCCAAAGGTGATCGAGAGGAACCGCTTTCTCTTCGAGCATGTCGTAGCAGGGATCGCAGGCTACGGCAATTGCGTTGGGGTTCCAACAGTCGCTGGCGAGGTGGACTTTCACCCGCGCTACAGTGGCAATCCGCTGGTGAATGCAATGTGCGTCGGCATTCTGCGGATGGATGATCTTACGACGGCAGAGGCCCAGGGGGAAGGCAATCCGGTGATTTACCTCGGGTCCGCGACGGGCAAAGACGGTATCCACGGAGCGACATTTGCAAGCGCGGAGCTTGACGAGGAGAGCGAATCCAAGCGCCCCAATGTTCAAATCGGCGATCCATTTGCCGAGAAGCAGCTCATCGAAGCAACGTTGGAGGCCTTAAAAACGGGCGCGATCGTGGCGATCCAAGACATGGGCGCGGCTGGCCTTACATGCAGCACGATTGAGATGTCGAGCAAGGGCGATGTCGGCATGGAAGTCGATCTCGACCTTGTTCCAATGCGCGAAACCGACATGACCGCCTACGAGCTGATGCTAAGTGAAAGCCAGGAGCGGATGTTGGCGGTAGCGCATAAGGGACGGGAGCGGGAGGTCATCGACGTCTTTCACAAATGGGGCCTACCGGCCGCGGTGATTGGGCAGGTGACCGGCGACGGCTTGACGACGATCAAGCGCCATGGCAAGATTGAGGCTCAGGTTCGCGCCACGTGGCTCGCCGACCATTGCCCTACCTATCAATCTCCGGCGAACGAGCCCGAATATTATCTGCGAGCCAAGGAGTTCGACGCTAGCAAAGTTCCCGTTGGAGATGTGGAATCGTCTTTGCTGAAACTGCTGGCATCACCCTCGATCGCGAGCAAACATTGGGTGTTTCGGCAGTACGACCAGCAAGTTCAGACGCAGACGGCAGTCATTGCCGGCGAAGGAGACGCGGCGGTCATCGCGCCGCGTGGCACTATCAAGGGGCTTGCCGTCAAGATCGACGGCAACGCTAGGCATACTTTCTTTGATCCCTATGTCGGTGGGCAACTTGCGGTGGCGGAAGCGGCACGCAATGTCGCCTGCACTGGCGGACTACCCACCGCGGTGACGGATGGCCTCAATTTCGGGAGCCCTCAGGACCCTCATGTCTTCTGGCAGTTCCGCGAAGCGGTCAAGGGCATCGCCGACGCGGCGGTCGCCATGGGTACCCCGGTGATCAGCGGCAACGTCAGCTTTTATAACGAGAGCGAATTGGGGGAAGTGCTTCCGACGCCGGTTATTGGGATGCTTGGCATCCTGCCCGATGCATCGAAACGGGTTGGGATCGCGCCGAAGGGCGATGCCGGGAATTTGTTCCTCATTCACGCGGATTCGAAGGCTGCGTCTGATCTTGGTCTCGGGGCAAGTGCCTATTTGGCGGTCGTTCACGGGATCGAAGACGGGCTCCCGGTACCGCCTGACCTTGCGAGTGAAAAGGCTCTGTGTGAGTTGCTCGTGGAGGCGGTGGAGCAGGGTCTGATCACGGGCGCTCACGACGCAAGCGAAGGAGGCTTAGCGGTTGCTCTCGCCGAAATCGCACTGGCTAAACGGTGTTCTATCAACGTCGATCTTGGTGATCTCACAGCGAGGGAAGATGGCATTCTATTCGGTGAAATCCCGGGACGGGTCATCGTGTCGTGCGAGGAAGACGGCGACGCGCTGAAGGCGCTAGCGGCTCGAAACGGTCTGCGAATTTACCAGATTGGGCAATTTAAGCCGGGATATTCACTAGATATTCAGCTTCAGGGCAAGCACTTCCAGTGGAATGGCGAAATCCTTTGGCACAATTATAACAATTCGATCCAGGAATGTCTCGCACAATGAGATCGAACAAAACAAATTGATTTGCATCTGAATACATAGCATCGTATGCGTAATCGCATCGGACTTATAATTAGAATTGAGGAGCTATTTGGAAATGAAGTTGAAGAGGATATCTCTTGGTTTGGCCGCGCTATTGATCTGCAGCGCTGCATTTGCGCAGGAAACGCCGCCAGATAATACGCAGACTCCGACCAACCAAGCGGAGATCGTTTTTCAGCAGCGGGTGATCGATGCCTCCAAGGTCTACAAGGGAGGTAACACGGATGAGTCTCTCAAGCAGTTTGAGCAGCTCTATGCCGAAAATCCGAACCACAAGGATGTCGTCTCTTGGCTAGGATTCCTCTATCTGCGCACGAATCAAGCGGACAAGGCGGTGCCGATCCTTGAAAAGGCGTCACAGATGTCGCCGGACAACATCGAGGTTTGGAATAACTTGGGCAACGCCTACATGATGGCGGGCCAATCGGATAAGGCGCTCACCGCCTTTCAGAAGGTCGGCGAGATGGATTCTTCGATGTTTGAGCCGCAATATAACGCGGGCACGATCTATCTTCGGCAAAAGAACTACGATCAAGCGATTGCCAGCCTGAACAAAGCGGCTCAGTTGAAGAGCGATGATCCATTCGTTCAAAACAACCTTGGAGTTGCCTATGAAGGCGCGGGTCGAAACGCTGACGCGGCGTCAGCCTTTGCCAAAGCCTCGGACATGAAACCGGATAACGGCACATTTGCGAAGAATGCCGGATTCAGCTACTATCGGCAGCACGACTATGCTCAGGCGATTCCTTACCTGCAGCGAGCGGCCAGTTCCAATTCAAATGATCCGCAAATCAACCTCGCGCTAAGTGATGCGTTCATGCGCACGAACAAGAAAGAGGAAGCGCTGAAGTATTACGAGGCGGCTGGCGGTGCGCAGACCGATGACTCTGCCCTTTGGTACAACATTGGCGTGCTTCGCGCTTCCGCGAACAACATGAGTGGTGCGGAAGAAGCATACGAGAAGGCGCTTGCTGCCAATCCGAACGATGTGGATGCGTTGAACAATCTGGGCATTTTGCAATTCAACCAAGGCAAGTATCAGGATTCGATGACCACGTTCGACAAGCTCGTCGGACTCAACCCCAGCAGCGTCCAAGCCAAGTTGAACCTGGCATCAGCCGCGGCAAAGGCTGGAGATCTGGATAAGTCGATCGAGACTTGGAAAACTGTCATTCGTGAAAATCCAAATAGGACCGATGTTCGGGTGAATCTCGCGAACGCCCTTTGGATCAATAAGGATTACGACGGTGCCAAGTATCACTTTTACACCGCTCTGCAGAACAGCCCGAATAACGCGGAAGCTCAGAACGGCATGGGGCTGTGGTATTTGCGCAATTCGAAGCTGCCCGAAGCGAAAGCGGCATTCCAGTCAAGTATTCGCGCAAATGCGAAATTCGCAACCGCGTACAATAACTTGGCTGTCACACTCGAGCGAATGAATCAGCGGAAGCAGGCGATCGGCGTTCTTGAAAGAGCGACGAAGATTGCGCCGGATAATCAGCAGATCACTGATAACTTGAGGAGAATGAAAGCCGCCGGCTAACTTGAAAGTCAAGCTACTGGGCACCACACGACGGGCCGACGCTATTGAAGCGGCGGCCCGTACTGGCGTCTTTCTCAAGGACCGGGGAATTACGGTGGGGGTCGATCGTGAGACATCTCGACACCTGGAATTTCCATCGGTCGCAGATTCCGAGTTTGATCAGGCTGATCTGGTGATCACCTTTGGCGGCGATGGAACGCTTATCCGAGCGGCCCATTTGTGTTCCGAAACGGGGACTCCGGTCCTAGGTGTGTATTATGGGCGATTCGGCTTCGTCACCCAATGCATGGGCGAGGAGGTTGGTAGCTGCCTCAGCTCCTTTCTCGATCAAAAGTCAGATTTTGAGTCGAGGATGATGCTGCAGACTGAGCTCGTTCGGAACGAACGCATTATTGCGACGATCCACTCACTCAACGAGGTGGTGGTCCAGCGAGCGGTCACCGCTCAGATGATGATGTTTCAAGTGACGGTGAACGGCCATAGGTTGACGACCTATCCGGCGGATGGCGTGCTGATCTCCACTCCTACCGGTTCGACAGCGTACAACCTCTCTGTCGGAGGGCCGATCATGGATCCTCGCATGGATGGAATGATCATTACAGCGATCGCGCCACACACGCTAAGTGCGCGCCCGCTGGTACTCAACCCAGATTCGAACATCCATTTCCGGGTCACCACCGATGGAGAAGCGGTGCTCTCGGCAGATGGCCAGAGCCGGCTTCACTTGCTTAGCGGCGATGAAATGCGGGTGAGTCGCAGCCCTCGGCGGACCAATTTGCTCTGCGTAGACGCCGATGATTTTTTGATCAAGCTGGGTGAACGGCTGTTCTGGAGTCAAAGTATTGTGGGAGATGAACGGCGATGAGTAGCCTTTTGACAGTCGATGATGTCCACGTGCACTTCCATTCTCCGGGAGGCGAGGTTCGCGCCTTGGACGGGGTGTCGATCGAGGTCAACAAAGGGGAGACGCTCGCCGTCGTCGGTGAATCCGGATGTGGTAAGACGACTCTCGCTCGCGTTATTCTCGGCCTACAGCCGACGGTGAGCGGTTCGGTCACTTTCGAGGGAAAGAAGATCAGCAAATCGTTTCCCGGCATTGCGGAAAAGATCGGCATGGTCTGGCAGGACCCTTTTGCGAGCCTGGACCCAAGGTGGAAGGTCGGTCGAGCGATTCTGGAGCCGCTTGCGATCTCCGGGAAGAAGGGAAATGCGGCTGAGCTTTTCAAGCAGGTTGGGCTGTCACCCGACCTGGTGGATCGCTACCCTCATCAGCTAAGCGGTGGCCAGCGTCAGCGCGTGGCGATAGGCCGAGCACTCTCAACGCGTCCGCCTCTAGTGATCTGCGACGAGCCGACTGCGGCATTGGATTTGAGTATTCGGGCGCAGGTTCTCAATCTGTTGCGCGATTTGCAGAGCCAGATTGGATGCTCGTTTCTTTATATATCCCACGACCTGACGACTGTCCGATTTCTAGCGGATCGAGTGGCGGTGATGTATCTCGGCAGGATTGTGGAAATCGGCAGCACCGAGCAGATCTTCGATGATCCGCGCCATCCGTATACCAAGGCTCTACTGGACTCCGCCCCCTCGATCGACAAGCTGATGCAGCTGCCGGAGGCACCGCAAGGTGAGATTCCCGATCCTCGTACTCGTTTCGTCGGTTGTCGCTATGCTTCGCGATGCCCGAATGCGACAGAAATCTGTCTTGAAAAAGACCCTGAGGCTACGGTCGAAGATGGCCGAAAATACTACAGTCACCACCCGGTAGGACAAAACAGGGAAGCTTAAGCTCGCCCATTCGGCGTCTTAAGATGAAAGCCATCTCATGGAACATCCCAATTATGCTCGGCATGCCTTAGATGCAGGTATCCAACAGCTCGAACACGATCTGTTAGAGATGGGTGCGCGTGCCGACCGGATGATTGTCGACGCGGTTGAATCACTGGTTCAGTTAGACGTCGACGCGGCGCGTGAAGTGATCTCGCGTGACGACGAAATCGATCAGCTGGATATCGATATAGAAACTCGATGCATTCGGCTTCTTGCCTTGCATCAGCCGATCGCCAAAGACTTGCGTGAAGTAGGCACGATCATGAAGATGATCACGGACATCGAAAGAATTGGCGACCTCGCTGTCGATGTCGCGAAGGTCGGTATGAAGATCGACAAGGAGCTTGGTGACGTGAGCTTCGTCGACCTCCGAAAAATGGCGGATGCGGCTCGGACGATGTTTGAGCAAGCCCTAGAAGCCTTTGTCAAACGCGACTTGGAAATGGTTGCGGCCATCTGCGAAACCGATGACAAGGTGGACCAGCTCTATCGCGAGCTTCGCGGCCAGATTCACGAGCGCATGCGTTCCGATCCAGATCACGTCGTTTCGGCTTCGTGGCTGCTCTTGGCTATTCACCACATCGAACGCATGGCCGATCATGCGGTGAATATCGCGGAGCGGGTTCAGTTCATGGTGACGGGGCGGCTTACGCAGATCACTGACGGTGGTTAGAGCTGTTGTTGATGAGTCGAGGTTCGGTTTGTTCGGCTAGTTCGGCTGGTTTTCGATTACGAGAATTCGGCCCTCGCACGAACATGCAGTTGCACAGCCAAATCCCTCCGTTCCGCGCCGCAGGGCGGCGCTTCAGTCGGGATGACGTGGCGTAAATGAACAAGGTTCGTCATCCCGAGTTCGAGCCGTCCTCCGGCTCAAAAGAGGGATCTGAGTCTGACGGTTGCTTTGTCCATATCGGTGGGTTCGGGTGGTTCGGGTGGTTCGGTGGTACGGCTAGTTTTCGATCACAAGAATTCGGCCCTCGCATGAATAAGCACTCGCACAGCCAGATCCCTCCGTTCCGCGCTGCCCTCCGGCTCGAACGCGTTTAGCCCGAAGGGGTGTAGCCTCGGCGATATGCCGAGTCCAGCGCAACGTGTCGTTGCGGCTACAGGCGCTTCGCGCCTACGTGGCCGTAAATCAGAGGGTTAAGAGCTGACGTTGATTTTCTTAATCGCGCGGTACACGAACGCAAGCACCTCGGCGACGGCCTGGAATAACTCGCGGGGCACGACATCTCCAACCTCACATTTCTTGTAAAGCGCTCGTGCGAGCGGCGGATTCGGCACGATTGGAACTCGGTTCTCGCCCGCTACCTCTCTGATTTTTGCCGCGAGGAAGTCGGCACCTTTCGCGACCACGATCGGAGCGTGACTGGTATTTGGATCATATTTGATGGCCACCGCGAAGTGGGTCGGGTTCGTGACGATCACATCTGCCGTCTTCACGGCATCCTTCATGCGACCTTTACTCAGTTTGCGGCGACGAGCGGCTTGGGCGGCGCGCAACTCGGGGGAAGTCTCGGCTTCTTTCATTTCCTGCTTAACTTCCTCCTTGGTCATTCGCAGTTGCTTTTCCACCTGTTTACGCTGCACGAAATAGTCGAGGGCGGCAAGAACCAGCCAGACGAGAGCGATTCGCAGTGAAATGGACTTGATGAGCGAGCCGATGGCGGCCATCGAATGCGTGGGCGTCATGGAACTCATCTGGACTAGTTCTGGCCAGGAAGAGGAGATGACCGACCACCCGAGATAGATAAAGACGCCGCACTTTGCGGATGCTTTAAGTCCTTCGAAGGTAGCCGAGAACGAAAACATTCGCTTCAGCCCGTTCGCTGGGTTGATCTTTGAGAAGCTAGGGGTGAGCGCCTCGCCCGACATGACAAATCCCACCTGTCCGAAATTCACGGCCAGACCCAGCACCAGAGCCGTACCAATAATTAAGCCCAGGCCGAGCAGGGCCGGTTGGGCGAGCCTCAAACAGTAAAATCCCAACGTTTCCGGGCGAATCTCTGACGGAATATCGGAGAAGCTCGAGGTCATCGACTGCATCAATCCCTCGCCAATCTTGCCGATCGCGCTGGGCAGCACGAGGATGAGCGCCATCAAGACGATGGAGCCGGTGAGATCGTTTGATTTGGCAACTGTGCCTTTCTTCCTGGCCTGCTGACGCCTTCGAGGGGTTGCCGACTCGGTTCGTTCCTGCCCCGACTCCGACATCAGCGCATCCCCAGCGACGTGTGCATCGCTTTCATGGCGAGGCCGATCCCATTAGACACGCTGCCGGTCAGAGCCGGAAGGCCGACGCTGAGCGCAATCATTCCCAAGATGACTTTCGCGGGAAGGCCGACAAGCATCGCCTGCACCTGCGGCACCGCCTTACTTACGATGCCAAGACCCGCATCGACGATGAGCGAAACTGCAAGCACCGGGGCGGCCATCTGGATCGCAAGCAGGCATAGATCGCCGATAAAGGAGCCGATTCCCGCTTGGAGGGCAGGGATCGAGACGTAAGTTAGCGGAGGCATCGACGTGTAGCTCTTCGCGAACGTGATGATCATCAGATGGTGCCCATCGATCGACAAGAAGATCACCAACGAAAGCATGTACTTGAATTGAGATAAGACGGTAACGGGAACACCGGTGAGCGGGTTCAGTGCTTGGCTCATCCCCAATCCCATTTGAAGGTCGATGACCGACCCAGCCATTTGCGCAGCCTGCAGGACAAGGGACATGAAGAGGCCGAGAAGAAGGCCGGTCATGGCCTCGCGAAACACGGCTCCGAGAAGCACGTACATGTCACCGGGAACGTGGCCCGCCGCTGGATTAAGCGCGCAAGTCAAGGCTGCGGCGATCGAGAGCGTGGTGAAGATTCGCACCGGAAGGGGCGTGTTCTGAGCTCCGAACATCGGGGAGGCGAGCAGCATGGCGCCACACCGGATGAACACCAGAAGGAAGCTAAAGAGCAGAGCCTCGTTTAACATCAGCGTCCGACGGTGGCAATCTGCTCTAGGCACATGCTGGTGAAGCGCACCAGGGTGGACAGCATCCAGCTGCCCATGAAGGCCATGATGATGGCGACTCCGAACAGCTTTGGCACGAAGGTCAGCGTCTGCTCCTGAACCTGGGTGATGGCTTGAAAGACACTCACTAGAAGTCCAAGGAACAGGGTGATTGCGAGGATTGGCAGCGATACCATGATCGCAACCTGCACACCTTGACGGCCGACATCGAGAACAAACGAATGATCCATTAGCGGTACCCCGTGACAATCGCGGCAATCAGCGTTCCCCATCCATTTGCCAGCACGAACACGAGCAGCTTGGCGGGAAGGGAGACGACGACTGGTGGCATCATCATCATTCCCATGGACATGAGCGCGCTTGCCACGATCAAGTCGATGATCAAGAACGGCACGAAGATGTAAAAACCGATGACGAAGGCAGTCTTGAGTTCGCTGATGATGAATGCGGGAACGATGGTGGTGAAAGCGACATCATCTGGCGTTTTCACCTTCTCCTTTCTCAAGTTGAGGAAGAGCTTCAGATCGTTATCGTAGGTGTTGCGAAGCATAAAGCTGCGGAGCGGCTTTTGCGCTTCGGCGATCGCGACGTCATAGCTAATCTTCTTCTGCATGTAAGGCTGCAGAGCTTTATCGTTGATCTGCTTGTATGTCGGGCCCATGACGAAGAACGTCAGGAAGAGGCTTAACCCGATGACGATCTGGTTCGGCGGGATCGAGGGTGTGCCGAGCGCACTTCGCAAGAAGCTGAAGATGATCACGATTCGGCTGAAGCTGGTCGTAAGGATCAGAATCGCGGGAGCGAGGCTGAGCACGGTCAGCAGCGCAAGGATCTGGAGAGAATTGGAGACGTCTCCCGTTCCCCCTTTACCCTGATTCAATCCGATGTTCACGCTTGGAATCGGAACCGACTGGGCGGCAGCGATGGCGCAACAGACGATGATGGCGAGGATGATGAAGTAGCGTAATTTCTGGCTCATTACGGTTTTTGGGCCTTAGCCGGTCAGTCGGCTAAGCCGCTCAAGGACAGCAAGCGCGTCGGCATTGACGGGAGCATTCTCGGCAGGATCGGGCACGGCAGCCGGTTCGTTCTTTCGGAGCTTGCTTCCAATTTCGTCGACATCGAGGACGCGCTTCGCCTTAGCCGTTGTAGGCTTGGCGGCATATTCAGGAATTTCCGCCTGCACGACTGCGAAGGGCTGGAGCGGTCCCGATTGCTCCTTCTCCACGATTTCCTGGAACGAAGGGAGTTCGGGGGCGGCGCTTCCGGTCAGGTCGGCGAGGCAGGACACGCCGGTATTCGACGCGCTTAAAAGGAGAGTCTTTCCCTTGGCTCGCACGATATAGAGCGATCCGCCCGCGAAGGCGGCCGACTCCTCAATTTGTAAGCTGCTCCCATCTTTGGAGACGATCTTCTTGTTTAGCTTGGTGACCAATTTGGGCATCACGAACTTCAGGAGAAGGAGAACAACTCCGAGAGCGAGAATCATTTGCATGAACGGCATGAATCCGACTCCGGAGGAATCAGGGGTCACGCCGCCCGTGGTTGGGCTCGCTTTGGTTCCCAGGATTCCGTCGCCGGCGTAAGCTGAACCAGCAAGGAGGATAAGAGTGAGTGCGGCCGATCTCATTTAGGCCACCTCTCCGAGCCGATTCAGGCGCTCCTGTGGATTCAGAATTTCGGTGAGACGAACTCCGAAGTTGTCTTCGATTACGACGACCTCGCCGCGAGCGACCAAGCGGCCATTCAGCATCACGTCGACCGGTTCGCCGGCGGCTTTGTCGATCTCGACGATCGAGCCAGTGCCAAGCTCCACGACATCACGAACAAGCATCTTGACCCGGCCAAGCTCGACGCTGATTTCCAGGGGAATATCCATGAGGAGATTCAAGCTGTCATCACCCGATTTTGAGGCACTGGTTTGGGTTCCGGGAGCCAGTTGCGGGAATGCGTCAGACTCGGCGGGAGCTTTGAGGCCAAGAATGTGGTGGGCGGTTTCTCCGTCGCACAACCAAGTCACGGTGCCGGTTCGGGAATTGGCGGTAATACCAACCTGAGTCCGAAGCACCTCGATGGACTTTTGGAAATTTGCCGGGAAGCTGACTAACTGGAATCGGATGGAGAGGTTGCTCACGACGACGGCCTCCCCTCTGATGTTGGAGACAGCGATGCAGATGCCCTGGACGAGCGCCTCGAATGCGGGCCTGACTTCGTCCACAAGATGATCATCGATCTCTGCAACAGGCTCCTCGCGAATCTCTTCTGCGATTGAGAGGAAAGTTTCCTGCGGCACAAGCACCAGCTGGGAATTCTCTTGTAAGTCAGCGAACGAAAACTGCAGTACGAGCATCGGCGATCCGAATTCGCTGTAAAGATCTGAGGCTTTGGAAGCGACGGTCAACGGGCTCGCGAAACTCAGCGGCGCGTTGACGTTCTCGGAGATCGACTTGGAAACGGTCTGCCAAATCTGGGGCTGGTGCTCAGACAGGCCATTGACGATATCGACGGAAATGTTTGACATGGTTTTTTAATCTTCGATCCCTTCCGTGATCGAGAAAACGTATTTCTTGCCGCTCATCGCGGGCTTGCCTTTGAACTTTTCCTTCTTGCCGACGAGGAACTTGAGGTCCTCGGCGGTCTTGCGGTCCAGCTTCAGAATGTCGCCCGGTTGTAGGCTAAGAAAATCTTTTACTTGCAGTCGTGAGTGGCCCAGTTCAACGGTGCATTCGATCTTTGATTGAGTCACCTGATAGTTGAGGAGCCTTCTCGCGGATGCGCTCTGCTTTCGAGTACCATTGGCGAACCACTTTTGCGCCGACAGCTTCGTCGTTATTGGCTTGAGGACCAGATAGGGAATGCACAAGCTCATCGCGCTGCGCTGCTGGCCGACTTTGACCTCGAAGAGGATGGTGACGACAATATCATTCGGGGGTGCGATTTGGACGAACTGAGCGCTGGTCTCAAATGCTTCGATGCCTGGGTTTACAATCACCACTCCTTCCCAGGCGCTCTTGAGAGCCAGGAACATTTTCTCGATGGTCTGCTTCAGGAGCGGCTTTTCTATGTCGGTCAGGTTTGTTCGCGAGACGGGCTTGCCAGGTCCGCCGAGTAGGCGATCGATCATGGAGAACACCAGATCGAATTCGATTTCGAGGCAGGCTTGGCCGGTAAGCGGCGGCAGCGACATCACGGCAAAGACAGATTGGTTGAGCGTGCGCAGATATTCTTCGTAGGGGACTTGCTCAAGCGAGACGAGATCAATGGAAACGGGAGCTCTCAGCAGAGCGGATAGGCTTGTTCCGGCGACGCGGGCGAAGGTCTCATGCAGCATCTGCAGCGTGCGCAGCTGATCTTTGCTGAACTTGTCGGGGCGGCGAAAGTCGTAAAGCTCGCAATCGACGTCTTCCGAGCGACGGCCCTTGTGGCTGATCGAATGCTTGTGTCCGGAGGGCGGGGTGCTCCTTTGGGTTAGCGAAGAAGACGCACCGTCGTTCGATAATGAACTTAACAGCGAATCGATTTCTTCTTGAGACAGGATTTCGGACATCAGCGTTCTGCCCAGCATTTGTGCGTGCTTCGGGCCATCAGTAGATGTATCGGCGCAATCCTGATGTTCTTTAGGTTAGTGGCAAAGAAAAGTTAGAGTTTGTTGTGAGCTTTGCGATTCGGTAGAGGTGGGCCATGTGGCCGATGGGCTGCAACAGGTAAACCTTATCATGTGAGTCAATTTGAAACTTCGTGGGAATTGTCGCGCAAGCGATTCGTCGATGAGATTTCTTCGCTCTCCTCTGAGCAGCTGAATTGGCGGCTGCATCCAAATTCGCTGACGATTGGAGAAATGGCACTCCATGTCGCGGGGGTGGAAATCTCCTTTGCGAGCCAGCTGTCCGGCACCGAGCTATCGGATGAGCAGGCAAGGTTGAAGTCGGCGGCGACAGATGGGGTCGTGAATCGCAACCCGTTTCCCTTCGGCGAAGCCGAGATTCACCCGCCTCTGGTGAAGGCAGCTCTTGAGAACAGTCTGCAGATGGTGAAGCCATTAATGGAGAATCCAGAGCCCATTTGGTCGAAGGAGTTGGTTAGCGCCCTTGGCCCTGTGATCACGGGCGAAGGCGCGCTCGCGCGCCTGGCGTTTCATTCGGCATACCATCAAGGGCAGGCGTATCTTATTCGGACGAGCCCCGGCTTTCCTAACGTCTGAGACCATTTGGGACGCCAGTAGGGAAGATCTCCTTGATGGCGGCCTGGATTTTCTCTTCTCGATTCTCGGGATTGGGATGAGTTTGAAAGAACTCGGACTGGCCGGAAGAACCACGGGCCTGCTTGAGCACTTCCATCACATCGATCATGGAACGGGGGTCGTATCCAGCTTGGCTCATCAATTTGACTCCCCATTTGTCGGCCTCTAGTTCATCGTTACGGCTGAACTTGAGATTCACGAGATTACCGATCATCGCAGCGACCGCAGCTGAACCTCGGGAACTTGGATTGTTGGGATCGTAAGTAGCGATCACGGCGGCTCCCGTGATTCCCTGGGTGAGCTCTGCCTGAGCCATGTGTTCAGCACTGTGCCTGGCAATCACGTGCCCAACCTCGTGGCCCAGTACGCCCGCCAACTGAGCGCGCGATTTTAACCTTCTGAGGAGTGCGCGGGTGATAAAGACTTGACCTCCGGGCAGGGCGAACGCATTGATGGTCTGGTCGTCGGCGAGTGCGTGGAATTGAAATTGGTATGGAGATTGTCCAGCCTTGGAGTTTCGAACCACGTCTTCACCCACCTCCTCCACGACTTGGCGATCGCGGGGGTCGGGGTCTTCGCCTCCATACTGCGCCGCCATTTCGGGAGCGGCTTGGAGGCCAAGCGCGATCTCCTGATCGACGCTCATGGAGACATGCTGCTTCTCGCCGGTCGTGGGGTTGACCGAGCTCTTCATGAAGTAGCCGATGATCGCGAATACTGCGAGGCCGAGGGCGATAATTGCCCGACCTCCGCAACCAGAAGATGACGAGTTGCGACTGTACATAGCTAGTGCACCTCCGTGATCGAAGCCTTGAAGAAACGGAAGCAAGCAGAGACATCTTCGACTGGATCATTCGGGGGGTGATCCATTTCGATCACTCCAAATTCAACATCCCGCGCTTTGCAGGCAGCCAAAACCTGAATCCAATCGACCGTGCCGTGACCGGCCACTACATGCGGATTCTCCGCACCGGGCAACATATCTTTGAGATGAACCAGGGGGGCGCGGTGTCCGAATGCGTTCAGGGTGTCGACTGGCGATTTGCCCGCGAACTGAATCCAGCCGAGGTCGAGCTCAAAGTAGACGACCTCTGGGTTGGTCTGCTGGAGGAGCACCTCCAGGCCACCATCGCGAAATTCAAAGTCGTGGTTGTGGTAGGCGAGCTTGAGCCCATTAGCCTGGAGCCGTCCTCCGATGTTGTTGAGGGTTCCTGCGACTTCCGGCCAAGTTCTGCGATTCTCGGGAAGGTAAGGCACGATCACCCATTCGGTATCAAGAGCTTGGGCGGCATCGACCACCGCACTCAGATATTGTTCGAGCTGATCCAATCCCACATGCATTCCGCTGGCTCGGAGTCCGTGACGGTCGAGCATGGCTCGGAACTGTTCGCCCGTCATTCCGTAGGTGCCGGCAGGCTCCACGAATTGAAGTCCGATTTCGGCAAGTCGCCCCAAAGTCTCTTCAGGAGAGGCGGCCATCGCGTCTCGGACGGTGAAAAGCTGAAGCGAGAGCTTCACTAGCCCGTGCTCCCGGTGCTCTCGACTGGAGGCGACACACTGTTTTGCGGATCGGTGGGAAGATCGCTAGAATTCGGCGGAGGTTCGACCGCTCCTCCACTTGGGGCTGGCCATTCGTTTGAAAGAACGTGGTCCACCCATGCAGAAGGGTTGTCTGGATGAGAAGCGTTCCATGCGTCGGTTTGAATCTCATCGATTCGATTTTTATGAACATCTGCAATGTAGACCAGGGCACCGGCGCTGATCCCTCGTACGGTGACCGTTATCGAGGTCGGATCAGCGGCTAGGGTGTCTTTCGCGATTCTCGCCGCGAGTTCTCGCCCGTTCGCCTGAGGAAACTTAAAATCCACAATGACCGATCTGGATCTGGGATCGTGGCGGACGGCTAGCACACTTCCGCCGTCAGCGGCCTTTGCTTGGAGGGCCTGTAAAAGAGTAATATCATCGCTCCCCTGAGGTCCCCTTTGAGTTCTCTCCGGAGGCGGCTGCGAGGTGTCCGCTTCGGACTTCGGATTCGTGGCACTTGGCTGCGGTTCCGCGGTAATCACCTTTATGGGTCGGTCGGCCACCGGTTGCCGCGCTTTGGCTGTACCGAGGTAAAAGGCGCTGACTCCCACCACGATCACCGCAAGGATGATCATGGCAATCAGGACAGGCGAATTGGTGGTCTTTCGGTCGATACCAAGCTGCTGAACCGTCTCGTCAGTTTGCTGATCCGTGATCTCTCCTCGGGCGGATTTCAATTTCTTAGCCAGAGCCGGGGAGTTTGGATCAATGGCAAACGCCATCTCGTACCATTCAAGGGCGCGGGCCGAGTCATCCCTTTCCAAAGCTAGATCGCCCATCATTTCTTGAGCGATCGGATTGTTCGGGAAGCGGCGCAGCACGGCTAGGAGCTGGCCTTCGGCGGCCTTAAAATCCCCACGCATTCGGGAGAGATTGGCGCGGGCGATGTCCGGATAAACGGCGCTCTCCGCGTCGGCAAGCGTTCCGCCATTGATGGGTGCTCCGCAGTCCGGGCAGGTCAGGGCGTTCGCAGAAACATGCGCGGAACAAAACGGACAGATGACTGAACTGCTACTTCCCTGTGCTGCCAAAACCGGCCTCTCCACGCTCTGTATCTTCCAACTCTTCTAAGACCTCCAGACTTGCTCGTGCGATCGGACAGATCACCAGTTGAGCGATTCGATCCCCTGCATTAAATGTGACGACATCCGCACCGTGATTGATGAGAATGACGCCAATCTCTCCGCGATAATCGGCATCAATTGTGCCTGGTGAGTTCACCATAGAAATCCCGTGCCGCAGGGCGAGCCCGCTTCGCGGACGAATTTGGCCCTCATATCCCTCCGGGATTGCCATTCTCAAGCCGGTTGAGATGAGGCGGCGCTCGTTTGGATATAACGTAAAGCTGTTGAGGCAGCGGAGATCCATTCCGGCAGCTAAATCCGAATGATATTCCGGCAGGATCGCCCCTTCCGATAATGCAACCTTCACCTCGACGTGCATTTGGATACTTTACATGGTTAAGCTGTTGCCATGGAAGATTCGCTTCAAACGCGACGGGATAAAGCGGCAAGGGCTTGGAACTTAGGCAACGAAGTTGTGCTGATCGCTGCGGGCGAGCCGATCGGTATTCCGGGCGGTGCGGATCAGTGCTTTCCCTATCACCCGCACCCTGACTATCGCTGGCTGACGAATCGGAGCCGTGAAGGTGGCGTTCTGGCCTTCGATCCCTCGGATGGCTGGACCTTGTTCGAGCCGCCCGTTTCTGAGCAGGAGCGAGTTTGGGGCGGGGGTCCGCCGGCAGTTGGACGTCCGATTGAGGAACTTGCGGATTGGCTCCACGCGCGGAGCGGCCGGGAGATCGCTCGGCTCGGCGTGGGACTGGGGGACGATGATCTTTCCAGGGCTCTGCAATCCCAACTGCTCCACGTCCGGCGCGCGAAGGACGAGGCGGAACTCGTGCTCATCAAGCGAGCAATCCATGCAACTGCGGCAGGGCATGCGGTTGCTCGTGAAATGATTCGGCCCGGGGTGAGCGAACGGCAAATCCAAATCGCGATGGAAGCGGCAATGATGGAGGCAGGTGCAGACTGCACGGGATATGCCTCGATCGTAGGTACGGGATCAAATTCGGCGATCTTCCATTTCACTCCAAGCGGCCGCACGGTCTCCGATGGTGATTTCGTGCTGATCGACGCGGGAGCGGAGGTAGACGGGTACGTGGCCGATGTGACCCGCACCTATCCAGGCAACATCCATTTTTCGCCCGAGATGCAAGAGATTTATGATGCGGTCAAGGCGGCTCTGAATCGCGCTGTCGATCAATGCAGAGTGGGAAGCGAATGGTTGTTCGTTCACGAAACGGCGGCTCGTAGCTTGGCTGAATCCTTGCGAGACCTGCACTTCATCCACTGTGATCCGGATGAAGCGCTCGAATCAGAATTGATCGCCATGTTTCTGCCTCATGGGATTGGCCACATGGTTGGATTAGGGGTGCGCGATGCAAGCGGCGGCCTTCCCGGAAGGGATCGACCGAACAAAGTGGCGGGCATCAAGATTCGGATGGATTTGCCACTTGAAGCCAACTACCTCGTGACCGTCGAGCCAGGGCTCTACTTCTCCGAAGCAATACTGTCGAGCGAGGATCGTCGCCAGCAATTCTCGTCTCAGGTGAACTGGGCGAAAGTCGATCAATGGATTGGCCGTGGTGGTGTGCGCCTTGAGGATAACATCCTCGTCACGCCCACAGGTCCTCTGAATCTCACGGCAGAAATCCCGATGTAAACACTATCTTAACTGAAAATTCATCCTTTTGAGGCGGTTTTCCCGAACGGCAGTTTGCCCAAATCGCGTCTTTAAGAGTACGAACAAGCTCGTGTGGCGAGATTTGGCGCCCCCTGCTGTAAAGGAGAATCAAATGCATTTTGCGTATATAGATGGTGGAACCGGGAGCATGGCGCTCCAAATGATTATTGCCGGAGGCCTCAGCTTGGTGTACGCGATTTCAACCAAGTGGGCGCTGATCAAGAAGAAGTTTTCAAAGAAGAATTCGGTGCCGGGAACCATCGTTTCCAAGTAATTTCATGCGACATACCGGATCATTTCGCGATCCGGCGGGCCACGTCTTCCTGGAGGATGGCGTGGTCTTTCGCTGTATCACGTCCACGGGCGTCGAAGACTTCACGGCTCTGGAGTTATCGGGCTTGGCCGACGAGTTAATTGAGCAGGGGCTCCTGATTCCTCATCGAGTGGTGGAGCGAACTCCCGAACAGATCGTCTGCCAGCCAACGATGGTCCCGCTCATTTCTTATCCGTACGAGTGGTGCTTCAGCCAGTTGAAAGCGGCCGCCATCTGTACGCTCGAAATTCAGGAGAAGGCTCTGCAACGTGGCCTCTCGCTGAAGGATGCGAGTGCGTACAACATTCAGTTTGTTGGATCACGTGCGGTGTTCATCGACACGAGCTCACTTGAAATCTATCAAGAAGGCGACGTGTGGATGGCCTATCGCCAGTTCTGCGAGCATTTTCTTTGCCCGCTACTACTGTTGTCGAAGCTTGATTTCGGACTTAGTCGGCTTCAACTGGCTTATCTTGACGGCATTCCGCTGCGAATCGCTTCCGAGCTACTGCCCAAGCTGAGCTGGCTAAATCCCTGGCTGAACTTGCATGTGAAGCAGCACGCAAAGGCCAGTGCCGCTTCACCCAAAGCCCAGACATCTCCCAGCAGTAAAGTCGCGAAGACGGCGATATTGGGTCTTGTCAAGACGCTGCGCTCCGCAGTCGAGGGACTTGAGTGGAAGACGACTCATTCCACTTGGTCGACTTATTCCAGCGCCGATTCGTACAGTTCGGCCGATTCGCAGGAGAAGGCCCGCCTGTTGGAAACCTTCGCAGACCAGCTGGAGCTGACGCCGAAGCAGGTTTGGGATATCGGGGCAAATGCGGGCGAATTCAGCAGAATCTTTTCCAGGCGAGGATGGTACACCGCTGCCTGGGATATCGACGAGAACGCAGTAGAGCGGAATTTTGCGTCCTGCGTCAGAGATGGGGAGAAGAATTTGCTGCCCCTCATCCAAGATGCAACCAATCCTTCACCCAATTTAGGCTGGAACGGCCTCGAACGTCAATCTCTATTTGAGCGGGGGCCGGTCGATTTGGTAGTGAGTCTCGCCTTCATTCACCACATGGTGATTGGCAACAGTGTTCCGATGGATCTCGTCGCCAGCTTCTTTGCCCGACTCGGGAAGCACTTGATGATCGAATTTGTGGACAACGAAGATCCTCGTGTGCAACAACTGCGAAGCAGCCGCAAGACGTTCCAAGCCTATGATCTAGAAACTTTCAAATCGGCATTCGGCGCTCATTTTGAAATTCTCGAGGAGAAGCCGATCGGCCAGTCCGAGCGACGATTGTTCCTCATGAGGGTGAGATGAAGCTCGGCCGCTTTCCGATTTATCCGATCATCGCAGCTCTCTACCCAGTCGTTCTGCTGTACTCGGTGAACTGGGGAATTGTCCCGCTGTCGGATATCGTCGTGCCTCTTCTGGTGGCGTTTGTC
>JAEVZK010000084.1 GCA_023392285.1 Armatimonadota bacterium | reverse complement strand
CCAAGCCGGTTGAGCCATAGGGCATAGGCACTGCCTTCGTGATCGGCGAGGCCGGAGTAGCCGCCTCCGGGACAAACAACGATCCCAGATCCACAGGGCTTCTCGGGAGCGTAGACGGTGAGGGTTGGAACGTCGACAGCCCCTACACCGTGAGCACCGGGAGCGTCGCCCTCCCAGAGACGAATGACCGGATTAGGAGAGAGGTTTAAGCAAAAGAGAGCCACCGCGGCGAACATGGATTCATATTTACCAGCTTCGGCTGTGCTCCACCAGTGCCATGCCTCGCCGCCAGGGCAGGTTTACACATGGCGATGAATCCAAGGGGTGTGCCGCACTCAATGACGCTGCTTCCGCTTCAAGACATCAGCCATCGAAATCTCAAGCGTGCGGGTCTCGCCTGGCTTGACGGTGATCTTCTGCGCCACATAAGCGATTCTCCCTCGATCGCGCGAGATCCAGATGGTGATTTCGCCGGGCAGCGCTTCACGGGTGATCTGGGCCGAATCGGGCCGGTAGTCCAACTCTTGGCCACCAAGGTCGCTAGAGCCAGCCGCCATCCACGCCGTCCACCCCGCGAACTCGGTGGGTGTGCCTTTGAAGACGGCGGTGACGGTGGCGGTGCGGACGATATGGAAGTTGCAGATCGTCTTCGCCTTCGATCCCATCGCGGAGGCGCTTGTACCCATGTCGTCGGTCGACAATAGCTCTAACGGCCCTTTGTCCATTTGGGCTTGTACCGCAGTGCCCTTCGGGCCGAGCGCATAGAAGCTGAAGCTACAGTTTGGCAGTCGGGCGAATCGGTAAAAGCCGCGCGCATCGGTCCTCTGAAGATCGAGAGTCGTGCCAGGATAGCCGCCCATATGGCCGAATCCGGTATCGCTTAGAACCACCTCCACGCCAGCCATCGGCTTGCCTTCCCCGTCAGAAACCGTGCCGCAGATCTCTCGGTCGTCGGCGAGCATGATCGAGGCCTTCTTACCGGCATAAACCGCTCCCTCGAACTTCATCACATCGAGGGATGAGCCACTTGGATTGCCATTTTTCGCGACGAAAGGATCGAAACGCGGTCCGAACTTCGTAACGACTGCCATAGCCTTGCGCATCGGAACTCCGCTGATGGCGACGTCGCCGCTCTGATTCGTGACGCCGTGGTACGACCCTCCGGGGATGACCCACTGCACGCCGAACGGGCGGACCAGTTTCGTGGAGTTCGTCGGCGTGAGCCAAACCTGATGCCGTGCGATCGGCTTGTTGTGAGAATCTGTCAAATGCAGCCTCACCGTTCCCGTCTTCAAAGAAGTCATGACGAGAAGCGCGGTCAGCATGGCGGGAGATTACCTCTCGCTCTCGCACGCCTTAGCAGCCCTTTCTTGCATCAACTCAGAGCGAGGATTTGGAGGGGAGCATTGACTAATTCCCCTTTGGACAATCTATAAGGTGCGTGTGTCCAGACGCCGTTGAAGCTGGACTGAGAACTGCTAATGAAAATGCGCCCTAGGCGGGAGGGTTAAGCGACATCAGTTTGTTAACGATGGAGCCTCCGACGAGATTCGAACCCGTGACCTCTTCTTTACCAAAGAAGTGCTCTGCCCCTGAGCTACGGAGGCGTCTGGTGGGTAGAGTAGGATTCGAACCTACGTAGGCTCTCGCCGACAGATTTACAGTCTGTTCCCATTGGCCACTCGGGCATCTACCCAGACGGACACAAAATTATACCCACGCAAAGGTGGGTAGAAGTGCAATGATCTGACGAGCGTGCGATCAACCCTTGTCCGCGCTGATTGAAACCTTGTTAGGATCCTCCGGCTTGAAGATCATCAGCGACTTGTTGTTCGTGAACTTGTACTTCAAACCCGTTGCCTGCGTGATCTTGTCTAGCGCGCCTTTCAGAGAGATTTTCGTCAGGACCGCGTCCAACTTGTAGGCTGGGACCGTGGAATCCACTTCGATCTTGATCGAAGTGAGCTTCCCCATCTCTTCAAAGACGGTCTTAATCTCGGTCTTCAACAGGTGGATCGTCAACGTGCGATCGAGGACCGTCTTAGGGAGCGGCCCAAGCGCGGGAGGAGGCGTGGCAGGGGTGATGACTGCTTTCGCCTTGGAAATGAAATAAATGCCGTTCTGAATCTCGAACTGCAGCTTCGCCTGGGCACAAACGATGTTGAGGGCCTCCTCAAAATCGACGTTCTCCAACGAGAGGAAAAGAGCAAAATTAATGCCTGGTTGCAGCACGTAGCTCTTCTTCGCCTGCGTGCAGAGATCGTGGATGACACCTCGAACATCGCTGCCCTTTGCACTGATCGTGACCGTCGGAGGGACCGGCTGTGCGGTTTGGCTCTTGTCGGTCTGGGTCGGAGTTGGGGTCGGATCTTGGCAAAATGCAAAGGCCGGCAAGATGGAGATGATAAGGACGGAGATAAGTTTCATGGTTAGTTGGCTCCATAGACGCGAATCGTATCCTTCGCGGGAGTTGAAGTGTTGGCAGAAGGCGTTTGATGTCGTGGTCGTCTTTTAACGGCAGGCGTAGGCGCATCCGGAACCGGCTTCTGAGAAATTTCGACTTTGGGCGGGGCGGCCTTCTTCGGGCTCACGTGAACTGGTGTCGTGGGTGCCGGTGCCTTAGTCTTGGGCACCTGTGAGAGCTTGGCGGCCAACGACTTGATCGTTCCTGTCGATGCAGAATCCTTTACCGGCTCCTCTGGTTTGTCGAGGGTCTGGCTCGCCCGCGGTCCCATCATCGTCGTGAGGTTGTTTGAAAAATAGCTCATTCCGATCAGCACCAAGGCAAGACCACCCGCATAAACCGCTGGCTTCGTTATGGATTTGCCCTCGGACTTTTTCGGCTTAGGCAGCTTCGAAAGCATCCAGTCGCGAAGATTCTTGCGCACGGGCTTTTCTTCTTCGACTTCAACCACTGCGACCGCAGGGCTCGCGGAAGGCTGTCCGATCAAGCTCTGAAGTGCGGCCTTCCGCTGCTCGAGAACGATGCGGCAGTCGATGCACTTTAGGACATGCGATTCCAGTTGCTGTAGCATGTCCTCACCAAGAGACTCGCCTGCCAAGTAGCGCGAAATCTGCGCTCTCGCAATCTGACACTCGAAGTTTTGAACTGGCATTTCTAACAATCCACTTGAGGTTTTTAACCTATAAGGGATTGTCGGCGAGCTTTTGAAAAATCCTTAGGGCTAGTGTTCTTCCGGGGGCCGATCCGGATCATATTCATGCTTGCTCAACGCAGATTTTCTCATCCACCACCACGACACGAACACCGATCCAATGCCGCCAATGATGATAGAGCCGCGCACAGCCTGCAGTGGGGCAAGCACGAGGGTGAGCGCTTGGGCGCTTAGACCCGCCTCCGCATCGCCTAACTGTGGGCCTGATATCTGGAATATCATTCCGATCGAACCAAGTCTTCCTCGCATGTGATCAGGAACTGCGAGTTGCCGAATCGTCTGCCGAAGGACGGTGCTGATCATGTCCGCCGCACCCGAGGCAGCGAGGCAGATGAAGGCCATGGGAAGATTGACGCTGAAACCAAAGAAAATCGTCGCGATGCCGAAGAGCCCGACCATCCTCAGCACCCAGAGACCCTGCTTCTGGATCGTCGGCATCATCGCAGCGTAAACTGACGCGATCAGGGCGCCCGTTCCAGTCGCCGATGCCAAATACCCATATCCCGTTTTGCCGAGCTTCATCAGGTCGGCATAGGAAGGCAGCAGCGCCTCAGCTCCTGCGAAAAAGGTCGCCCAAAAGTCGACAATCATCGTGTTGCGGATGATCGCCGCATCCTTGAAATACCGGTAGCCCTGCTTGATCGCGATCACCGCCGCTCGGATATCCCTCGCCTGCTCCGCCGAGGACGGTGGTTTCTTGGGAAGCAGCAGAACCGCCCAGATCACCCCAAGGAACGAAACTGCGTTGATGACATAAATCCACGCGAGTCCGCTGAAGTAGGGAGCCGAAGTCCAAGCGAGCAGCCATCCCGTGAACATCGGCCCGAGGATATCGCTCAAGCGCCACGTGATCCCATTAATGGCGGCCGCGTTCGGAAAGTCTTCCCGGGGGACAAGGTTAACCACAATCGCTTGGCGAACTGGTCCGTTGAACGCGCTCGCCACTGCACCAGCGGCGACTAGCAGGTACAGGGTTCCAACCGAGTCGACATGGTGGATCGTGACCAACGCGATCGCGATTGCAATCACGGCAAGCGCAAGCTGTGTGATCAGAAGCACCTTGCGTCGATCGAAGTGATCCGCTATGACTCCGCCAAACAGTCCGAGGGACACGAGAGGCACAACACGAATGAGCCCGAGTGCTCCCACATAAGCGTTGTTATGGGTGCGCTGGTAAACGTGCCAGAGCAACGCCATAAACTGCATCCGGTTCCCAACATTGCTGATGAAGTTACCAACCTGATAGTTGATGAAGTCTCTGTGCTGTAGAGCGGGTAACCGTTGGGCGAAGCGGCCGGGCGGTTGTGGCGGAATCAGAGACACTCGTTTGAAGTTACCGCCAATCTCGCCCCGTTCAGAAAAACTTTATGAATCTAAACTGTTTCCGCGGAACGGACTAACCCATCGGGTGGCGATTGTAAGCAGAATAGCGTCCGGTAATGAAATGCTCCAACTGGCGCTCGATGTCCGCGAGCAGGGTCGAAGCGCCGATTCGGAACAGCGTCGGCTGCAACCAGTCGTCGCCAAGTTCTTCTTTCATTAGAGCGAGCCAGTCCAGAGACTGCTTGGCGGTGCGAAGGCCTCCAGCAGGCTTGAACCCAACCTGATACCCGCTCCTCGTCTGGAATTCACGAATCGCGCGCACCATCACCAAGCCGAATGAGAGAGTGGCATTGACCGACTCTTTGCCGGTGCTGGTCTTGATGAAATCCGATCCCGCCATCATCGCCACCGCGCTAGCTTTGGCGACGTTCGAGAGTGTCGCCAACTCTCCGGTCGCGAGGATCGACTTCAGGTGGGCTTCGCCGCACGCCTCCCGAAAGGACGAGACCTCATCATAGAGCCGGTTCCAGTCTTGAGCAAGAACAAGTTGACGAGAGATCACGATGTCGATCTCCTTTGCACCTGCATCGACGCTCGCCTTAATCTCGGCAATTCGTTGGGACAGCGGGCTCAAGCCGTGGGGAAACCCCGCAGCGACGGCGGCGACTGGAATTTCAGTTCCCTCAAGAGCCTTCACTGCCGTCGGAACCATGGCGTGGTACACGCAAACGGCTCCAGTGGTGAGGTGCAACTCCTTCACGCCCAGGGCATCGATCAGGTCCGTTCGAATCGGTTGCCTGGCCTTGGCGCACAGCCTACGAACGTTCCCCGGCGTATCATCGCCGCCAAGCGTCGTTAAGTCTATACAGGAAACGGCCTTTAGGAGCCAAGCGGCTTGCCAAGCCTTCTTGACCGTTCTCCTCGTCGGAAGCGTCGCTGCACGACGGTCCACCGCGCTGCGATTGACGCGAATGCTCTCCACCCAATCCAGGTCCAACGGCATTCCCGCGTTTCGCTCGGAAGGCGCAAGCAGGTGCTGGAGATCGTGGGCGGACATGGCTTAGTTTACTTCCGAGTCCGAGAAAGCGAGCGTCCAAGCGGCGGTTGAATAAAAGGAAAGCGGTGATGAATCACCGCAGTCCAAACCTAGTCTCCGGTTCCTTGTGGAACGTCCTTACGGGGCCGGTTTGCCCGATTGGCCAAATCAAGGCCTACAAGATAGTAGAGCTTCGCTGCATTGGTCAGCTTCTCCCAGTTGATTTTGTCAACGGTATCGGTCGGCTGATGATAATCAGGATGGAAACCGTCGAAAAGGAAAGCGATTGGAATGCCGTGCTTCGCGAAGTTGTAGTGGTCTGACCGAGTGTAGACGTCTTCAGCATCCCATTTGAACTTGAATCCAATGTATTTATTGTTCTCGAGCACAGCATTGTGAAGGTCGGTCGAAATGCGCTTGCTTCCTACAAGCCGCATCGTATCGATATTCTCTTCCTTTTTGTCCACGCGCTTCGGGTCGCCATTCTGGACTCCGTCAGAGTCGCGTCCCACCATGTCCATCTGCAATTCCGCCACCATTTTGTCGTGCGGAAAGAAGGGATGGTCGGAATACCAGCCTGAGCCGATGAGGCCGATCTCTTCGCCACAGAAAGCCATGAAGATCATGCTACGCTTGGGCTTGATGCCGCTCTCATGAATCGCGTGGATGACCTCCAGGAGGGCGGTCGATCCCGAACCATCGTCATCCGCGCCTGGATAAACCGTGTCGCCATTCTTTCCCAAGTGGTCCAAATGGGCACCGACTCCCACGACTTCATTCTTAAGCACGGGGTCGGACCCTGGGAGGACTCCCACGACGTTCGGAACATTGATGAGCGTGGCCTTGGCCTTGGAAACTATTCGGAGCGAGCCCTTTACAGAGAAAACGTCCGCATTGTCCGAGTTAAC
>JAEVZK010000077.1 GCA_023392285.1 Armatimonadota bacterium | reverse complement strand
GGCTATACCTGCACGAAAAGCCCGAAGAAGCAAAGGCGGTTCTGGCGAAAGCCAAAGCTATTGCAAAAGATAAAAGAACGCAAGCGTGGCTTGAAACGATGGGAAAGATGCTTCGATCGCAGCACGGAATATGAGGAAGATTTGGTGGCTAGGTTCCGTACTGTTGCTCGTTGTGAGTGTTTCATGGGCGCAGCACATCGATCCTCGAGGTGACGAGGCTTCACGCAATTATGTGCGTCACAGAAACGAAGTTTTCGGGCAAGTCCATCAACTTCTCCTGACAGCTCGCACTAGCTTGCTGCAGAAGAAATTTGCCCAGGTATTTGACGATTGTGAGCGGGCCAGAGTGCTGTTGAGTGAGTTTAGTGATGTGTTCGCATATGAACTTCATGAGCTTCTTGCTGAGACCTATTACGCGAAGGGCAGCTACGTTTCCGCTCGCCAGGAAACGTTCCTTCCCCGAGATGTCACTCCAACTTCGCGCCTCGCGATGACCCAGGCGATGTGCCTAGTGAAGACCGGAGAAACGGAAAGCGCTTCGAGAATTATTTGGGCTGTGATCGGCACTGCGTCCTCGCCGGAGCGCGTCCGGAAAGTTCATGATCTGTGGGAGCTTCCGATCGACCGAGGCAACTCACCCACGTACCTCCTTTCGACCGCGCTGATCCTTCGGACGATGTGCGATACTGGACCCACCATTCCCGACGAATCCAAGGAAGCCGATTTGTTGACTGCGGCTAAGCTTGCCCCTCGAAGTGCTTCCGCAAATCTGGCTATTGGAAAGTGGTTGTTTAATCACAAGAAAGGTGCGGAAGCCAAGCCTTTTTTGGAAGCCGCGAGGGAGAGGGGGAAAGACAAGCGGACGGTTGCTCGGGCCGACTTCTTTTTAGAAAAGTTAAAGCGCGGGAACTGAGACTCGTATAGCCCCCACGGAGCGAATCCGCTCAACAAACGATTAAAGACGAATTATTCGCCCAAACTGTAGCAAGTCGCCGGGCAAATCGGTATAATCCTTGTTTGCGCCCCGTCGTGTCTGCGGCTTTGCCTGCTTGAGAGACGGTGCGAAAGGATTTCAGATGAAAGTCAGAGCGAGTGTCAAGAAGATTTGCGACAAGTGCAAAATCATCAAGCGCGAAGGAGTCGTGCGAGTGATCTGCGTCAACCCGAAACACAAGCAACGACAAGGCTGAGGTCCATCAAGAACTAGAAAGAATTTATGGCACGTATCGCAGGTATCGACCTTCCAAGGGATAAGACGGCTCAATATGCCCTCCCCCTCATTTATGGCATCGGCAAGCACAACGTCGTTGAGCTTCTTGAGAAAGCCGGCATCGACCCGCGCAAGAAGGTTCGCGATCTGACCGAGCAAGAAGTGGGCCATCTTCGAGAGATTCTGGACCGCGATTACCAGATCGAAGGTGACCTCCGCCGCGAAGTTCAGAGCAACATTCGCCGCCTCATCGAGATTGGTTCCTACCGAGGACTCCGCCACCGCCGCGGCCTCCCGACCAGAGGTCAGAACACCCGCCATAACGCACGAACTCGAAAGGGTAAGCCGAAGACGGTCGCCGGCAAGAAGAAGGCCAAGAAGTAGCTTTACCAGTTGAGTTTAGGCGTTCGGCGTAGAGCCTGAGCCCGCTCAACACTCAAGACTTAACACTCGACACTTAACGAACATGGCAAGAAAGCAAGTACAAAAAGGCAAGCAGAAAGAGAAGAAGAACGTGCCGCTGGGCGTCGCACATATTCATGCCTCCTTCAACAACACGATTATTACGATCACCGACCCCAAAGGCAACACGTTGAGCTGGGCGAGTTCAGGAAACGTGAACTTCAAAGGGAGCCGGAAAGGAACGCCGTTTGCCGCACAGGTGGCTGCCGATAAGGCAAGCCGGATTGCTCAAGAGCACGGGCTTAGGAAGATTGATGTGCTTGTACGCGGCCCGGGTTCAGGGCGCGAAACCGCCATTCGCTCGCTACAGGCTTCGGGGCTCGAAGTCACGAGCATCATCGATGTGACTCCGGTGCCCCACAATGGCTGCCGCCCTCCGAAACGACGACGAGTTTAAGGCTTTGTGCTCGTAAGTCGTGGAATGAAAGCCGCGACTTACCAGAATCAACCGAATCACAAACGCCGATTGACCACAGATAAATCATGCCTCACATCTCAACCTTAGATATAAACCTCGAATACGGCAAGTTTGTGCTTGAGCCGCTTGAACGCGGCTACGGCCAAACCATCGGTAACGCCCTCCGCCGGGTTCTGCTCAGCTCGATTCAAGGCGCCGCCGTTTCTGCCGTCCGAATCGATAAGGTTTTTCACGAATTCGCTCCGATTCCTGGCGTAAAGGAAGACACCACCGAACTCTTACTCAACCTAAAGGACCTTGCGATCACCATCGATGTGCAGGACGGAATCCCCCAGGAAGATAAGATTCTTCGACTCGATGTCAAGGGGCCGGGCAAGGTCACCGGTGCCGATATCGAGTGTCCGGCTGGCGTTTCGATTACCAATCCTGAGGTCTACCTCGCCACCATCAGCGATTCCGACGCATCGCTCAATATGGAGCTTTACGTAGGCTGGGGAGCAGGCTATTTGCTTCCCGAGAAGCAGGAGCGCTATAAGGGCATTATCGGCGTCATTCCGACGGGCAGCCAGTTCACGCCGGTGAAGAAAGTGAACTACACGGTGGAGGCGACCCGTGTCGGCATGAGAACCGACTATGAGCGGCTCGTGCTTGACATTTGGACGAACGGCGCAGTCCGACCGAACGACGCCTTGTCGCAGTCGGCTCACATCCTCGATAAATATTTCCGAATGTTCTTCGATCTCGGCCAAGCCGGATTCGAAAGCGATGTCATTGATATCGAAGAGGAATCAACCGACGTTTCTCACATCCCCGACCTTCGCATCGAAGAGCTGGATTTCTCACAGCGGACGTTTAACTGCCTCCGCCGGGCTGGACTCCTGACCCTTCGTGCCCTTGCTTTGGCGACCGAAAGCGACCTCACAAGCATCCGAGGTTTTGGCAAGAAGTCGCTGGTCGAAGTCCGGGACAAGCTGGAAGAGCATGGTCTCGAACTCAAGCCGCCGAAGGGTGGGTTCCGCTCGGCACTCGACGCTTTCGGAGACGACGACGAGGACGACGACTTTTAATCTACCATCGACTAAACAAACAAACGACTATCGACTCACATGAGACATCTTAACGATCACCGTAAACTTGGGCTGCCGAGCGACCAGCGTCGCGCGCTGCTCACCAACCTGCAGCGACAATTTATTCGCCACGGATATACGCGAACAACGTTCGGCCGAGCTAAGGAACTGCAGCGACTGGTTGAGAAGCTAATCACCCTCGCCAAGAATGACACTCTCGATGCCCGACGACAAGCCCGCAAGATCCTTGTTGGTCATTCCAGCTCCAGCCCCAAGCCAGCCAAGGTGCTCGCCGGTAAGACTGAAATGGAAAAAACCCAGATCCTCATTAACATGAGCAAGCTCAATGGCGAAGACTTGGTAAAGCACCTGTTCGACAACGTTGGGCCCCGATTCAAGGATCGCAACGGCGGATACACTCGGCTCGTCAAAATTGGGCCGCGCCGCGGTGACGCCGCTCCCCAAGCGGTTCTCGAACTCGTCGACTAATTTTCTATCACCGGGGTGAAGCACCAGCTCACCCCGATCCCCCAGTCCATTGCGCATCAAGCTCGTCGTTGCCTATGACGGAACCGAATTTTGCGGCTGGGCAATTCAATCGGATCAGCGGACTGTAAGCGCAGTTTTGCGTGATGCGATTCTCCAAACTTCCGGTCACTCTGCCGAGCTCTTTGGTGCGAGTCGCACGGACAGCGGCGCGCATGCCCGGGGGCAAGTTTGTCACTTCGACACCGATGTAGCGATCGAGCCAAGAAAGTGGACTCGTATCTTGAATCAAGTGTTGCCGCCCGACCTGGCGGTCAGGTCTTCCGACCGGGTACAGGACTCCTTCGATAGCCGGTTTTCAGCCAAGGACCGCTGGTACCGCTACCGTATCCGCACCGAGGCGCGCGATCCGTTCGCGGGTCGTTTCGCTCACGAGTATGGCCGCCCTCTGGATGTGGCCCAAATGCAGCTCGCAGCATCGCAGCTCGTGGGCACGCATGATTTTCGCGCCTTCACCGAAGAGCTCGATCCGTCGATCCAGAATACGGTTCGTCGTCTTGATCGGGTGCAAGTTCGGCAAGTCGGAAATGAAGTTTGGCTCGACGTGGTCGGGACAGCCTTTCTCCGCGGCATGATGCGGCGAATCGCCGGCGGTCTGCTCGAAGTTGGAAGGGGTCATCGTCCGATCGAAGAAATCGGAATGCTGCTTCGCGAGGAACGCGGCGACCTTCAATGGCCGGTGGTGTTGCCCGCGAAGGGGCTGTGCCTTATGCGCGTGCGATACGGCCGCCATCCGCTGGACAATCGAAGCCGCGCCGCTGGGCTGGCCTGAGGTACAATGCTCTTCGACAACTAAGGCGGCGCTTTGCGCCTGCCGGAAGCGAGGGAACGTCACCCTCGGCTGCTGATTCGAACCTTGGGCGAATCACTGTCAGGAACAAACGAATGAATAGAACCTTTACAAACAAAGAAGGGCAGATTAAGCAGGAGTGGCATGTCGTCGACGCTGCGGGAATCCCCGTTGGCCGCCTAGCCGCTCAAGTCGCGCAGGTTCTGCGAGGCAAGCATAAGCCTAATTTCCAATACAACTGCGATTGCGGTGACTTCGTCATTATCATCAACGCTGAACAAGCCGTTCTCACCGGCAACAAGCGCGATGAACTGATCTACTGGCACACCGGATGGCCAGATGGTTTGAAGAACATTTCACGAGGCAAGATGCTGGACGAGGATCCAGTCAAGCTCATCACCAAAGCGGTCTGGGGAATGACTCCGAAGACGAAGCTTGGACATCAGATCATCAAGAAGCTCAAAGTTTACAAGGGCTCCGAACACCCGCACGCGGCTCAGAACCCTCAGCCGTTGGAAGTTAAGAAAGTTTAATGGCAGCTAACAATCAAAATTATGGAACCGGGCGACGTAAGAGCGCCATCGCTCGCGTCTGGATCGAACCAGGCGAGGGCAATATCAACATCAACGGCAAAGACCTGAAGGAGTATCTCGGTCGGCCCGTTCTCGAGATTCTGGTCAAGAGTCCCCTCGTGGCGCTCCAGATGGATGGACGCTTCAACGTGAAAGCACGGGCTAAAGGCGGCGGTATAACGGGCCAAGCCGGTGCCATCAAGCTCGGCATCTCCAGAGCTTTGCTTGAATACGACGAGACGCTGCGCAAGGAGCTCCGAGCGGGCGGCTTCCTCACCCGTGACCCTCGCGTGAAGGAACGCAAGAAGTACGGGCGAAAGAAAGCACGCCGAGGCTTCCAGTTCGTTAAGCGATAAGGTCGAACTGTTGATCTTGAAGCCGTAAACCTTGCTTTACGGCTTTCTTGGTTTTTGGGTGTTCCTTGAGCGAAAGAGCGGAAACCGATCTTGCGTAACCCTCCCACCTAAGACACGCTTCATTCATTATCTCTCGCCATCCAAGTAGCCTCAAATAAATAGTCCACCCAATTGAACCGCGTCAAGCCATAAATGTCGTGAACTTGATGCGAGTACACTAGAAATCGAGGCGGAATTAGCGGGAGCCGCTGCGTTCGCGTGAAGTCAGTTAGGAGTCTTGACAAAGAGCTTGAGCCGTTTTGGCCATCAGAGAGTCACATCGCTGATGTCCAGCGGCTGGTGCCCCAGGTCGCGAGTACGCTGATAAGCAACGTTGCGGAACGCCTTGATTTGGAGATCATTACCCGGAAGGGCTCAACTTCGCGGGCACGCATTGGCCGCACCGTCTTTTCGGTGCAGCCAGAGAATCTTCCTTTGCTGACCCTAATCGAGAAAGGCTCGCGTGATTACCTGACCCAGTTGCGTTCACTACGCGGCCTGAGATCTTTCGACCTGAACGTGCTCCAAGTGATTGTAGGAGCGGGTGTCTGCGGCGCGCGATTAGGACAGCCTCTCGTGCGGGCTTTCCTGGCACTCACGTCTTCGACCGCTCCACAGATAGAGGCGCCAAGGCGCGTGGCGACAAACCTAATGTGCAACCGAGGCGCGAGCGTGTTTCCGATAGAGGTACTTGAACTGGGCAAGTTTATTGCTGCAGTGGAATGCTTTCCAGAACACATTACTTCGGAGGATTTCGTGACTGCGAGTGAGATCATCATTTCTGCCCTCGGGAACGACCTATGACTCGCGAATGCCCGGAGATGGCTAAGGCGGTCAACACGTCGACGGGCGCTCGCTACGTGTACCGGGCTGATGGCATGCGGACTCAGAAGGTGGAGGGATTCAATCTCTCCTGGACTTGGACCGATCTCCTTCACACGAGTGGCTATTACGATGTCGTGACGGCAACCAATCTTCCCACCACGCGTTACTTCTACGATGGTCAGATGGGGATGGAGGATGATTACACGCATCATGTCGGCAGCGCCGATCAGGTGGATGTCACCCGCTACGGCCTCGGAGCCAGAGGCATCGACCGGATCGAGAAGACAACCGACGCCTACGGCTCCTCGCCGGTGACGAATGTGTCGTATCCTATCTATGATGGGCATGGGAATATGGTGAGAACGCTGAGCAGGAGCGGCTCCGGCTACGCGGTCACCGCGGAGCGGGTCTTTGGTGCCTGGGGCGAGCTTCGCACCTCCACCGGCCCTACCGACTCGAAGGGCCGCTACTGCGCCAACCTCGGCCATGTGCAAGACGACGAATCCGGCCTCATCTACATGCGGGCGAGGTATTACGAGCCGGGTACGGGCAGATTTGTTAGTCAGGATCGTGCTTTGAACGGCTCAAATTGGCTGACGTATTGCGCTAACGATCCGGTAAACAATCTCGATGAAAGTGGACGCAGCTTCACCGATGCCGCAAAGTGGCTTCAGGACTTGTTGAGGGGATGGGGCGAACTCGGGCGACTTATCTACAACACCATTGTAGCTGGCGGCGTCGCCACCGTCGGCGTTTTGGTAACACTAATGGTGAAGGCTGGGCGCTCGCTAATCAAAAGCGGTCTAAAATTGTGGGGATATGGAGCCGCAATGCTTGCATCGGCCGAAGGTATGGATGAAGCTGGCGGTCCAGCCGCTCTTCTCGCGTCGCGATATATGATTCGTGGCGTGTCTGAAATTGTCTTGGGTGGCCTTTTGTTGATAGCCTCCTTCCTTCTCCCGATTCTCTATGGGGACGAGGTTGAGGGTTGAAGACGATTTTCGCACCTTCCGGACGCGTATCCATCACGTTTTGCGAAGCATTGCGAGATATTTTCCTTCACCAAGCGTTTTTTATGCTAACTGATTGGGTGCTGGGATTGGTTGTCATTTCCGTTTGGCACGTAGCTCCTGCTCATCATAGCAACCTTGGGACATCTCTTGGTCAGTGGGCTCAATTGAGTTGGCGATCAGTTTTACCGCTGATGCCGATAGCGCTGCTGATTCCCTTGCCATTTCACCTGCTTGTCAAAGGATACAAACTCTGGCCGCTAAACTCGAAGCGACCTTATAGATTCATTTTCCTGCAGGCCTCTTTCGGAGTTTTTGGGTGGATTATTCTGCTCTTCACTATTAATGGGCCGGGGCAGGGCCGGGCTGCAAGTGTGATGTTGTTTAATGTAATGCTTTATTCCACTTGCAGTTTCGGCGTCTACTATTTCATAGCTCCTGCGCTTGACCTTAGGCAACGGCTGATCCGTCACCTGAGTGACGGGCATTGTCAATGATAGTTGCCGCACATCGCGAACACCATATTCAAGGCGGGTGCTTTGCCAGGAGAGGTCGTGATCGGGCCGGGGTTCCTTGGTCCTGGCGACTTGCTACTGTTTTTCGCGAGACAGGCTCGCCTTCGTTACGACGGTGTCGTATCCTATCTATGATGGGCATGGGATTATGGTTCGCACGCTGAGCAGGAACGGCTCCGGTTACTCGGTCACCGCCGAGCGCATCTTCGGCGCCTGGGGCGAGCGCACGATCGGCTTCGACCTCTCGGCCGTGACGGAAAGCCTCAGGGCTGATCGGGTGCTCACCGTCGACGGAAGGCCCGCTCACCCTGAGGCATCGAATGACGCAAAGTTTCTATCAGCAGGATTCTGGCGATGCGACGCAGTTCGCCTTGGAGCGCACCGAGACGTATGGCTATGAAAGAAGCCTGCGGAGCAGCGTCCGTTGGCGGACAGTGCCACCCGGGACATAAGCAATGTCACTGCCCATGAAAGTAATCGAAGAAAATCTTCAAACAGAGCTTTTGCATGAGGCCCTGACGTGTCTGGTAAACCAGGAACAAAATAGTTCGTATGCATCACTTGGAGAGTTAGCAATTAAGACAAGGAGTGAGAGTGGAATACGAGCACAAGCTTTTAAACTTATGCTAAAGTCTCAACCAGAGGTCTACCTTGCAAAATTTATGTATATCATTGACAATCGAATGATGTCTTCCGATGACAGAATTTCGATGATTGATGCAATCCACATCTTGCCAATGGGTGAAGTAACAACTTTTTTGCTCAAACTTTTCAGAAACTCCAGGTCACCAGCATTGCGTGCATACACACTTGAATATTTATGGAAAAGATATGAGCTCGTCCCGAGCGAAGAACTGAAATTTGAACTCACCAATTTGACGAAAAAGGGATTGCAGAGTTCATCGAGTGAGTTAGTTAGCGTGTCGTTAGAAGTAGCGAAGATGAGCATTGTATCTAAAGAATTGTTAGCCCTTGTGCAACGACACGTACATGACCTGAGAGCTTCCGCGTGGGACGAACCAATTTCGACACTCGCAAGCAGAACGCGCGAAGTGCTATTGCAAAATTAGCTTTGCTAATTTGGCCTGAGTTGCGACGAACCCGCCAGAAACCCGGCGAAACGATTCACACGATGATCTGGGATGGCAGTGACTATTTAGGAGAAGTTCAATGACGATGACTGTCGTTTATGAGAACATCGGCGGAATGTTGATGTATGAGAACAGGGGTGGCAAGGAGCATGACTATGTCTCTGACACTCTCGGCTCCCTAGCCGCCACCGTCGATCCTACTGGCGCCGTCGATTGTAGAATCGAATACTGGCCTTATGGGGAAGAAGTTAATGCCACCGGCACGAATCCTTCACCTTGGAGCTTCGTCGGTCTGCTCGGCTACTTCCGCGATTTAACCAGCATATTGCTCTATGTTAGAGCCAGACACTACACGCCGAACCAAGCGCAGTGGCTGACGAGAGATCCGTTGTGGCCCTATGCCGGTTCATATTCCTATGGCTTCGACTTGCCAAATATCTTTACTGATAGTGAAGGGAAATCTCCGGCTCAATTAACATTCCAGCAGAAAGGCTCCCCCACTTCAAAACCTTGGGACAAATCCAGTTGCTCAGCAGCAGGAAAAGCAGCATTGGCTGTATTAAGCACATGTTTTGACAAAGACACAGCACAGCAATTAGCAAACATTATGCAGTGCCTGGCCTACGGTGAATCGGATTGCAACGCAGGTGCTGGTTCAGGTGGAAACTTCGGGCTATACCAACTGGACTGCACACAATATAATGCATGTGCTCCCAAAGGGTGTTCTCGTTGCGGTAAGGGCGGCCCCCCAAAGGGTTGCGACATCTTTGATGTTGGTTGCACGTCCAATGCGACCGTTGCCTACATCATCTGGCTGTTCGAGGCCCTCGGTGGGTCATCGCTTGGAGGATCGCTCTGCAAAAATTTTGGCGTTCTACCATGCCCGCCTAAGAGAGGTAATCCGCAAAACGATAAAACAATGAAGTGTTTGAAGGATAAGAACATCGACATCTTTAAACTCCCGATTCCTAAGGCATCCCCAAATTGTCGTCGATGCTCTTCATCACCTACCCACAAGTAAACAATAGAATCATGATCCGTAATCAAAGTTTTGTTCGCCTTAGTCGCCTTGTACTGATTGGAGTTTGCTGCGCATTTGCGTCGCATTGCTTGTCGCAAACACGCGCTGCTCCAAAGGCGCCGTACAGCGTGAACATTGCTGGCAACGATCTACAAGTTAAAAGAGCTAACAACTTAGTTTGGAAAGTAGAGTTACCAACCGCTTCTGATCCAAAGTTCCTCTTCTGGGATTCGTCCACGCTCATTCTCTCGACCGGCGCCCTAGCCGTGGCCGTGATCAAATCTAGCGAAGAAGCAAAACAAGCTGCAGAATGGCTCACCAAATATAGAATTGTTTACTGCCATAATGTAAGCAATGGCTCGATAACCTGGAGGCGGTCCGAAATGCAGGTTGGTTGTCCTATCTTCGCGGACGGCAAGAGGCTGGTCACGATAAAGTGTTCCAACCTTGAAGCTGCTTTATTGAACCGGACAAAAGCAACATTTCGCTTATGTCATTTAGACATAAGCTCTGGCAAGATATTGGGATCGCGGCCGTTCTTGTTAAGTAATCGGAAAGCCGCAGAATTGCTTTCTGGTTTATTATCAACTGAGAGCTTGAGGAAATGTACCGTGACTTGGAGTAAAAACTTAATTCAAGTTAAGAAATGTTATGGTGTTGACTTCGAAGTAGTTCGATAACTAGCTGTTATCTTGTGATGTCAGTCTTGCAATGGTTGATTAGAGGTCTTCCGGTACTCTGTCCGAAAGCGACTTACTTCGTTCGGCATGCCAATGATAGGGCTTATATTGGTCGACTTGCGTTGTTTTGAGATGGAGTGTGTATCGCGATTTATTTTGAACAGACAAGTAATCAATAGCACATGCAAAAAGTAAATGTTGACAATGATGAAGCGTGAAACCTGTGCGGATCGCACTCCTTTTGGGCAAGAAGTGAGCCCGAGAACCGAAGAGTGGACACGAAGCAACTTAGCCAGATAGCAGTTCTCGTGGTGGGGGCAATGTACGTCGCTGGAGTAGTGCTCCGATCTCGGAGTCGATTCCGGGCAACGCTTGGCGAGATCGTCGCGGTCACGCTTGCCCTGATCGTGTGTGCAATTGTTTTGCCCATCGTTTTCGGGGCCGCATAGATTGCAAATGGATTAGGCGGGCGCGACAGGTGCAGATAAGTTTCGGGAGGAATGGAGATGAGCTTAAACAGAAACAGCAACGGAGATGAGCAAATAACGGCAAGGCTGCGACCGTACATGGCGGGTACAGCGAGATTCCTGACCGCCGCGCGCCTTGAAGATCAGATTTATGCCGGAGAACACCCGTACGCCTACGCTGCCAACAATCCCGTAACGTACGTGGATCCAGAAGGATTACAGCCGAGGCAGACGGTGCCTCCGAACGATCCTGCTTGGAGTCCAAAGCCTGTCCGGCCGCCATGGCACGGCATTTCCGGCTTTGGATCGGGCTTCTCTTACGGCTCCTATTGTGGTTCGAGTAATCGTCAGAATCCGGGCAAAGGCATTCTGCCTCAGGACTGCGTAGATGCCTGTTGCCAAATCCACGACCGGTGCCTGGAGGCGCACTACGGAGCAGGCTTCGATCCGGCAGGCGCTCACCAATGTTGTGATGACGCTCTCATCCACTGCGCGAGCTGGGCACTGAAGAGTGACTGCTGCAAGAAGTTCTATCCTCACGATTGGTACAAATACGAAGAGTGTAAAGCTGCGGCACGGCAGATTAGGCCGGGCATCTGGATCGGCAAAGAGGTGTCGATCATAGGCGGAGGCATCCTCTTCGGGCCAAAGCCAAACTGCTTGCCCGCGAGACAAATCCCCGGGTTTGTTAAGAAGAATTGGGGCAACCCGACATGCCCTCAACCGACGGGGACGGGCAGCCAGAATGACGGCTCGTAAATATTGGATCATCGCGGTTGCCGCCTTGGTGGCAACCGTGGTGGTCGTGGCTTGGAGGGCGCGTATGGCGAACAAAGACCCATTTCAATTTCTCGATGAGTTTCATCCAGTGGTCACCACGCCTGACCTCGGATTTAGCCTGACGCCAACTGAGCAACGCTTGTCGAAGGCGACTGTCCGCCTATATCTATTCGAGCAGCCGGTGAATCAAGTAGCTGACCGGCTGCGTTCCGAGTTGGGCACACGGGACGGCTGGAAGGTAGAAGCAAACGAAGCGGATTTTCAAACCTACGTAAATGATGCCGATCACCGTGCGGCCCTGTTTGGAACCGGGATGCCGCGAACTCTGATGAGCGGCCCGCCGGCCAAACCTCCGACGTGCTACGTGGTGACAGTCGAGGCGACGAGCAATACCTTCCAGAGTTTGTTGCGCGCTCTCGGTCGGTAATTCCAAACGGCGGCGCAACCGTCTCGCACCCGGAGCACCCTGGGCCAATGCGAAGATTGGAGGCGGTGCATCGCTTGAGCCACCGGAGCCTTTGCACCAGTGCGCATCCATTTGCATCACGCCCAATCGGTCGCGTATGGTCGCCACAGGCGGCGTGACCTCCCTGCGGGCTCCCGTCCACTATGCGCTGCCACGACCTTGAGCGGAGGTGGCTACCGGGAGTCCGCAGGGGGTCACTCATGTATACACCTGTCATTTCTCTCGGGCGGCTGCTTGCCACTGACTAGTCCCCATTTCTGGTCCACCCTAGACTCCTAGGATCGCCTCCTGTTGTTCTTCCTTTGTTTGCGTAAGCAATTCCTTCTTGAACCCTGCGGGGGTCAGTCCCCCCAGTCCAAGATGAGGCCGCTTGTGGTTGTAGTGCTCTTGGAATTCATCAAGCGCAGTTTGGAGTTCAGCGCCGCATTCGAAGAATTCGCAAGAGAGTAGTTCGTCTCGGAGTCTTCCGAAGAAGCTCTCGATATAGCCATTCTGCCAGGGCTTGCCCGGCTGGATGAAAGCCTGTTCGATCGGGAGTTGCAGAGCCCTGAATTCTGGGCCGTTGTCGCTGACCAGGCGTGCGGGTCTACCATGGACGAGGAACAGCCATTCGAGTTCTTCCTGCACCTGGTGGGCCGGGAAGCTCGGTCTTGCTTTGAGCAGCAGGTTTTCCCGCGTGTAGCAGTCCAGAACGCCAAGAATGCGCGCGTGGCGGCCATTGTCCAGTCTCTGGTGGACGAAGCCTAGGCACCAGGCTTGGTTCGGGCCGGTAAGGGGAGCCTGTGCCTGCCGCTCCACCTTCAGCCGCTTTCTCGGTTTGCGCCTGACCCGCAGCCCCTCTGCTTTCCAGATGCGGTGGACAGCCTTGAGGTTGACACCCTCAAGCAGCGCGTGCACCCGCCTGAAGCCGTACCTAGGATGCGCTGCGGCGAGCTGCAGCACCTTCTCAAGCAGCTCCGGATTCCGCTGTCGTGGTAATCGCCTTGACGAGCTTCTGGACAGCCCCGCCACCCGGCACGAGCGCACCCGCGAGAACCCTGCCAGCAGCAGGTGATCCGCAAGCCGGCGCCGGGAAGCAGGGCTTACCATTTTCCCTTGACCGCCTCCTTGTAAGCATCGATGTCCAGCGCCTGGCTCGCCACGATCCGCTTCAGCCGCCGGTTCTCCTCTTGAAGAGCCTTCAGCTCGGCGAGCTCGCTCGCTCCCATCCCCGCGTAACGCTTGCGCCACTGGTACAAAGTCTGCACGTTTACGCCGTGAT
>JAEVZK010000136.1 GCA_023392285.1 Armatimonadota bacterium | reverse complement strand
GTGCTGGCTGGGACGCTCTTCAGGATCGCCGCTTTGATTTGGTTGCCTTCGCGGCTGAACAGCGGAACAACCCGAGTTTCGCTCGCAGCCATGTTGTTCATCGTGCCCATCATGTCGGCAAACCGAGCAGTGGACGCAACGACGAAAGTTGAACCCGTTTGAGCATAGCGTACGCCGCCCAAAGTCGTCACGAGATCGAGTGCCTCGCGAACGGTCACGTTATCGAGATTCACGGTCACGCGGCCGACCACATCTGGGCCCATCGCGATGTTCACATTGCCTTGGAGGGCAAGCGCCTTCAGAATCTGAACGATATCGGTGTTGACGAAGTTAAGGCTGACGCGAGCGTTTGCAAACGCCTCATCCTTGATCGTTGAAGCGAACTTCGGCTGAGGAGGCTGAGTCGCCGCAGTCGCCGCTTTGGTGACCTGAGAGACCACTGGCGCCGGCTGATAATTTTTCTTGACCTTCTGCGACTTCGGAGCGCTCTTTTCGACCGCAGTAAAGTCCTCGATCGTCGACGGGAAATCTTCCTCGAAGTAGACGATCCAGCCATCTTCCATCTTGGCGATGTGAGGCTGCGTCGCCGTGGTCGGGCGAACCGCCACGTCGACGGTATGGCCTACAGGGGCATAAGAGACGGCTTTGATTCCGCCATCCTTTGGCCACCAGGTCTTACCCTTCTTGGCATGGAGCTTGGTCGTGCCGAAGTTCAGCACAAGAGCGCCATTATCCCAACGCGTCTTGGGCGAAGGCAGATCGCTTCCCTTGATCCGCACCGCCAGTCCGCCATCGACCTGCATGGTCGCGACGTCCGTCACCTTCCCTTGCGCGCAAACAGTGCACGCCATTACGAGCGGGCCTGCCGCCGCAATCCATCGCTTATAGTTACTTGTCATTTGGATTCCCTTCCACGGTTAGCCGTAGCGTCTTACCGTGAAACTTAACGGTCACGGTGCGTTTTTGAACATCTAGAACGGTCGTATCGGCATCGATCGAACCCCCGATGGGAACGATTCGCTGGTTGCCCGATACGTCGCTGAAAATGGCGAGTGGCTTGGACCCGAGCATGGTGCCGCTCAGGGTGTAGCTCATATGGAATTCCGGAGCTGGCACTACGACGGGTGCCACGTCTCCGCCAAAGCCGGCGCTCGGCATGGAGCCGCCAATCTCGACGGGAGGCATTTTGCCCACCGGCCCCGGTTGAGGCGCCGGTTCTGGCTTGATCTCCGGAGTCTTCTTCTCCTGCGCTGCAGCCGGAGGCTCAAATGGATCCCGCACTGGCAGCGCGGCGACTAGCAGAGGGTTCTTCACCTCTTCCTTTGCCGGCTCGACGCTGGTTTCCTTGGGCTTCTCGGCTTGCGCCGGAGGAGTCGCCGGACTACCCATCTGCATGAATTGGAATGCTCCAACGCACACGATCAGCAGTGCCAGGACGCCTAGCACAATAAATTTCTTCTTATCACCCTGCATGGTTGCCACCCTCACTCATGGCGGTTCGAACATTGCCCGGCGCTCCTGCCGGAGGCGAGAACACGAACGCTCGGAGCTGGATGGTTACTTCCAGCAGAGTTTCGTTCGAGTCGGGATCGCTCTTGGGGGTCAGTTCGACCGTCCGCGCGGAAACGATTTTCGGGAACGTGCTCATCGCGTCGATGAAATTCATCACCGAACGGTACTTGCCACGTCCTTTGACTTCGATGTCCAGCGCCTGAAAAGGCTTTCTTCGAGACGATGAAGAGCCTTCATCTTCCTTTTTCGCGACTACGGGTGTTGGCATGGGTCGCACGCCAATCACTTCGATGCCGGAATTCTTGCCCACCTTCTCCAATTCCTGGAGCATGGTGGGAACATAGGCGAATTCAGGAACGCTCTGCTCCAGGTGCTGCATCTTGACGGTGCTGTCGTTCAGTTCGACTTTGCTCTGTTCAAGATCCTGCTGGAGCGTTTTGCTGTCCTTGGAATCAGCCTTCAGCTTCGCGAGATTCGCTTCCTGGTTGCCCATGTTGCCATAAGCGAAGTAAGTAAGCGCCCCGCCCACAAAGAGAGCTCCGATTGCCAGAAGCATGAACGTTTTTGGATTTGGTGATTTCGTCATCTTAGTTAGCCTCCTCCTTGACCTTCTTCTCGGCGGTGTCCACAATATCGGCACCGATCTCAAACTCGGTCGCCGTTTGAGTGGCGATGAGCTTCTCGTTCGTGTACTTGAGGTTCACGTTTTCGAGATCGGGCAGATTTTGGAGCCGGAGCATGAACTCGCCGATCGGTGCTTGCGCCTCGGCGGCTCCGTTGAAGCTGATTTCAATCGGCTTGAGCGGATCGCTGAACGTGCATCGCATCCCAGTGAGCCAAGCGCTGTTCGGCGTCTGCATCGTCAAATGCTTCAGAAGCCGATTCCAGCGGTCAGTCATTAGCTGCGCATCGGTGAGAGTGCTCAAGCGAGGCGTCAGCTCCGCAATGAGCTTTTGATTCGCTTCGATCTCTTTCACCAGCGGAGCGTTCTTCTGGTTCTGGGCTTCCACTTCCGCGGCTTGGCCCGCAAGTGATTCGGCTTGGAACGTAAAGAATCCATAAGCGCCTGCGCTGGCCACGAGAACGCTGACGAAGACCACAAAGAATGTTCTTGCCGAGCGCTCGTTGGCTCTGATCGCCAAACGCTGCTCTTCGATTAAGTTAATGTATGGCATGGTTACGCCGCCTTCCCATAAGGTCGCAGAGCAAGGCCGGTGACGACGCTAAGGTCGGAACCCTTTTGGCCCTCCTCGCCTGCATGGAGAAAACGAGAGTTCTCAAACACGTCCAGCTCGATCATCTCGATACCGAGCTTGTGGCCGAGATACGATCCCAATCCGTTCATCTTCGCTCCACCACCCGTAAGGAGGAGGGCGTCGACGGTGCTGGATTGCGATCCTTCGGCTTGCTGAGACTGGTAGTAGTTGAGTGAGCGTCGGATCTCCCGGACGAGATCGTCGACGTGCGGCTGCAGGACGCGAAGTGGAGGATTCTCCTTTGGCTTCTCTTCCGTCAGCAGTTCTCGGAAGTCGAGCTGAGCCTTTCCAGTCTCAGCATCTTCTTCGGAAATCTTAAAGTAATTCGTCAGAGCCTCCGTCAGCATGTGTCCGCCGTTCGGAATCGTTCGTGACATCACGAAAAATCCCTTCTGGACGACGCTCACGCTGGTGGTGGCAGAGCCAACATCGATGAGAGCCACCGTCTTCTCGGTGAAGTCTTTCGTCGGGTCTGCTTCGACCAGTGAACGGTAGGCGGCAAAGACCTCCACGTCCACCGCCTCAGTCTCCAAGCCCGCCTCTCGGCAAGCTTGCATTCGGCTCTCGACGATATCCTTCGGAGCAGCGACCATGAGAACGTCCATCTGGTTGTCCTCGGCGTCTCCGGTGATCTCAAATTCGATGTAGCTGTCTTCCGCGCTCGATGGAATGTATCGTCCGGCCTCCAGCTTCATCGAACGGCGAAGAGTGGCTTCGGCCATCTTCGGGATGCGCACTGGGCGAACGACCACCGAGCCGCCGGCGACCGCTATGAGCGCCGATGTAGCGGAGATATGATTGTCTTTCAGGAGCTGCTTGAGTACGAGACCCATCAGCGCCGGATCGACGACCACTCCGTCGCGGAGCGCTTCCTTCGGCGTAGGGGCGACCGCCAACTTCGACACTTTATAGGAGTCGCCGCTCTTTTCGAGCTGCATCACCTTGATCGAGTGGTGGCCGATGTCTACACCGACGTTCGTTTTCTTAGAGAACAGACCCATTTTCTTTTAGGCTTCCTTTCGTTTCGAATGCGTGTTCAGCCAGTCATCCAGGCCCTGGCGAGTGAATCGCCACTTACTATCGACCAGCAGTCCAGGTACTTCGCCAGCGCCAGCCATCTCTTCCAATGCATGAGCATTGATGCGGAGATAGTTCGCGGCTTCACGAAGTGTCATGACACTGTGCTGATTGGCGACCACTGCGCCAAACAGACCCTTGAGTTGTTCGGGGGTGAGGACGAGCTCAAGTCGAACGACATGGCCGTTGACTGGATGAGCGGACGTTTCCTCTTGCCCTTCCCTTTTGTTGAAATCCATGGTTTGCTCCTCAGCCTTCGCTGGCTGATCGAAAGTGTGGTTGACAGCTGCGGCCGCCGGTTCTACTTCTTCGCTGCGCGGCTCGGGCTGGCCGAGGGGCGCGCCGCTGACTTGGGCCGCGCGTCTGATCGCATCGGCAAAGTTCATGCGGCCTCCTTTCCGGAGTGCTCTGAGACGATCTCGTGGACAAGAAATCCATCGATCATCTTCAGCTTTCGAGCGAACGCGATCATCAGCGCGTTGTCAGCGATTTGGCTGATCAAGCGCGGGGCGCCTTTCGAATATTTATGAATCTCAAAAATCGCGTCGGGGGTGAACGGACCGTTTTCGCCGGTATATCCAGCCACCCGCATGCGGTGCATGATCATTTCGCCGGTCTCAACCTCGTTGAGCGGCTTGATACTCTGTCGTACAGCAAGACGCTGTTCAAGCGCAGGCACTTTCTTCAACTTGGCCTTGAGCTCGATTTGCCCGAGAAGGAGCAAGTTCACGAGGAACTGGTCGTTCATCTGGCAGTTCAGCAACAGTCGCAGCTCCTCGAGCGTGCCGCTGTTGCGAATGAGGTGCGCCTCATCGACGATCACCACAACCCGTTTCCCAAGTTCGTACCAGGTGAGGAGCTGCTTATGAAGCTCCGCGACCAAGACTTGTCGATTCTTCGAATCGCACTTGATGTCGAGTTGAAGCAGAATTTCCTGAATGATCTGCGTTGGAGTGAGGATCGGATTTACGATCATCACAACTCGGTTCTTCACCGGATCGAGCAATTCGAGCAATCGCCGACTCACCGTCGTCTTGCCCAAACCGATATCGCCTGACAGCATCGCTGCCCCTTTGTTGCGCGTTACCGCGTAGTGCAACATCATCAGCGCGTCTTCGTGGCCCCGGCTCATAAAGAGAAACCGCGGATCCGGCGTTAGACTAAACGGCGCTTCTGTTAAACCCCAATATGCTTCGTACATGCAGTAGGTACTCCCTCCGATCCCAGTAAATTGATCGGGATTTCAAACGCAAAACCTCAGGGTAGGTCTGAGATTTCCGCACGAAACATGCTTTTCCCGATAGGGAAAGCCCGCTCGTCGGGAGGATTACGGGCTTTGGTCGAGGCTATGGGGATGTGGAGATGTGGAGATGTGGAGATGTGGAGATGTGGAGATGTGGGGATGTCGAGATGTCGTGGACTGCGGACAATTGGTGAGACACTAAGTGGTAGCTCTTCTAAGGAGAAGAAGTGAAACCACGCAGAAGACATTCAAGTATATTTAAACTCGATCTTTGTTCGCGGATCGATGCTGGGATATTGAGCAAGGCGGCGGCCTGCCGTGAGCATCATCTGGCACCCAGTTTGCTGGACCGGTGGATGGTCCAGTTTCGCGAGCGGGGAGTGGCCGCCTTTACCGAGACGGCGTCGGAGCTCGAGCCTGGCC
>JAEVZK010000113.1 GCA_023392285.1 Armatimonadota bacterium | reverse complement strand
TTTCTGTTGCACTTTCCGTCGGATCACTCCGCCCCAGCTTGCAGCCGAAGCCGCTCGACTGGGCATCTTGCCCTGTGAAGTCCGGACTTTCCTCCCCGGCAAGCCGAGGCCGCCACCCGGCCAACTCAATAAGAGTTTACTTTGGAGCGGGTGACCTGGCACCGCTTTCCCTTCCATCCCGCTCTTGACTAATGAGCCCGGAGCTCCCGCCGTCAGACAAACCGCATCCGTACATCTCAACCTACGTAGCGCTTTGGAGTGCGGTGACCTGGCACCGCTTTCCCTTGCATCCTGCCCTTGACTAATGAGCCCGGAGCTCCCCCCATCGAAGAAAACGCATCCGGCCAACTCAATAAGAGTTTACTTTGGAGTGCGGTGACCTGGCACCGCTTTCCCTTGCATCCCCCTGGTCCGAGCCAAGCGGCGTAGTCACAAGAATGGAACATACGAGAGCCACTTGTCCCTTCTCCCACCTCGAAGCCGAACGTGGTTGACGAAAGGCTTCCAAGAGCCACTAATTGGTAAAGGCTCGACCTTTTATATCAAAGTTTCCGGAAGAGTTTTAGAGTCGAAAGGCAAACTGCTAATGAATTCGACCCCCTAGGCGGGAGGGTTCGGCGACACCAGTTCTCAGGGGAGGGGGCTAAGAACCCCGAAGCAAAGATCTGTTGATAATCCAAAACCCCTACGGGGAGTGGTCAACAACAACAACTCCCGAACGGCTCGAACCTACCGAACTAGCCGAACCAATCGCCAATTCACCGGCCCTTGAAAAGCGAACCGAGCACGCCCCGAATCAAAGAGCGCCCAATCTGGCTCCCTGCCGAGCGGGCGACGCTCTTCGCCATCGATTCGACCACGGAATCGCTCCGCCGTGCGGCAGCCGGGCGCGGATATGAAGGCGATGATGGGGTGCGGTAGGTGGGCGAGGAATAGGTGCGGCGGCGCGAGAGCTCCTGCTCCTCTCGATCAGACATCTGCTGCTCCCGCTGAGCAACCTCGGAGGCATGGGCATCGTCAGCCGCCTTCTGCGCCTTCGCTTGCAGCATTTCAAAAGCGGATTGACGATCGACGCATTCCTCGTACTTGCCCTGAATCGGGCTGTGGTCGATCGAGGTCTGCCGCTCCTCCGGCGTCAACGGCCCAAGCCGAACGCCTGGAGGCCGGACGAACACCTTCTCAACCATTGTCGGTGCTCCGTGAGAATCTAGCATCGAAACCAGCGCCTCGCCCACGCCGAGCTCCATGATCACCTGGGCAGTATCGTATTTCGGGTTGGGACGGAAGGTCTCAGCCGCAGATTTCACCGCCTTCTGATCGCGCGGCGTGAACGCGCGCAAGGCGTGCTGAATGCGATTGCCAAGTTGCCCAAGAATGATGTCGGGAATATCAATCGGACTTTGCGAGACGAAGTAAACGCCAACGCCCTTGGAGCGGATCAGGCGGACCACCTGCTCAACCTTGTCGACCAGAGCCTTTGGCGCATCATTGAACAGCAAATGCGCCTCGTCGAAAAAGAACACCAGCTTCGGCTGATCAAGGTCGCCAACCTCCGGCATCGTTTCGAAGAGCTCGCTTAGCAACCACAGCAGGAACGTGGCGTACAGCCGCGGATTCTGCATCAACTTGTCGGCCGCTAAGATGCTAACGAAGCCATTTCCCGCGTTATCGGTCCGCATCAGATCGCTGAGCGCGAGGGACGGTTCGCCAAAAAACTGGTCCGCGCCCTGCTGCTCCAGAGCGAGGAGCGAGCGCTGAATTGCGCCCACTGACGCGGAGCTGACGTTGCCGTAAGTCGCCTGCAGCTCTTTGGCATTCTCGCTGACGTAGCTCAGCATCGACCGCAGGTCCTTCATGTCGAGCAGAAGCAGCCCCTCGTCATCGGCCAGCTTAAACGCAAGGTTCAGCACCCCAGTCTGCGTATCGTTCAGATCCAGCAGCCGCCCCAGCAGCAGCGGACCCATGTCCGAGATCGTCGCCCGGATTGGTGCGCCCTGTTGCCCGTAAAGGTCCCAGTAGATGGCGGGCAGCCGATCGTAGGCGAAGTCCGCGATGTTGAGCGTCTTGACTCGCTCATCCACCTTGGCATTTCCACCGCCAATTTGGCTGAGCCCCGCGAGATCCCCTTTGACGTCTGCCATGAACACCGGCACCCCAATCTGCGAAAAACCTTCCGCCAGCCGAGTCAGTGTCACAGACTTCCCCGTACCCGTCGCCCCCGTAATCAGCCCATGGCGGTTGCCCATCTTGGGAAGCAGTTCACTCGTGATACCGTCGCCATAGCCCACGATGATCGGCGTAGATTCGCTCATAAATCAATTCTAGCCCGAGAGGTTGTAAACTCCCGATATGAATAAGGTTTTCGGCGACGCCACCGCTGCTCTCGACGGATTACTTTTCGATGGAATGACGATTATGTCCGGCGGTTTTGGCCTTTGCGGCATCCCGGAGAACCTGATCACCGCAATCCGCGATTCGGGGGTGAAGGATCTCACCGTGATCAGCAATAACTGCGGGGTCGACGACTTTGGCATGGGCTTGCTCTTGCAGACCCGCCAAATTCGAAAAATGGTCAGCAGCTATGTCGGAGAAAACGCCGAGTTCGAGCGGCAGTTCCTCGCGAACGAGCTGGAAATCGAGTTCAATCCTCAGGGGACACTCGCGGAGCGCATCCGTGCAGGCGGGGCTGGAATTCCCGCGTTCTACACCAAGACCGGATTCGGCACCCGCATCGCTGAAGGCAAGGAAACTCGGGAATTTAACGGAGAGATGTACGTGATGGAAACGGGACTTCGGGCCGACCTCTCGATCGTGAAAGCTTGGAAGGGCGATCGCAGCGGCAACCTGATCTATCGAATGACGGCGCGCAATTTCAACCCGATGATGGCCACCGCTGGCAAAGTCTGCGTCGCCGAGGTCGAAGAATTGCTCGAAATCGGAAGCCTGAACCCCGATGAGATTCACACTCCCGCTATCTTCGTCAACCGCATCATCGAAGGTAAGAACCACGAGAAGCGGATCGAACGACGTACCACTCGTCCCCGGGAGTAGGGTTCACCCGTTGATCTTCCGCTTGTCGCCGACGCGGACGGTAAACCGCACCGCGTCAAAATACTCGAGCAGCGGGATCACGTACTTGCGGCTGGTGCCGAGGATGTCTCGCACCTGGCCCGCTTCAAAAGATCTCCCAGCGAGGCGATCTCGGAGTTGCTCCTTGATCGCCACCACCTGCTCTTTTGCATAAAAGACGACTTCATTGATCCGGACGACCTCCCCCGTCTGAGTGCCAAGTCTCAGCACGTCTTCAATGGCCGCCATCGGTAACCGCAGTGACTCGGAAATCTGGTGGGGATTGGGAGTGTTGACCGGCTCCCGGCGCAGCTCTTCCAGCACTCGGTCGAGGAATTGTCTTTGTTTGGGTGAAAGGGTCACCCGGAAGCTGGGCAGCCGCACCGCCGTACCTTGACCAATGATTCGGCGCTCTTCTGCCATTGCCGCCAAAATCCGGTCGAGGGGCTTCCCACTCCAATTCAGTTTTGCGGCAGCAAGAACTCGCTCACGAGGGATGGCGGCAACCGTCGGATTTTTCTCGTGGAGGTGTCGCAACGCCAGCTCAAATCGTCCCCAAGCATGCTCAAAGCCTTTCAAGCTAAACCACAGCCCGGCAAATCCCCGCACTTTGCCCTCCCTGAGCAGCTTTTCGAAGGCTGTTCCCAAGGTCTGCTGAGATTTGCCCAGCGCACGGCAAATCTCCTCTGTCG
>JAEVZK010000092.1 GCA_023392285.1 Armatimonadota bacterium | reverse complement strand
CTGCCTTCGCACGAATCGCTTGTTCGGGAGGTTTCGGCGCTGGAAGTCCAGTGCGGCTTCGCTACCGGTGGCGACAAGCACCTGAACGAGACGAAGCTGGAAGAGAAGACGAAGATGCTTCACGCGGTCGAAGCGATGAAGGAATCAAACCCGATGCTCGGCCTACGCGGAGTGCGGTTGTCGATTATCCTTCCGGGGCTTGTCATCATGCAGACTCGCGCGATTCTGCAGGCGGCGGCGAAGCTGATCAAGGAAGGCAAACGAGTTCTGCCCGAGATTATGATCCCGCTTGTTTCCACCGTAAACGAGCTTCGGGTTGTGCAGGGCCAGCTCGAGAGCGAGGCGAAGAAGATTGTGCAGGAGCAGGGGGTGGAGATTCCCTACACCTTCGGCACGATGATCGAGCTGCCTCGGGCGGCGTTGACAGCGGGGGAAATCGCGGAATATGCGCAGTTCTTCTCGTTCGGCACGAACGACCTAACGCAGACGACGTTCGGCTTCTCCCGCGACGACGCGGAGGGCAAGTTCCTCGGGAAGTACGCGGAGATGAAGATTCTTCCCTCTAATCCTTTCGAAACCATCGATCAGACTGGCGTTGGCCGTTTGATGGAGATAGCGGTGAAGGATGGACGGGCGACTCGCGGCGATCTGAAGTGCGGAATCTGCGGAGAGCACGGCGGCGATCCGGAGTCGATCTACTTCTGTCATAAGCTCGGCCTGAATTACGTATCCTGCTCACCTTTCCGGGTGCCTATCGCGCGCCTTGCCGCTGCTCAGGCGGCGCTTCAGGATAAGGTGAAGGTTACGGCGGACAAGTAGGGCGCATCTCGATTGGGTTGGCTTTGGCGCCGGCCCAATCAGCGGGCCAAAATCGGGCCTCCCGCCTCGAAGGCAATGCGTAAGCAGATTTGTCTTTACCGCCTCTTAACAATGGGGGCGTAGCTTAAACTAAATGACGATGGCCGTACAAGACGCCCCGGAGAAGGTCTCGCCTGCGGAGCAGAAGCCCAAGATCTCAGCAAAGGATGTTCACTTCTACTACGGCGCCTTTCATGCCCTGAAAGGGATTTCGATCGACATTATGCCGAACCAGGTGACGGCGCTGATCGGACCTTCGGGCTGCGGCAAATCGACCTTCCTGCGCTGCTTAAACCGCATGAACGATCTCATCGACGGTACGCGAATCGAGGGAGCTATTTCCCTCGACGGTGTCGACATCAATGGCCCAACGATCGATCCGGTGGAACTCAGAAGAGAGGTGGGAATGGTGTTCCAAAAGCCAAATCCGTTCCCCATGTCAATCCATGAGAACATCGCTTACGGGCCGAAAATCCACGGCGTTCGCAAAAAGGTCGAATTGGACGAGATCGTAGAAAGCTGCCTGCGCCGAGCGGCTCTATGGGACGAGGTGAAAGACAAGCTGAATCAGAGCGCTCTCTCTCTTTCAGGAGGTCAGCAGCAGCGCCTGTGCATCGCTCGTACGATTGCCGTCGGCCCGGAAGTTATTCTTATGGATGAGCCCTGCTCGGCTCTCGATCCGATCGCCACGAACAAGATCGAAGACCTTATGTTCGAGCTGAAGAAGCAGTTTACGATCGTGATCGTTACCCACAATATGCAGCAGGCCCAACGAGCCAGCGACGTCACCGCATTCTTTTACATGGGCGAACTGGTCGAGATCAACACGACCCAAAATATCTTCCTCTATCCGCAAAAGAAGCAGACCGAAGACTATATCTCCGGGCGCTTTGGCTAAGGCCCATCGATGAAACTCATCTATACCCCATGGGGTATAAAGAGATGTGGACGCTGCATCACAACAATCCATCGACAGACGGCTCGCCCGAATTGAAGGGCAGATCCGAGGACTGCGCCGCATGGTCCAAAACGGCGAATACTGCTGCGACATTCTTACGCAGCTCGCCGCGACTCGCTCCGCGCTTGAACAAGCGGGTGCAGAGATGGCGGCCAATCACGTCAAAACGTGCATCGTGGGTCACGACACTGAAGAAGCGCATGATCATGCCAAACCCATGTCACAAGACGAGCTGATGGAAGAGTTGAAAGTGACGCTGTCGCGCTTAGTGCGCTGATTACCCCAGGAGGTATAAGCGATGATAACCAAGTTCAAAGTAAGTGGGATGAGTTGCGGACACTGCGTTCGTGCGGTGGAGCAGGAGTTGAAGTCTGTCGACGGCGTAAAGTCGGTCGAGGTCTCGTTGGAGCGAGGCGAAGCGGTCGTGGAGCATGACGGGCAGACCGACCCGCTGATTGCGGTCATCGATGAAGCGGGTTACACGGCCGAGGTCATGTAATGGCGACTTCGGTTGATTCAGACCGCACCAGCACGAGCCATTCCGAACTCAAAATAGAAGGTATGACCTGCGCTTCTTGCGTGCGCCGTGTTGAGAAGGCTCTTTCTAAAGTGCCTGGCGTTTCGCAAGCGAGCGTCAACTACGCCACTGAGAAGGCGTCGGTCGAACACGCCTCGACCGTCTCCCATCATCAATTGGCTGAGGCCGTAGTTGGGGCGGGGTATGGGGTGTCGGAAGAACCATCACCCGTCGACCATTCGGCTCATCTAGACTCCACGGGAGAGCCTGCACAAGAGCGCAACAATCTCATCTTCGCGATCGTGCTCACCGTCCCCACCGTTTTGATCTCGATGCTGTGGCATCCGAGGCCTGAATGGGCGAACATGCTCCTGTTCGTGTTGTCGACTCCAGTGGTCTTCTGGGCGGGGAGGGGTTTCTTTATCACCACATGGAAGACGTTGAAGCACTTCTCGTCTACCATGGACACGCTGATCGCGATGGGGGCTGGCGCCGCTTGGATTTACAGCACGTACGCGCTGATCGCCTTTTCCGGCGCGGAGATGCATCGCCAAAGCGATCACATCTACTTTGAGACGAGTGCGGTCATTGTCACACTCATCCTCCTGGGTCGTTATCTGGAAAGTCGCACTAAGGGAAGCATGTCGGGAGCAATCGAGAAGTTGCTCCGCCTTGCTCCCATGGAGGCTACGAGGATCGTAGATGGTGAGGAGCGGTTAGTTCCGATCAGCGCGATCAAAGTTGGTGACGAACTGCGCGCCCGTCCAGGGGAACGCATTGCCGTCGATGGCGAAATCCTCACTGGCCGTTCTCACGTCGACGAGTCGATGCTTACGGGTGAGCCGATCGCCGTGGGAAAGGGCCCTGGGGATGAGGTTTCTGCAGGCACAGTCAACACCACGGGAGCCTTCACCTATCGGGCGAGTCGCATCGGGGAAGACACTGCGCTCGCACGGATCGTCAAATTGGTCGAGCAGGCGCAAGGTTCGAAGGCACCCGTTCAGCGGCTAGCCGATCGGATCTCCTCGATCTTTGTGCCAATCGTCATCGTGCTGGCGATAGCGACGTTCCTTTACTGGTGGCTTGTGATCGGTGCCTCGGCGGGAGCAGCGTTGGTCCCTGCGGTAACGGTTTTAGTGATCGCGTGCCCATGCGCCCTTGGCCTCGCCACACCAGCGGCGATCATGGTCGGAGTTGGTCGTGCGGCAGAACTCGGCGTTCTTATCCGCGACGGCGGGGCGCTGGAAAAGGCTGGGGCAGTAAAGACCGTGTTGCTGGACAAGACAGGCACGATTACCCAAGGTAAGCCGACGCTCACTGATTATGTCGTTCTCGCCGGCGAGCATGAATCTCTTGCTCTCATTGCCGGGGCAGAGCTTCATTCCGAACACCCGATTGCTGGTGCAATCCGAATAGGTGCGGCGGATAGAGGTTTCGCAGGAGTGGAACCCGAGCAGTTCGAAGCGGTTCGCGGCAAAGGTATTCAGGCGGTCGTTGCCGGGAGGCACGTCGTGGTGGGTTCGCGTCGCTTAATGGCAGATTGGTCCATCGACCTGGCCGAATCCGCCTCGACAACGCTAGGAGAACTGGAAAGTCAAGGCAAGACAGCACTTTACGCGGCTATCGACGGGAAGCTGACAGCAATCTTGGCGGTGGCGGATGTGGTGCGAGACGAAAGCAAAGAAGCCATCGAACAGCTTCGCAGGCAAGGTTTGATCCCGATCATGTTGACCGGGGATAATCGTGCGACCGCGGCGTCGATTGGCCACCAGGTGGGCATCGACGAATTCGAAGCTGAAGTTCTACCTGAGCACAAAGCGGATTCGGTGAAAGCTCAGCAGGCAAACGGTGCCGTCGCCATGGTAGGGGATGGAATCAACGATGCGCCTGCGCTTGCGCAAGCTGATCTCGGAATCGCGATGGGTGGGGGCACCGACATCGCGATGGAGACGGCAAGTGTCATTCTGCTGCGCTCCGATCTGCGGGGCGTGCCTCTCGCGATTCGCCTGGCACGTGCGACCCTTTCCACGATCCGATGGAATCTTGTTTGGGCGTTTGGCTACAACGTGGTGATGATCCCGGTCGCCATGACTGGCCGCCTCAACCCCATGTTCGCGGCCGCCGCTATGGCGCTTAGCAGCATTTCCGTCATTCTCAATTCTCTGCGGCTGCGTGCCGCCGGGAAGTAGCCCTCAAAAAATTTCAAACAATGATTAACAGATTTTCTATCCTTATCGCAGTTCTCCTCTTTCCGTTGCCTCTGGCCGTCGGGCAGCCACTGCCGGCGCACGCGGATCCTTCACAGGATACGTTCGAAGCGCCGTTGGAATCGGATGCTCGTATCGAAGCCTCGATTCACAATCTTAAGGTTGGCGAGAACGATCTCGTGATCAAGATCAGCGACACATCCGGCGCGATCATTTCCGATGTCAATGTCGAACTTGAAGTTGCCATGACGAACATGGACATGGGACGATCTCATCCAAAGATTACGAAAAATCCTGATGGCACCTACTCTGCGACGGTCTTGTTCAGCATGGCTGGTCCGTGGCGGGTGACGGTTCGGGCCACCATCGAGGGGAAAGCGGTTGAGAAATCTTTCGATTTTCAGCCGGGCTCGACGGACGCAGAAGGCTCCGGATCATCGATGGAGGGACGATTCGGTCCATGGATGATGAACCGTGAAGCATCGGGCACAAGCTGGATTCCAGACTCGTCCCCCATGTTCATGAAGATGTTGCCGAAGGCTGGAGCCTACGATTTGTCGGCCATGGGCTTTGTCACCTTCAACTTCAGTGATGCTGGCGGGCCACGAGGCGGCAGCCGCTTCTACTCCAATTCCATGTTGATGCTGATGGGTTCGCGACGCACGGGAGGAGGGACGCTTGGCTTCAGTGTGATGGCGTCCGCCGATCCCATCTTCAACGGTCGATACGGTTACCCTAACCTGTTCCAAACGGGTGAGACCGCTTACGGACAGCCGCTCGTAGACTTCCAGCATCCGCACGACCTGCTGGCCGAGGTGGCCGT
>JAEVZK010000033.1 GCA_023392285.1 Armatimonadota bacterium | reverse complement strand
TCAGACATGTTTTCTCACCATGTCAAATGAAAACGTTGTGGCGCACAGGTTCGACCAAACAGCATTTGCTTGGTACTGGTGCGGCGTCCTCGATGAACACGGCGCAATAACAAACCTCGGATTAGATGTCAAGACGCTCCCGGCAGACGCAGAATACGATTATATTGCGAATGCCCACACGCTGAACTGTGATGCGACTGTTATCCCGCAATCACTGTATCAGCGCATCAGCCATGCGGAGCGGGAGTTCTTGCCAAGCTTCATTTGGTACGATGGACTTGGGCTCGCCAGCCCAGGTTCTCAGCGGGGCATGCCAAACACCGTGGAAGCTTTGGGCGTGTATCTTACGAGGATGTTCTCTAGAGTAAGGTCCTGGCAAGATAAAGGCAAATTTCATAGGATGGCTATAAGTCTAAACTATATGAGGCAACTTTCACCGGACTACGCTTTTATGGCGTTAAAGACGTTGTTCAATGCGAGCACTGAAGAACTTTAAACTGACCTGCTGCGCGGCGCTCACGAGCCGCGAGGGAGGAGGGGCGGCCACTAAAGAGCACCGGATTACCTGAAATGACAAGAGTGGAAGCGGAGCGTGCGTTGCGAGATAACTTGCCCACTGCGTGGGAGGCTGTAACATATTTAAAGAAAGGTTATAGTTGTTCCGATTTCGCAACTCTTGCCAAAGCCTATCCATTCTCCAAACACTATCTCGTACGGCTGGAAATCGTTGAAACTGTTGGCCTAGTGGAATGTGAAGGGGCAATAGCGTTTTTGAGGGAAGTGGCTGGTAGCCGTACCTACTATTTGATAAGATACTATGCTTTAAGATGTCTTATTGACCTTGGATATAGTGATTGGCAATCGTTTACGAGTCGAAGGAAGAGCTCCGACTTTTACGGCTCGCTTTTAGCGTACGAGATGTTTTTGAGCCAAAAGCTGAGTAAACAGGAACTTAGGGATCTTGCCTCATCCAGAACCAAGGCAATTGGAGATCATTGGTATTGGTTAACGCAGGAATTTGAAATCCCCCGGTGAGGGATAGCAAACGAGGTGACAAGCAACTTTTATGGTTCCGCCGCTTGCGGTGGAGTGAAAGTGAGCTTACAATGGAATGAAGGGTGATTGCTAAAGGGAGGAGCGGAAGCACGCAACGGCCAAGAGCGGCTGCCGGCGAACCGCTGCGGCTACGACGCAGCCAGTTGCACCACCTCCCCGGTAACCAACGTGGGAACGAACAGCCTCACCTACGATTACCGCTCAAGCTGCAAGCGATGCACGGCTACCATCAGTTTCCTCGGCGCGTCTCAGGCTTGCTCGGGTCGACGGTTTGGTTTGCCCGCACGTCATCATGGAGATTACTTGGAACAACGGATTCGCTCGTCATCCCGAGTTCGAGCCGTCCTTCGGCTCGACAGAGGGATCTGGCCGGAAATGCCCCCAAATCACCGGTTGACAACCGCGCAACAGCAGCCACAAATCAGTGTCGATCAAGCGAGGCGGGCAAACTGCTAATGAATTTACGCCCTTAGCGGGAGGGTTAAGCGACATCAGTTCTCAGCTGATAACGGGGAAACGTCTTCATCGGCGAAACTGGCCCATCGCCTCAGCGCGACACCGCGTTTGCGCTGCCATAATGTCGAAGAATGCTATTCGGCCTCTAAAAAGCGCATTACACCAATTCTGACCATGCTCGAAACTTTCCCGAATCCCGCTCCGCACCGCAATTACACGATCAAACACATCTGCCCAGAGTTCACGAGTGTCTGCCCAAAGACTGGCCAACCCGATTTCGCCACTATCGAACTCGATTACATTCCCGACGAAACCTGCATCGAACTAAAATCGCTGAAACTCTACTATTACGGATTTCGCCAGGAAGGAATCTACTACGAAGGCGTGACGAACCGCCTCCTCGATGAACTCTCAGCCGCCTGTTCCCCTCGCTGGATGCGGATCACCGCTACCTTCGCCGTGCGCGGCGGCATTAGCTCGGTTCTTGTTGCCGAATCCGGGCCGAAGCCTTCCTGAACCGATTTAGCGCAGCACGACGATGAGGTCGGTGCCCTCCCAGCGCAAGGTTTCCACTCGACTCGATCCGGGGCCAATCGCTAAAGCGACTTGCCTAGCCAACGCCTCTTTGCGCGACGACTCATTAAGAGCATGCTGAATCTGAGCCTGCACGGACCTACAAAGTTGATTCCGGTAGTTCGTCAGTGTGTCCATGATGTCGATCGTTTTGCCCAGAAGTCGAAATCGAGGAACAAACGTGTTGTCGACGTCGGCGGAGAAGCTGACTTCCGGCGACTCATAGCTGATTGAGCCCCCGGCGGTGGCAACCGGGATCAGCTTGATCCGCAGTTGCATGTTGTTGAGTTCGATGTCGGGAACGGCAGCGTCGCCAAGCCGGCTATGGGAGCCCTTTAGCTCGACTCCTTCGCTTTCAAAGGACGCGATCAAGGTGAAAGCCCGCTCATCCGCAACCACTTTGATTGTCGAAAGATTGATGTCCCTGATCCGGTAGATGATCTGCCCGGCAAAGCCTAGATCCTTCACTCGATCCGGCAGCGAGAATTCGAAACGTCTCGCCGGGTCGGCCGCCCCGATCAGGAGATAGCAGCCCGGCCGCCCTTTCCGATCCGAGTTGAAATGCGCCTTGGTTCCTGCAAGAAGCTGAGTCAACTGAACTGCGATCGCGTTGCCGCTAACCTTGAACTCGGTCGAGCCTTTCGATCTCAAACCGAGCATGACGAGAGACAGCGCAAGCATAACCAATGTATTTGACGCTCGGCTACGCTACAATGCTCAGGTTCGGCGCGGTCAGTTGATCGCTGATCTCGATATCCGCCTTCATCAGCGCCTTCACCTCGGCCACAAATTCATCACTTGGATTCACATGCTTCCCCGGATAAATTGGGGCGAAGCTGTCCTCCGGCATAATTTGAATCTGGACTTCGTAATCTCCGGGAAATTTTTCAATAATCCGTTTGAGATCGCTGAGCTGGGCAGCGGTGCCGCGCCATAGCTCGATTCGAGCGAGCTTGGGCGGTGCACCATCAGGCCCAAGAGGCCCAAAATCAAGTCCTGGATCGATCGGCTTAACGTCTTCAACCCGAACCTCGATGCTCTTTTCGCTTCCCCGCTCCCGGTGCATCACGTAGCCAGTCAGCTGAACGACCGAATCCTTAGCCAAGATGTCCTTCAGCTTCGCATACGTCTTCGAAAAGACGATGGCGGTGGCTTGACCGGTGAAGTCTTCGATCACCAACGAAGCCATTTTCTCCCCCGTGTTCTTCGTCACAATCGTTCGCAGACCCGCAATGACTCCCGCGAACTTGACGAAACTGCTCTCGGGAATTTCTTCAATACCACCGCAGTGGTGCGTTGCGTTCAGCTTCAGAACCCTCTCAAGACCCCTTAAAGGATGGTCAGAAACGTAGATTCCCATAACCTCTTTCTCCATCGACAGGATTTCACTTCGGGTGAACATCTCGGCCTCCGGCAGCGGCGGATAGTGCTGATGATTTGCAGTATCGTCACTTTCGCCACCGAATAGTGAATCCTGGCCCGCGAGACGATCGCGATTGGCGAGGTCAGCAAACTGGAGAGCCGCTTCCACCTTGTCGAGCAGTTTGCGGCGATTGCGGTCGATACTGTCCATCGCTCCAGCCTTGACCAAGGCCTCCACGGCGGTCTTGTTGATCCCGAATGGCTTCACTCGATCACAAAATTCAAACAGATGCTTGTAGGGGCCGTTCTCTTCCCGTTCACGAATAATCGCTTCCACGATTCCCTCACCGACACCCTTGATTGCGGCAAGACCAAATCGAATACAGCCCTGATGGATTTCCTTCTTTTTAGCGACGTTCGTTTGTTCTTCGATCGTGAAGTCAAGCTGCGATGCGTTCACATCCGGTTGTAGGACGGGTATTTTGAGCTTGCGGCACTCCTCGATGAAGGCGGTCACTCGATCTTCTTTTGAGCGGTAGACCGCGAGCAGGGCCGCCATGTACTCGATCGTGTAATTCGCCTTAAGATAGGCAGTTTGATAGGCGAGGATCGAGTAGCAGACCGCATGGGCTTTGTTGAAGGCGTACCCTGCGAAAGGCAGGAGGAGTTCCCAGATCTTCTCCGCATCCTCGGCTCGAATGTTGCGCTCGGCGGTTCCGGTCATAAACTCCGCCTTCATGTCCGCCATCGCTTTGGCGTCCTTCTTACCCATTGCACGGCGAAGGATGTCTGCTTTGCCAAGGGAGAAGCCGGCGAGCGCCTGCACCAGCTTCAGGACCTGGTCTTGGTAGACAATAATGCCGTATGTCTCTTCCAAGATCGGGCGCATACGCTCGTCGAGGTACGTCGCCTCTCGGCGCTTGAACTTGGTGTCGATGAAGGCCGGAATGTGCTCCATCGGTCCGGGCCGGTAGAGCGCGACCATGGCCGCAAGTTCGCGGATGGAGTTCGGCTTGAGCTGTTGGACGTAGCGGGTCATGCCGCCGCCTTCAAGCTGGAATACACCGGTCGTCTCGCCTCTGGCGAGCATCTCGTACGTCTTCTCGTCGCCGTCCTCTATTTTCTGACTGTCAAACGTGGCACCGGTTTTCAACCGGTGCGTATCGGGGGTTTTCAACCCCCTTCCCACGTGCGGCCATTCAGTTAGGTTTGCCTTCGCGGGGTTCTCAAGCACGTAAGCGACTGAGTTTTCGTAATCCTTATCGTCACGAATTAGGTGATCGTAATACTCTGATTTCCAAAATTCCCCGGCGCTCCCCAACTTCTTGTTAATTTCACGTGAGCTGTGTCGCTTCCACGAATGAAGAATATCGGGAAGTTGATGATCTCCCAGGGGCTTTACAACGACATGAACATGGTTAGGCATTACTGCATATGCGTGCAGTTCGTATCGCTCACCATCAAAGTGCTTCAGCGCCGTCTCTACGACGCCAGCTAGCTCCGGGTCCTTCAGAGCGCAAGATCCGAACCCACGATCCAAGTATTCGGCGACCTGCTCTGATTGGAGCCGACGAAGCTCGATGTGCTGGAGTTCAGTTATTTTCCCCTGTTCAAGCTTGTGGCTCAACTCTTCGCGAGCTAGCTTCCATTGCTCTTGTACCTCGGCAGCAACCGCGTCGGCCAGCCTGAAGACCACATGGTAGAGAGCACCATCTGCCGTCCAGTGCGGCAAGTGTGAACCCTGCTTCTTTGTAATTTCCCCATCCACCGGTTGAAAACCGGTGATACGCTCCGCTTGCAAAGCGGAGCCACGTCCACGGTCGATGTGTTCGACGCACTTGGCGAGGACGGTCAGGTTCGACAGACCGAGAAAGTCCATCTTGAGAAGCCCGATCTTCTCAAGAATTCCCATCTCGTAAGCCGTCACTGGCTGGCCATCGTTCGACCGATAAAGAGGCACGTGCTCGACCAGCGGCTCACGGGAGATCACCACTCCGGCAGCGTGGACGCCGCAGTGCCGGGCCATGCCTTCAACGGACTTCGCGACTTCGACCAGTTCGCGGGAGCGAGGCTCGTTGTCCACCATCTGACGGAACTCGGCGATTTCTTTGTAGGCCTTGTCGATCGTCATCCCAGGAACGGTTGGGATCGTTTTGCAGAGGCGGTCGGTGTCAAAAGGCGTGTAGCCGAGGACGCGTCCGGAGTCCTTTATTGCCGCCTTAGCGCCCAGCGTTCCAAACGTGACGATCTGAGCGACATGCTCCTTGCCATATTTTTCCGTCACGTACTTGATGATCTCGTCGCGGCGAGCGTCCTCGAAGTCCATGTCGATATCGGGCATGGAGATTCGCTCAGGATTAAGAAAGCGCTCGAACGTGAGGTCATACTCCACTGGATCAACGTCGGTGATTCCGAGACAGTAGGACACCAGCGAGCCCGCTGCAGAGCCGCGAACTCCAAAGTAGATGCCGCGGTCGCGGGTGGCGTTGGCGAACTCCCGAACGAGCAGGAAGTAGTCGCCAAAACCTGTTTTTGCGATCACGTCCAGCTCGTAGTTGAGTCGATCGAGCGACTTCTCAGGGTCGCGGGTGCGCTCCTTTAAGCCCTTTTCAGCAAGACACCGCAGATAATCGAAGTTAGAGACGCCCTCGGGAACCTCCGGCTGAGGCATATTCGCTCTCTGCTTGCCCAACTCGACGTTGCACATCTCCGCGATCATCGCGGTGTTCTCAAGCGCCTCTGGCGTGTCGGAGAACAGCTCGGACATCTCCTGCTGCGACTTCAGATAAAACTCTTCGGTCTGGAACTTCATCCGATTAGGATTGGCGACGAGCTCGCCCGTCTGAATACACAGCAGCACATCGTGAGGCTTCGAATCGCCTTTGCAAAGATAGTGGGCGTCGTTCGTCGCCACGAGGGGTAGCTTCAGCTCACGCGAAATCTTGATTAGATCATCTTTGATCTGAGCCTGCTCTTTCAGCCGGTGATCTTGCAGCTCGATGAAGAAGTTGCCGTGGCCAAAGATCTCGTCGTACATCCCGGCGGTGTACTGAGCCTTATCGTAGTCACCATTCAGAAGGTGCTGGCATACCTCGCTGCCAAGGCAGGCGGAGGTCGCGATCACGCCTTTGCTGTGCGCCCGGAGCAGATCATGATCGACTCGCGGTTTGTAGTAGTAGCCTTCCAACGCCGCGATGGAGGACAACTTGCACAGGTTGCGATAGCCTTCAACGTCCTTCGCCAGCAGCAGGAGATGATAAGTGCTCTTCCCTTCCGAAACCTTCGTCGCCTTATGCCCCGCTGGAGAGACGTAGGCTTCGACGCCGAGGAGCGGCTTGATCCCCGCCTTTCGGCATTCCATGTAGAATTCCATCACGCCGAACATGACGCCGTGGTCGGAGATGGCGAGGGACTCCATCTCCATCTCCTTTGCCCGCTTCACCATGTCCGGAATCCGATTCGCCCCGTCGAGGAGGCTATATTCAGTGTGGTTGTGGATATGGCAGAACGACTTGCACATGGCGAATGGAGTGAAGACCTCAAGGGGCGATGAAACTCGCCGGAAGGATTGGTCTTGCTTTCATTCTGACGCTTTAACGCCCCGAAATGCCGCAACGATTGCGGCGGGAATGACAAAGGAATGGCATGGCTTGGACATGCCGCACAGCGAACGGTGAGCGCCACACAATCCGAATCGCGTTAAACTGATTGAGTGCATGGCTTGGACGTGACGGTTTTCCGCTGGATCAATGGATGGTCGTTTGCCTGGGAAAATCTTTTCGTCTTCTTCAGTGAGGCAACTAAGCAAAACCCCGTTCGCATTGGACTGCTGGTGATCGTCGTGGCTCTGATCGCGGCCGGGCCGACCACGCGGAAGGCTGCCCTGCTCTCGCTCCTCTCGATCCTCCTTGCAAATTCGTTCGCCGACGGGTTCAAGTACGCGGTTCACATGCTGAGGCCCTGCAACGAACTGCTCGACGTCACCATGCACGTCGGCAAGCTAAATAGCTACGGCACCGCTTCGTCCCATGCCGCAAATATGGCTGCGTTAGCGTTCGTGATGCTCTATTATTTCAAGTGGTGGGGGCTGCCATGGGTGGCGGTGGCGATCTTGACCGGGCTCGCCCGAATTTACGTAGGCGTCCACTATCCTTCTCAGGTGCTGTTCGGTTACGGGCTTGGGCTGCTTTGCGCTTTTGTCGCCGTGAAGACCTTTGAGCTATGGAAGGGGCGCAGAGAAGAAGGCGCGGCAAATCCCATCCAGAGGCCTACCGAGCGAATCGCCGGGCCTGCCGACATCCGTAAGGACAAGTGATGCCTCAATCGGAGCTGAAACCTCACCAGTCGAGCTTGATCTTGGCGGGTCTTGCCTCACTCATTTTGTGGGTGGTGCCGGTCTTCGGCTTCATCTTGCTGCCTCTGCAGTATCTCAACACGCATCTGCACGAGTTCAGCCATGCCTTGATCGCGGCCCTGACCGGCGGACCCGTCGATCATATTCAAGTGTTCGCGAACGGAAGCGGCGTGACTCTTGCGGGCGGCTCCCCGATTCTCGTGTCATCGGCGGGATACATCGGTGCCACCATTTTGGGCGGCCTGATGATTCGGTTCGGCGGGACAGAACGCGGCGCGGCCATCGTTCTCCGCGCGACGGGCGCAATTCTCGCTTTTAGCCTGCTGTTTTGGGTTCGAGGCGACCTCGTTGGCGTCTTGAGCGGGATTCTTTGGACCCTGGCTCTCTTCGCCGCCCCGCATTTCATGCAGGGCCGTCCGCTTGTCTTCACCGCGCAACTGGTCGGGATGCAGCAATGCTTGGCTTCCGTTCAGGCCCTGTACATCCTCTATAACATCAGCGCCTACGGCGGGCAAAGCGACGCTGCCAACATGGCGTCGTATACGGGAGTTCCCGCGATCTTCTGGGCGCTCCTGTGGGGCGTGATCGGCCTTGGCGCAGTGCTCATGACTCTGCGCTCCTCTTGGAATCCGAAATCTTAGGGCTCGGCTTTAGCTGGTTCCCGCCGGAGCGTCCTCGCCCGCCCGAATGACTCGGATCGGATCGGTCAGATCAGCGTTGCCGAGAGTCGTCACCTGCTTGCCACTGACGTAAAACGCAAAAGTCTTCACCTCGGCAAACTGTCCCATCGTCCGTTGCAAGCCTTGCAGAACCGTGCGCTCATCAAGTGATCCGTAGCTCGTTTCAAACGCTTCGGTCACGTCGATGTGAGCCATGCCATCCTTGAGCTGAACGGCGAGAGCCTTTGCTTTTGGATCGACGAAGCCGGTGTTCTCGAGATAGCGGTTCACAGCGAATACGATTGGCTCTACCTTATCCGGCACACTCTCTGTCTTGCTCGTAAAGGTCAGGTCGCCATTCTTTGACTCGGGAGTGAGAACGATGATGGTGTGATCGGCTTGCTGATCAGGCTGCACCGAAGCCTCGACGTCCGGAGCATGTCGGCGACGATTGGCCTCTTCGCGCCGAATTCCCTCGGGCACCTTCTGGGCATCAGGAGTCTTTTGAATGTAGGAAGTGATCCCCACCGCTCCGGCCGCTCCGATGGCCAGCAGCGCGAACGCGCCAAAATAATTAGTCTTTGCTTTTTTCATCGCCGAGGAAAACCTTTAATCCTTTAACTATTCCAGACGCTACTGCGTTCTGGAAATCTTCCGTGAGCATCAGTTTTCGGTCCTTTGCTGTATTGAGGAAACCGCATTCGAGCAGAATGGCAGGCATTTTCGCCTTGCGAAGAACGGCAAATCCGTCATCGGGGTAGATACGGGAATCGCTCCATACACCCATACCGCCAAGTCCGCTCCGCTTCGTAATTTCACGTTGAATACAATCGGCCATTAACTGGCTGATCGGATCCCGCATGTGATAGAAGGTGATGGTGCCGCTTGCCGTATTGTCTCGGCTGTTTGAATTGATATGGATGGAAACGAAGAAGTCCGCACCATTTCGGTTCCCCATATTCGGCCGCTCATAAAGATCAATGAAAACGTCGGTCTTGCGGGTCATGATGACCGTCGCCCCCTCCGCCGCAAGCAAAGCGCTCGTCTTCTTTGCCATCGCCAGCGTCAGGTTCTTCTCGCTAATTCCCGCGCTTCGAGTTCCGGAATCATGGCCACCGTGGCCGGCATCGACCACGACTGTCTTGCCAGCAAGCCGTCCATTCCCTACGTTTGGCTTCAGGAGCTGGATCTGCATGTTGCCCGCATTCATCGAGTACTCAACGCCCATCGGCCGGCTAAGCCTCATTCTCACAATGAAGTTGTCGTTCTCATAACGGGTGGCGGTATTGGTCACCGTGTCCCCGCTGAGATCAAAATTCGCGGTCGAGGCTCCAGCTGCTCCAGCGAACACGACTTCAATAACGTCAGGCTCAGGTCGTCGATAAGTGGGAGCTTTAGACAACTTGCCGCTGATTTTCAGTGTGAGCATCGCGCCTTTGTTATCTTCGCGATCGATTGTCAATGGCCCAATTTGAGCAGTTGTGTTGCTCATCGCTGGCCGCGCAGCCGTTGGCAGTCCGTCCGGATTGGCGGCCGGATCGAATTGAGCGGTTTGGGGCGCGGTTAGAGGAACTTTCGGCCCCTGCTGAACAAGCGGCGAACTCACGACAGAGCTGATATCAAAACTAAAACTTGTGCCAGCCGTGAAATTGCTCTTGGCAAATTGCGCGTCTGCCTTTTGCTCCAGCACGATGCGAACAACATCAGGCCGAAATTGAGCGATTCGCGAGGTCCCGTCGAGCTCGATTTTTGTCTCCCTCATGAGCTTCGCGCCCTGAATATCGATCACGACGCGTGCGGGATCACTGAGGAGCATCGCCTTTGGTTGCACCGCCATCGCGCCTTCAATATCGAAGTGGCCGTTGTCGATTTTCACCTTCTTTAGCGGCGAGAGGACATCGAGTTCGTTTTCATTCCAGGTGGCCTCTCCGCCCAGCTTTTGCACTGCCATGCGCAACGGCACCATCGGAGTGTCGTTCAGCTTTCGGAGCGGAACGCGAACCTTTTGGCCGTCTGCCTGAATATCGGCAAAGCCGCTGATCGTCTTATAATTCCAGCCGACGTAATCGAGGAAAGTAAAGGGGACGAGGCATTCGTCACCGACTCGGTAGCACTTTTCGTCTACCGTCCCTACATGGGTAAAGACGACGGTCGCCGGATTGTTCTGAGCAATCGCAGCGCTCGTCATCGCCATCCATGGCAGGAGAGCGAGCAGTATTCTCTTCATGAGGATTGATCCGTGTCGCGGATTGTACACTTATCCACATCATAGGTCAAGACAATCGGGATCAACCGCAGAAATACTGGCCTTCTAAGCGCAAATTTCTAGGTTTCGATCGAAAACGATAACAATTCGCTTGGCCAGAGTGCCCATGTCTGCCCGTTTCGGGACAGCAAAGAAGGTCTCTACACTGGAGTCGTCGTTGCCCTCAGCTGTGGTAAATTGAACAGTCTCGCAAAGGAAGACGACTCAACCCTCAATTCGGGTTCATCGTTTTGCCAAAGGGTTTCCACCTAGGTTGCGGGCGGTTAGCTCAGTTGGTAGAGCGTCTCGTTTACACCGAGAATGTCGCGGGTTCGAATCCTGCACCGCCCACCAATTCCTTCTCAAACAAGATTTACCAGCAACAAGGAACCTTCGAGGACAGTCCTTTCACCATGAGACGACTACCAATCCTCGTCGCATGCTTCTCATTGACGAGTTTGAGTCGGGCCCACGAAAAATGGTTCGTCAACTCGCGTCCATATCCAATTCAGTGGCAAAGTGTATTTGAGGGTCGTACGCTCGCCTTTATTATTGGCGTTTTTGTGATCACCGCATTGCTTGGACTGCTCTGGAAGAAGCGCGGAAGAGCCTTTCTTCCCGGACCGGAAGAACTTGGCTCAACTCCCGATCGGCGCACGGCGATCTATTCTTTGATTCCGCTCCTCCTTGCCCTTCATCTCGCGGTGCCCTTGCTCGTGAACGGCGTCACCGGGCATCTATTCTCACCGGACAATCATTTAGAAGGCTGGGCGAGATACTGGCTCGGAGTTGCGCAGGCTGGAATCGCTTTAGCGCTTTTTTACGGCGCAATTACTCGCATTGCGGCCGCCTTGCTGGTTCTCCTTTGGGTCATCGGGATTTTCTTGATGGGATATGAACCCATGCTCGACAATGCCCTTTACCTTGGCTTAGGCTTGTTCTTCTTTTGCGCGGGCCGCGGCCCCGTATCGATCGACCGCATGTTGTTCTCAAAGCTGGAGCCTTCGCCCGAATTCATGAGAAAGGCACTCCTCTTCGCAAGAGTGGGGGTGGGACTCAGCCTGACCTTCATCGCCTTTAGCGAAAAGCTCGCGAACATGCCGCTCGCCCTTGCCTTCCTCAATGAACACAATCTGAACTTCACTCCTGTCTTCGGGATACCCATGAGTAATGATCTGTTCGCCTTGTGCGCAGGATCGGTTGAACTCCTGGCCGGACTTATGATCTTGTTGGGCATTTTTCCTCGAGAAATTTCACTCGTAGCCTGGCTCCCGATCAACATGACCTTGACCGTTTTTAATTGGTCCGAGTTGATTGGTCATTTGCCGATCTACGGAGTCCTTGCCGTGCTTGTCATCTGGACTCCTTCGGAGGAAAACCGACGGCTGTGGCTCGACGGTTTACGTAAGGGACCGCTTCCCATCAATTCGCCCTAAAGGTGGGCCAACAGCTGCTTCACGAGGCCTGCTAGCTAGAGCTTAGAGCTGCTTGAGAGCAGCTCTAACCTCAGAGGTGACTTGTAGAAACTTAACTAGGAAGCTTTTGCGATTTCTGCCGCCGTCAGCAATACAGGTGCCGTCTTCTCATCGATAACGCCCTTGGGCAGGATGACCCGCTTCACGTCATCGGCACTTGGCACTTCGTACATGACGTCCATCATAACCTGTTCGATGATCGCACGCAATGCGCGAGCGCCTGTCTTGCGCTTTAGGGCTTCTCGAGCGATTTCCCCTAGAGCCGCCGGTTCGACGACCAGTTCCACCCCATCAAGTTCGAAAAACTTCGCGTACTGCTTCAATACCGCATTTCTTGGCTGCGTTAGGATCTGGATCAGGGTCTCCTCGTCCAAGGTGTCGAGTGTTGCAATCACGGGAAGCCGACCAATAAATTCGGGAATGAGGCCGAACTTGAGAAGATCTTCTGGCAACGTATCTTTAAGAACGCTCTTCTTCTTATCCTGAAGCGTTTCCGGCGTCGATCGGAAACCCATCACGTTCTCCTTCATTCGGCGCCGAATCATGTCTTCGATGCCCTCGAAAGCTCCGCCACAGATGAACAGCACGTTGGTGGTGTCAATCTGCAGATACTCCTGCTGAGGATGCTTGCGTCCGCCTTGAGGTGGCACGTTGGCGGTGGTTCCTTCAAGAATCTTCAGGAGAGCCTGCTGTACACCTTCCCCGCTGACATCGCGAGTGATCGACGGATTGTCCGATTTGCGAGCGATCTTGTCGATTTCGTCGACATAGATGATGCCGCGCTCGCACATCTGCTTTGGATTACGAGGATCGAGCGCCTCGGCTGCCTGCCAGAGCTTCAGCAGAATGTTCTCCACATCCTCGCCGACGTAGCCAGCCTCCGTCAGAGCGGTCGCATCCGCAATGGCGAACGGCACATTCAGCATCCGCGCCAAAGTCTGGGCGAGCAGAGTCTTTCCTGATCCGGTTGGGCCAACCATCAGGATGTTGCTCTTTTGCAGCTCGACATCAGTTCCGGCTTGGCCGCCGATGCGCTTGTAGTGGTTGTAAACGGCTACCGAAAGTGCCTTCTTAGCGAAGTTTTGGCCCACGACGTAATTGTCGAGAAACTTGACGATGTCTTGAGGCTTGGGAACTGCGTTCCCGACCAAACTGCCAGCCAAATGAGGTCGCACCACCGACGCCACCGCTGCTTTGGGCTGCTGCCCGACTGAAGGGGCGGCCTTGTCGCCATCCGTATGGAGGATGTCATTGCAGAGGTCGATGCATTCGGAGCAAACTGCGCCGTGCAGCCCCACGATTAGCTTCTTGACTTGCTCCTTCGTTTTTCCGCAGAGGCAGCATTGATCGCGTCGTTCCTGTGATTTAGCCATTCAACTTCCTAACTTAACTATATTATCGAACGCCCGGTTCGACAACTCTATCCACAATTCCGTAAGAAACCGCTTCTTCCGCCGACATGAAGTAGTCTCGGTCGCAATCTTTCCTCACCTTCTCGGGATCCTTATCGGCATGCTTACCGATAATGTTCATCAGGATGTCCATGTATCGATTAATTTCAGCCGCCTGTACATTAATATCGGCAGTTGTTCCCTGAAATCCAGCAGAAACTTGATGAATCATCACGCGAGCATGCTTCAGGCAAGATCGCTTGTTGGCAGCCCCGCCGCAGAGGAGCACCGCACCCATCGACGCCGCCTGGCCGACGCAGGTCGTCGCAACGTCGGGCTTGATAATCTGCATCGTGTCGTAAATGGCGAGGCCAGCGCTAACTGATCCTCCCGGCGAGTTGATGTAAAACTCGATGTCCTTGTCGGGATCCTCCTTCTCAAGGAACAAGAGCTGAGCCACAATCAAGTTCGCGACATAGTCGTCCACGGGGGTGCCTAAAAAGACGATGCGATCCTTGAGCAGCCTCGACCATAGGTCGTAACTCCGCTCCCCTCTCGCCGTTTGCTCAATTACATACGGTATGCCCAAATCAACCTCCTGTCGTGGCCACGGCCAAATGCCGTTTCCGTTGGCTCTAGGTTACTCAATCGGCTTTTTTCGCGCTGGTCCTCAGGGTGAGAGGCGGCAATGGGATCGTATAGTTTTCCGATCCACGGATCATAAGCTCGCCAAGGAGCTGTTCTAGAAGAGTTGGGTACAATTCACGTCCGCAACCGCTCGTAGCTCAGTGGATAGAGCATCTGTCTTCGGAACAGAGGGTCGGGGGTTCGAATCCCTCCGAGCGGGCCATTCTTAAAACGCGCAGCCAGTGGCATACTCTTTCGGAGCATAGGCGGTATCGAATGGCATCTCCTTCGTATTCGCCAACTTGGCCAAGCGACTGTTGAGCTCATTCAACATGTCGATCGAAATTCCCGGATACATCTTCAGGATTGCTCCCGTCGGGCTCACCACTGCGGAGTAGACAGAGGCCACCGCTCCGTATGATTTGATAATTTTCTTTTCCGGATCGGAGATCACGGGACCCAGAACGTTGCATTCTCCCGCGTAATCTTTCGCGTCAGCCGGCTTCGAGCTCATGACTGCGACGAAGTCGACCTTATCCTTGTAGCGATCATAAAGCCGGTTGAAATAGGGCTGAGCCTCGATCGAACATGGGCAACCTTTCAAAACGAAGTAAATGAACTGGGGCTTGCTGCCGGCACCCCCAAGCTGCACCGGAATGTCGTGAATGTCCTTCAGCTTGAAAAAGGGCGCTGCCTTTGCCGCCATTCCATCCGTTGATTTGATCATCTCCGGGGTGACGTAGTGGCGCACCAGAAAATCGGATGAAATCACCGGGACGTCTGCCTCGGGAGCCTGGGCAGGCTTTTGAGCCACATAGAACATCACCGCGCCCGCGCTCGCTAGGGCGAGAGAAAGAGGGATGAGAACTATAGCAGCCTTCATAGCTCTATTATGGCTGGTTAAAGACTCCCGCCGTTCGTCGGGCCGCGCGTGCCTGAGGGTTTTTTGTCTCTCGGCGCAAGACAAAACGGGGTTGTCGTTGTATCCTTCGTTTATGTCGGGCAAGGTAGAGGAACAGATTCGGCAGGCGGTGCTGAAATTTCACCTGAGTGAGCAGGGCGTCGCTCCGGAATCGGTACAGGTTTTCCTGTGCGACGACGTGGTGTTAGTACGCTGCCACAACGTGTTCACCAAAGCTGAGCGGGACCTTGCCGCCACCAAACAAGGCATGAAAGTCATCCAGAGCGCCCGTAGAGATCAGCGAGCTTTATCACGCCGCCGGGCAGAATCGCAAATTGCCGAGATCACGGGCCGTGCGGTTCCGCGCAGCTTCTACGACATCGATACGCGTGTCGGCGAGCAGATCGAGGTCTACGTTCTCGAGTAGATGCGACGACTAAGAACGATCCGCGTCCAGCTCCTGTTGAGCCATCTCGTCCTTGTGCTCCTGATGGGAGTCGTTATGGCCAGCGCCATCACGAGCTTCTTTTCGCTCGGCCGATCGATAGACCGAGTTCTGGCTGGGACGTTCTCAGCCGTCCTCTCGACAGAACAGATGAAAGAAGCGCTGCAGATGCAGCAGCGGAGCTTTACCGCAGCGTTAGCCGAAGACTTCCACACCTCGGAGTTGGACTATCGGCAGGGCTCGAAGCAGTTCGTGAGCGCCTATGATTCGCTCTTGCAGACCTCTCCCAAAGAGGCTGCAGAATCGATCGCTCATCTCAGGAAGGATGCTGAGCAGTATCGTCACGCGGCAAGCGACTTCATCGGCAAAGCACCGAAAATTACCGGTGAGGAGGCAAATTCCAATTACTTGCAGGACGTGCGCCCGCTCCATCGGGCTCTGTTCGAAGACGTTCAGCGAGTGCAGGCGATCGCCCAGGAGTCCATCCAAAAGGCCAATATCCAGGCAAAGGACGAGAGTGAGCGAGCCGCTACGAACAGCCTCATCCAAACTGCGGTTGCACTCGTGCTCGCGGTCCTGCTTGCTTTTCGGCTCATTCGAATTGCCCTCACCCCGCTTGAACAGTTCTCCGAGCAGGCTCTCGCGATCGGTTCAGGCAACTTGGAGCGCCGGATCACGATTAGGAAGAACGACGAGATCGGTGCCCTGGCTAACGCGTTCAACACGATGGCCGACAATCTGGCGCAAATGCGCTCCAAGGAGGAGCGCCGGCTGCGAAGGGCCGAGCTCATGTCGGATGCCGCTCTCGACAGTCTCTACGACCCGGTGGTGGTGACCGACGCTCAAGGCAGGATCGTCTACTTGAACACGGCGGCTCAGGGGCTCTTTGGACCCACGCCGTATGCCCCGAGAGCGCCAGTTGTGGAACACATCGGCGATCGAAGAATCGTCAAAGCGATCCAGAAGGTGATCGAACAAGACCAAATCTCCGCCAACGAGGACCCGACCAGCTTGATTCCGCTGAACGTGAATGGAGAGCAGCGCACATACCGGCTACGTGCTACGCCGATGAAGGATGCATCTGGGACCTCTCTCGGGTCAGTAACCGTCCTTGAAGACGTCACGTACCTGCGAGAGGTGGACCGTCTTAAAACGGAATTCATCGGCGTCGCATCACATGAGCTGAGAACTCCCGTGACCTCCATGCTTCTTTCGACCCAGCTCTTGGAGGAGGGAGCGGCGGGGCCCCTCACCGCGGATCAAAAAGAGATTGTCCAAGTTCAGCGTCAAGACCTTGAACGTTTGGACAAACTCATGCGCGATTTGCTCGACATGAGCAGGCTCGAGGCCAACTCGGCCCCTCCTCGCTTTGAGTTCGTTGCGCCCGCAGAATTACTGGATAGCGCATTTAGCTCGACTCGCGCCGCAGCCGCTCAAAAGGGGTTGACGATGACCGTCGACGTGGAGCCTGGACTCTCC
>JAEVZK010000030.1 GCA_023392285.1 Armatimonadota bacterium | reverse complement strand
GAGAGCGGTGGCCAATTCCTTCATATCGACTTCTTTCATGATCGATTGAATGGCCCGGTCTTCGAGCTGAACAATGTCCTCGAAAACGAACATCATGTTCTTTACCGCGTCTGCAAGCTCCGGATTCTGCTCGGTAAGCGAGTCGATAATCAAACGTTCGGTCGAGCGGTCTACCCGGTTAAGTAGGTCGACCAGCGCCTTTGGCCCGCCAGCTTGGGTCATCTCCTGGGAGATGAGCGTGGACATCTTTTTTTCAAGAACCTGCTCGACTCGACGAATCACTTCAGGCGGAGTCTGCTCCATCATGGCGATTCGGGCGGCGACATCAGCGCGCAGTTCCGGTCCAAGCTTGCTCAAGATCATCGCCGCGCTGTTCATCGGCATATAGGCAAGGATCAACGCAATCGTTTGAGGATGCTCGTCCTGAATGAAGCTCAGCACCTGGCCGGGGTCTGCCTTCTTGAGAAACTCGAAGGGAACAACCTGCATCGCAGTGACGATGCGCTTCATCACTTCCTCGGCTCGATCTCCTCCAAAAGCTGATTCGAGGACTTTGCGAGCGTGCTCCACACCACCTTCAGCGATGTAATCTTGCGCGATCGCTGCCTCGTGGAACTCATGAATGACGTTCGTGCGCTGCTCTGGGGTGATCTTGTCCATCCGGGCAAGCTCAAGCGAGAGTGCCTCCGCTTGCTCATCCGAAAGATGTCGGATGATGTTGCCAGCTGCGTCCGGCCCAAGAACCATCAGGAGGATGGCGGCCTTTTGACGATTTCCTAATTCTTCCTTTGTCTTCCTCATCGTCGAATTCCATCCTCGATGAGCCAGCTCTTGATGAGCATCGCAACCGCTTCTGGTCTTTCGTTGGCCATCTTCTTAATTTGTTCGAGCGGAACGTTCACCCTGTTCTTTATGCTTGGAATGTCTTCGACAGACAGCCCGGCATCTCCTGCTTCTTCCAGAGCAATTCTTAGCTGTTCTTCAGAAACCCCTGCCTCGATTGCTTTTTGCTTCAGCGCCTCTGGGACGACGACACTCGCACCAGCCTGTGAACCGTACGCATTCAGCGCACCCGGAGAACTCATCGCGAGCTCGCCCTGGGGAGCCATTGGAAGGGAAGGGGCGCCACCTGCCATCGCGAACTGAGGGCCACCTCCGACTCTGGGTGAAATCTTGCTAATCGCTTTCACAACCATAAAGGCAGCTATAAGCAAAGCCGCGATGGGGAGGATCGAAATAATCTGTTGGAGCTTGCCTGAACTTGCAACGGCAGCTTCGGCTTTCGCAGCCTCCTCTTCTTGCTTCTTGTCGAAGGGATAGGCCACGACCTTGGCAGTAAAGTTGTCTGGGTCGCTTGTCAGCTTTGCCCCCAGGTACGAATTCGCCAGATCCTGAATTGAGGCAATCGCAGAGTCATCCATTTTGTCTGTCTTGTTCACCAAGATGGTGATGGCCATGGACTTGAGATCGCCGATGCTCTTCTTCGTTGTTGTAAGCTTCTTGTCGACAGGATTCTTGGCTGCGATCTGGGATTGCGAATAGTCGCTCTTGCCACTGTCGAGGGAAGATCCGATGGTGGGGGAGGAAGCGGGATCATTCGCTCCGAACCCCGCGCCAATTGAAGGAGCACCACCGCCACTGCTGCCGAGCGTCTCCGTAACCTTCTTGAACTCTTGGGGATCCTTGAGGACCTTGTTCGTCTCTTCGGTGATATTGACCTCGCTAGTATCCAACGACGCGTCCACCATGGCGATCGCATTTCCGGCACCAAGCATTCGGTTGAGTGTCTCCTGGAGTTCATCTCGTCTCTTCCGGCTCTCCTGCTTCTCCAGGTCGAGCTTGTTCGAAGCTCGTGCGCTGCCGTCGGCCATATCTTCGCCGTCCCACAGGGCTCGGCCACTGCGGGTGAAGATGGTTACTTTGCCTTTATCGAGCCCAGGCACTGCGCTGGCGACGAGGTTCGCCATGGCTCGAGATTCATCGGCACTAACCAGTTCTCCCACCTTTTCCGAAATGGTCACGTTGGCTTGGGCGGGCTTCTTCTCTGTCTCAAACGGGGAATCAATGGCAGGGGTGATTTTTACGGTGGCACCGGCAACTCCGTCGAAGACGCTGATCGATTGCGCGAGATCACTTTCCTTGATTGCGTTAAGCCGCTCCTGCTCGACCTTTTGGGTGGCGAACATCGGCAGTTTGTCGAGTTCGTCGCTGGTGAAGTGATCATTGCCTTTGGGCAGCTTTCCGTTCATCGCGAGCGATGCCCTCACCTTCGCGACTTTATCGCTCGGCACTTGGACGTTGCCGGCGTTATCGAAAGAAACGGGGATTCCCATGTTCTCGACTTCCATCGCCACGCTGCCAGCATCTGCCGGAGAAAGGTTCGTGAAAACGAGCGACATTTTCGGCTTTGACGCGAAAACGAATGTTCCCAGAAGCAGGAGGAGCAGAAATGCTCCGCCGAATACCGTGATCAGCTTCTGCGTCTTGTCAGCCGCTTGCCACCAATTTTTAAGTTTTAAGAGTACGCCACCCATGTTGTGCAATCCGTGCACAATCGCTGAATCTGTCTCTAGTTCAAGGTCGTGAGCTGTAGACGCGCTACAAGCTAACGACTAATCACTAACGACTACACTTGCATATGGCTGATCTCTTGGTAAGCTTCGAGAACTTTGTTTCTCACGGACATCGTGAGGTTCAATGCTGTGCTCGCGCGTTCCATAGCGATCATCAAGTCGTGATAATCCACCGATTGTCGACCCGTCATAAAGTCATCTTGAACTTGAGCAGCATTTTGCTGGCTCCCGTTCACTTCCTTCAGGACGTCCATCAACGTTTGCGCGAAATCTGGTTCCCCATTCCCACCGGCGGCACCCCCCACCTTTGCGGCAGAGCTCTGCTCGCTGAATGGCTGAAGTGCGGGGTTCTTAATACTGCCGATGTTCATAATCTTTACTGTTAGTCTGCTATCCGTTTACTCCTGACCGCTACACCTTTCCGATATTGAGCGCACTCTTGATCATTCCCTTAGCGGAATTGAAAGCGGCTACATTCGCTTCGTAAGCGCGACTAGCCCCCATCATATCGACCATTTCGGTGATCGGATTCACGTTCGAATATCGAACGATTCCATTGGCGTCGGCATTAGGGTTAGTCGGGTCTGACTCTTCGCGAAGCTTTGAAGCATCCTGACCAATGCTTCCGATCTTTACGCCTTCCGCGGTACCGATCAGCTCCACAACCTTGCGACGGTAGGCCTCCTTGGTCTTTGTGCTTACCGAGTTTGCATTGGCGATGTTGCCAGAAATGACATCCATCCGTGTGCGCTCGGCTGCCAAGCCGGAAGACGAAATCTTAAGTGCGGTGTTGAGGTTCATCTAGATTATTTGCCCTCTCGGATCACGTTCTTGAGGTTGCCAAAATAGTTGGCGGTCATATCGGTGAGGGCCTGGTATCGCATTTCTGTCTGCGCGATGCTCATGACTTCCTGCTCCAAATCGACTCCGTTGCCGTCCATTCTTACGGCACCTCCCTTGGAAGCTCCACCGAGTTGTGGCGGATCGAGCGGCTGGAGGTCATCTTTATCCATCTCCTGTTGAAGGGTGATGTTGAAGTCGATGTCCTTGCGCTGGTATCCGGGAGTGTTGACGTTGGCGAGATTGTTGGTCAGCAGCGAATGCCGTTCAGAAGCCTTGGACAAGGCGTTCTGCAAGTTATCGATATGGTTTCCGAATATGTTGTTAAGCACGGGTTCTCCCGCGCATCCATTCGCTTCTGACTGATTCCGATCCTTGGAATCAGAGGCTTCTAATGAGGCCCATCAGAGTTATCGGCGCAGGCTCGTAAATTTCTCAGGGTCCGGAGAAAAAATCCACCACGGAAGTAGTTCCTTTACAAGCGAGCCCGAATACAGCCGATAATCTTTGGCACAAACTTGCCGTTGGCACTTAGGAGAACGTCATCATCGTATGGCGTCTCGATGAATTGTGGTCTCATCCCGAACATCTCCATGAGCGCCTCTTCGAATTCCTCGTCATCTTTCCACAAGAAGAATTCTGCTTCGGGTCCTTCGTCAGAATCGCGAATGGTCGTCACGTTCTTTCGTGGACGATTACCTAGCTCATACCTATCCACCTGGCCAACGCGCATCGATCGGCGGAAGAGCAACGACAATTTTTCACGATTTCCAGCCAGGTTCAGCAACCAGAGGAAAGCGACAATCGAAAGAGCGAAGAAACTCCAGAAAACGACTGGCATCAAGGAAATACTGACAAGGCTGCCAATCGCAAGCATCGCCATAAGAAAGGATCCAACTCCCGCCTGAACCGCGAGCGCACGCTGCCTCCTTGCCTCCTTTTGGATACCTAGAAGCTCCTGATCAGACAGCCTACGACTGTGAGAAAAGCGATAAGAATGAATCCAAACCGCACGGTCATCGATGAATCCGCCGTCAGCCTTCGTCGACATCGATACCTGCTCGTGCGGAGATCTCATCCACCAGCAGTTCGTAGGGCACTTCCATCCCGTTCCGCATCCACCCTACGGGCACTTTGAGCCGCCCAGCTGAGATGTGGGCATAAGGCTTGATCACGACCGTAGAGCCTTTGGAGAGAGTGATGACGGTTCGCTCACCCTTGGCAGAAATTTTCTTGATCTCTTTGTAGGGGACAGTCTTAATAGAGTTGCCCTTCAGGATGTCGAAGCGATCTTCCTGCAAGACGTATTCACTCGCTTCCGCCTGGGTATGCAAAACATCTGCCCAAGCGCCTTTCCCGAGATCGATGAGCGCTTCAACACCTTGGCCAATTCGCTTGACCCCAGGAGCGCCCGATTGAGCTAACATTTCTCGCCCTTTCTGGCGTGCCGCTTGCTTGTTGGCGTCGGCACCGGTTTGTAACCATCGTATCGCTTCGCCTGGCTTGTATCGAATTGGCTCCATGTGAGTGACTCTTTACTGTACGACAATCGGGGCTATGGATAAGTCCTTCGGCTCAGCTAATCGATTTCGCCTTGCTGGCGCCCGGTCGGATCAGCTCTTGTTCGGCAAGCCAGTCCGGCACATTGTCGGGCGCGAAGCTCTCCGCATCCACGCGATAAGCGGCATACATTGGCAGCACCGGATCGAATCCCGGCTCGGTCCGGTCGATTAAGACGCCGAAAGCCACCGGCTCGCCGCCAGCTGCCTTGATGGCTTCACGCGTGTCGAAGATCGAGCCTCCGGTTGTGAGAACATCGTCAACGATCAGAACCCTCGTGCCCGGCTCCAGCACTTTGCCTCGTCTCAGGCTCCGTCTTCCGGAATCTGTCTCCACGTATATGGCTGGCAACCCTAACTGACGGGCGACGTCAAAGGCAATGATGATGCCTCCCGTCGTGGGACCTGCCACCGCATCAAACTCGTGTTCGCGGTAATGGTCTGCGATCTCCTTGCAAAGCAGCGAGAGCACGTCCGGTCTCTCTAGAATTCGGAATTTTTCGAAGTAAACCGCGCTATGACGCCCGCTGGCGAGAAGAAAGTGACCTTTGAGGATGGCGCCAGACTCTTCGAGGAGCTTGCCTAAATCAGCCATTCAACTGAGGATACCGGTCAATCCGAGTTCTGTCGCAACGAAGCCAAGGTTTTGCGGATGGACCAGGAATGGGTCTCGAGCGCATCCCAAGCTTCATCGTAAGTGACTGGCGTCAATTCCTTGACGATTCGTGCGCATCGGTCTTTCAGCTTCGCGTTCTTGGCCCTGACATCGACCATGAGGTTTTCGATCACCTTGCCGTTTAGAACCATCGCGCCGGTGCTAATGCGGTTGAGCGTCATCTTCTGAGCGGTCGCCGCTTTCAACCGTGTCGATCCCGTCAGGATTTCTGGGCCAGTGTCCAGCAGAATTGGATGATCCACCATTTCGAGAAGGGAAGAGCCCTTGTTGTTTGCGATGCCGCACGTCCAAACGCCCTTCTGCTTCGCGTGCCGTATGCCTCCGAGTACGAAGGGGGTCGAGCCGCTCGCGGCGAGACCGATAACGATGTCCTTCCGATTCAGCTTGATATCGTTCAAGGCTTCAATCGCAGAATGCGGATCGTCTTCCGCATCCTCTACCGCTTTACCCACAGCACTGGAGCCGCCAGAGACGAGGGCGACATAGTATTCAGGTTCAATGCCAAAGGTGGGAGGCATCTCCGCAGCGTCTGCCATGGCCGTTCGTCCGCTCGTTCCCGAGCCAAGGTAAATCACCCGTCCCCCTCGTGCGAAAGCGTCTGCAGCGTGCTGAATGGCGACCGCGATCGCTTCCTCTGCTTGGCGCATGGCGTGAATGACAATGGTTTCCTCCTCATTCATCAAACGCACAATCTCGCGGGGCGACATTTTGTCTAGATCGTAAGATCGAGGGTTGCGAGATTCCGTGCTCACTTCGCCATCTCCTTTGCCAGCCGAACAGCCCCATAAACAGGCGGGTTTTTGATCCTGTCGAGCGTAAACTTCTTTCCCGAATGGAGCGCTAGCCGCCGAGCCAGCGCATCGATGAAGATCGACGACTGTTTCCAAAGCCCTCCGGCGAGACAAATTTTGACTTTCTCCTTCGCCACCTGAGCCTCGGCGTGGGCAGCCACAACTTGTGCAAGCTGGTCGGAATTGTGCTCCAAGCTTTCTAGAGCGTATGGAGATCCGGTTTTAGCATCGTTTGCTAAACCCTTTGCCAGCTTTGCAATCATCGCCTGCGGCGACGGCGCTCGGTAGAGACGGCTGACAATGCTCGGTTCATCCTCGCACTGAAAAAGTTCGCGCACCTGTTTCGCAAGGGAGGGAGAGGTGGAGGTTCGATCTCGGAAATAGTGGAGAAGCGCGTCGCGACCATATTGGAAG
>JAEVZK010000131.1 GCA_023392285.1 Armatimonadota bacterium | reverse complement strand
ATGCGAGGCATGATGTCGAAAGATGGCGAGTACACCGGGGAATACTCGCAAGACCATCTGCCAATTCGCGAGCACGTCGATGTCGTCGGCCACGCGGTTCGCGCCATGTACCTCTACATTGCGGCCGCCGACTTCGCGTCGGACGATCCCGATCTGCGAGCCGCTCTTGAGCGGGTTTGGACGAACCTTGTCACGCGCCGCATGTACGTCACCGGAGGTATCGGACCCAGTGGCACGAACGAGGGCTTCACCCTCGACTACGACCTCCCCAATCTAAACTCTTACGCAGAAACGTGCGCCGCCTGTGGATTGGTCTTCTGGGGAGCACGAATGCTTCAGGTGACGGGAGACGGCACCTACGCCGATATCGTCGAGAAAGCGCTGTACAACGGAGCGCTCAGCGGCATTTCCGCCAGTGGCGACAAGTTCTTTTACGCAAATCCGCTTGAGAGCAGGGGAAACGAGGAACGGACGCCATGGTTCAGTTGCGCCTGCTGCCCGCCTAATATTGCTCGTCTCATTGGATCGGTGGGTCAGTACATCGCCTCAATTTCCTCGGATGCTTTTTGGCTCCACATTCCAGCCGCTTTCGAGACGGAGGTGAAGCTGAACGGCACCACGGTCAAGGTTTCGTGCCAATCGAATTATCCTTGGTCTGGAAAGTTCATCCTTAGAATCGATCCCGAACGACCCGCAGAGTTCGAGGTGAGAATCCGAATTCCAGAATGGGCGGAAGATGTCGAGACCGAGCTCCCCGGGTTGGAAGAAGGTGCCGATTACGAGAATGGCTACGCCGTGTTCAAGAAGAAATGGATGGCAGGTGACACGATCACCGTCGATTTGGGAATGAGTCCCCGCTGGATCGAGAGCAATCCGCGAGTGCTGGACAATCTCGGCCGAGTCGCCCTGGCGAGCGGACCGCTCGTATACTGCGCGGAAGCCCACGACAACATGTTTTCACCCCAGACGTTCACGGTCGACCTCGATTCTCCAATTTCGGCGGAGGAGGGAGAGCCGGTTACGTTGCGTGTCGGCGGATTTCGCGAGAAGCTCGATTTCCCGGACGAACTCTACTCCGGAGTCGACACCGTCGAAGTCGAGGAAGCCGAACTGGTGCTCCGTCCTTACTATGATTGGTGCAATCGTGGCCCAAATGCGATGCAAGTCTGGATCAGAAGGTAGACGAAAAACGGCTACAATAAGGTGAGATGCAGCTCATTCGCAACCTATTTGGCAAGAAGGAGCCCGAGGTTCTGGAAGCAGGACCGCTCTATCCGCAGGTTCGGGAAGCCATGCAAAGCGTGCAGGCATATGCGCGCTCCCACGGAGGCGAGATTCACCTTCTGGGTGTCGACGATCGCGGAGTCGTGACCATCCAGTTAACGGGGGCTTGCAATGGCTGTCCGATGTCCGGCATCACTCTCAAGCACGGAATCGAAGAGCAGCTACGCATGCTGGTGCCTGGTGTCAAGAAAGTCGTGGAAAAGCGCTAGTTTGCCTTCGCGTGGCTCTTTTTGTAGCTCTCCGCCCACTCTGCGTTGAGTTTTTCAACATCTCCGCCCTCACACAGTTTGTCGAACTCCTTTTGATACTCGGCAAGTTCAGAATCTGTTTTCTGCTCCAGCTCCATCAGTGCGTTACGCGCTTTCTCGTTTGCCCTCAGCAGCTCATCGATTTTCAGGTGCATGGCTTTTGAATCCCGATTTTGAGTGTTTTGGATAACGAAAACCATCAAGAAGGTAATGATCGTCGTTCCCGTGTTGATCACTAGTTGCCAGGTGTCGCCGAACTTGAATATCGGTCCAGAAATGAGCCAGACCACGATCAAGAGTGCTGCAACCATGAATGCCCAGGGCGTTCCGGTCAAATCGGCCGCCTTTCGCGCAAATTTGTTAAAGCGGTTTTCCACAAATACTTGATGCACAGATACACATTCTTGTTGCATACATGGGAGGCGCAAGGCACGCTTGTCCCGCTTTGTCCTGACACTTGGGCTAGAACCTGAGACCCTAAACGCCTGTCGAACCACTTGTTAACTTCAAAGGAGGAGCAATGAAAAATTTCGAATCACTATTTCAAGACCTCGTCAAGGACATGTATAACGCTGAGAAGCAAGTTCTCAAGGCATTGCCGAAAGCGGCGAAGGCCGCTTCCGACGAAAAGCTGAGCGCTGCATTCGAGGAACATCGAACTCAGACGGAAGGTCACGTGGAGCGACTAGAAAAGGTCGCCGAAATGATGGACTTCAAGCCGAGCGGAAAGGTGTGCGCAGCGGCAAAGGGCATCATTGAAGAGATGAGCGAAGCGATCGATGAGTACGAGGAAGGTCCGCTGAGGGATGCGATGCTCATTTGTGGTGGCCAGAAGTTCGAGCACTACGAAATGGCGAACTACGGCACGGCGGTCCAATGGGCGAAGCTCCTTGGCAATCAAGATGTCGTCAAGCTCCTCCAGGAAACTCTGAAGGAGGAAGAGCAGACTGACGACAACCTCACGAAACTCGCCGAAGGCGGGATTAACAAAGCCGCCCAGGCTGGCGATAAGAACGCTGGCGCGAAGATGAAACAGAACGTTTCCGTTAAGTAATCCCACCTGCTGGAGGGGCTCGTCGCCTCTCCAGCCCAACTATCTAGAGAGCCCGGCAGCGATTGGCCCCACTTCAGGCGCACACTCAGGAACTCACGACTATAATAGAGGTATGTCCTCCAACAATCGAGTCCTGGTTTTCGACACCACACTTCGCGATGGCGAGCAGAGCCCCGGCGTGCGCCTCTCGATGGACGAGAAGTTGGAAATCGGTCGGCAGTTGGTTTCACTTGGAGTCGATATTATCGAAGCGGGCTTTCCAATCTCTTCACCGGGAGATTTTGAGGCGGTTCAAGTGCTCAGCCGAGAACTCAAGGGCGTGCAGATCTGCGGACTCACTCGTGCGCGCACGAAAGACATCGAGGTCGCGGCTGAGGCGCTGAAAGGAGCTGAGAATCCGCGCATCCACACCGGACTGGGGGTCAGCGAAAACCATCTTCAGCACAAGCTCAAGATGACAAAAGATCAGGCTCTTGAAACTGGCGTGAACGCCGTGAAAACCGCTCGCCAGTACACCGACAACATCGAATATTTTATGGAAGACTCGGGCCGAGCCGACCGAGATTATGTTTACCGAGTCGTTGAGGCCATCATCGACGCCGGCGCTACTACGATCAACGTGCCGGATACAACGGGTTATACATATCCAAACGAGTATTACCACCTCATTAAGGGCATCATTGAAAATGTACCGAACAGTGATCGGGCGGTTTTTTCCTGCCACTGCCATAACGATCTAGGAATGGCCACCGCCAATACGCTTGCCGGAGTCATGGGAGGTGCGAGGCAGGTCGAGGTCACCGTAAACGGTATCGGTGAAAGGGCCGGAAACACGGCTCTAGAGGAGGTAGCGATGGCGCTCAAAATCCGCGCGGATCTCTTCCAGGTTGAAACCAACATCGACTCAACACGGCTCCTGGCCGTGTCTCGACTCGTGTCAAAGCTGACAGGGATGGTGGTGCAACGCAACAAGGCGGTTGTCGGCGCGAACGCATACGCCCATTCGAGCGGAATCCACCAAGATGGGGTCCTTAAGGAGCGCTCTACCTACGAGATTATCGACCCGCACCTCGTCGGTGCGGAGAAGAGCGAGATCATCCTCACCGCCCGATCCGGTCGTCACGGCCTCAAGCACCGACTCGCGGAACTTGGCTTTAACTTTACGGACGAGCGATTTGAATCGATCTACAACAACTTCTTGCAAGTTGCAGACACGAAGAAGGAAGTTGACGAAGAAGACCTGCGCGAACTCGTGAATAGCTAAGGATCTGTTCTGACAAACGCGATCGATCTGGGCGATGGATAGCTTACAAGGATGGCGGTGATTCCCGAGGAACTGGTGTGGCTGGCTCACGTACTCGGCGATCCCGCCAATGAGCTTTGCATCCTTGGCGAGGGGAATGTCTCCTGCCTCGCCGCAGAACAGGACTCCATCTGGGTTAAGGGCAGCGGCCACCAAATGCAGGATATTCGGCCCGAAGGGTTCTCCTACGTGAAGCTATCGGGAGTCTGCACTGGACTTACCCAGTCCCTCGATGACGCCATGTGTCGCCAACTCCTGAATCGGGCAACCACTGACGGACCTAATCCTTCGACTGAGACTTTCATGCATGCGTGGCTGCTTCAGGAGACTGACGCGTGTTTCGTGGCACATTCGCACCCGGTGCCTCTTCTCAGCCTGCTCTGCACCAGCGCGGCTGAGGAACTTGCCACGAAGCGGATATTTCCCGACGAAATCGTTTGCTGTGGGCCTGCTTCCTGCTTCATTCCGTATGTGCCTCCCGGCCTCTTGCTCGCGCAGGTCATTCAAGAACGAGCAAACATATTCAAGAAAAATTTTGGAAGCTGGCCCAAGACGTATTGGCTGCAAAACCACGGCCTGATCTGCACCGGAGCCACTGCAAAGGAAGTGGCCGCCGCCAGTTTGATGGCAGTCAAGGTGGCCAAAGTTCTTCTCGGAGCGCTCGCCACCGGACGGGATCTAGTTTTCCTGTCGAAGGGGTCGATCGAACAAATTCACCGGTGGGAGGACGAACACGCCCGTCAGCGGATGATCTTCGGAGAGCAGCGCTGAACGACGGACTCCACATCGTTCGTATGGAACCTGACCACATCCCAGAAGTGGCCATGCTTCAACTTGCCTGTTTCCCCCCGCCCTTTCCCGAAGAGCTTCTCTGGAACGGCTCGCACTTGCGGCGCCACCTCGAAATCTTTCCCGAAGGCCAGTTTGTGACGCTCGATCAGAAAGACAAAGTTTGGGCGAGCTGCAGTAATACCCTTGTGCCCGACGCGGTATGGGACGCTCACACCAGCTGGACTGAAACGGTGGGCGGACCTTATCTTCGGAGGTTCGATCGGAGCGGCAAGACCTTATACGGTCTGGATGTCAGTGTCCATCCGTCGGTGCGCGGCAAGGGTTTGCTGCGCGAGTTTATGAAGCAACGATTCGATCTTTGCCGAGGAATGAATCTGACGCGCTACGGAACAGCCGTTCGCATGCCAGGTTTTGCAAGCTGGGCAAATCAAACCGGGGACGCTACTCCTGAAATGTATGCCCGTCAGGTGGAATCCGGCGCGGTTAAGGACCCGACCCTTACGCCCATGCTTCGCGTCGGGCTCCGCCTAGAAGGCGTCATAAGAGATTACATGGATGATTTCGAATCCGGAAATGCGGCGGCAGCGCTGGAGTGGATGGACAGGTGAAGGTTGCCGCAGTCGCATGGAAAATACGGCAGATCAGGTCCGACAGTGAGTTCTTCGGCCACTTCTATGACCTGATCGAAGAAGCCCACAACGGTGGAGCCTCGGTGGTTGTCCTGCCAGAGCTTCAGATCCTCGAACTGCTCAACCTCGAACCAGACTTGGCCGAACATAAGGCGGCGCGCTATCTAGTCCAATTCTCGGGTGCGATAGAGGATTGGCTGTCTCGAATTGCTGCCTCAAGCGGGATGACCTTGGTTGGTGGCTCTTATTTCAAGGAGACGCCCCAAGGAATCGTAAATGTTTGCGCGATCGCGGATCCGGTACGTGGCCTCGCCTTGGGAACGAAGAATAATTTAACCCGGTACGAACGTGAAATGTGGAGGCTGCAGCCTGGATCCGGACTCGCTAGGCCTCACGATCCTAGACTAGGCGTAACTATTTGCTACGACAGCGAGTTTCCCGAGAGTGGTCGAGCTTTGGCGGAAGAGGGTGTGCTGGTCCAATGCGTTCCTGCCTTTACCGAAACTCGTCGTGGTTTTCAGCGAGTTCGATGGTGCTGTCAGGCGAGGGCAATCGAGAATCAGAATTACGTCGTCCACGCTTCCCTCTTAGGAAGCTTGGGCCGAGAGCCGGTGCCCGAAACTTATGGCTCGAGCGCCATTCTTTGTCCTAGCATTGAGCCGTTTCCAGAATCCGCTGTCCTCGGCGAGACGCCTCTTGGCGAGGAAGGCGTGGTGATCGCCGAGCTCAACCTGGATCTGCTGGAGCGGGCTCGCGAGGGCGGTGATGTTCGGAATTGGAACGATCGCCACTCCGGGGAATGGCAGCTTCGGCGCCTTTCCTAGCCTGTGCTTTGCATCGCGGCGGCGATCCCGGCCATCGTCTGCACGAGGGCGGCATTGACCTCTTCCGAGGTATCGCCGTCGTCGTAGATGTCCATAAGCACAATCTGGAGCGCATTGAGCGGCTCAACTAGAGGATTTCGGAATTCAACCGTGCGCCGCACCGTTCTTGCGCTGGACATCAACTCTTTCTCAGACGTCACTCTCAACACATGCGAACGCGTTTTGTCGTATTCCTCCCGCACGCGCTGGTGCTGCGCCGGGTCTGCGCCGTACCTGACCGAGCGCTCGCCGTACATCGTTGCAGTGGGCATGTAGGCTCGAACTAATTCCAGCTGCGCATTCTCAAATATGGTGCGGAAGAACGGCCATTTCTTATACATATCCTCGATCTGAGTCTGCTCCTCCTCCGAGGCTAACTGTAAAGCTGAACCGATGCCGTACCAGCCGACCAGAACGTATCGGGACTGCACCCAAGCGAAGTTCCAGGGAATCGCCCGCAGATCGTCCAGTCCGGTTAGCTTGCTGCTCTCACGTCCCACCGGGCGGCTCGCGATGGGCAACAAACTGATGTGGCGAATGGGCGTTGCCTGAATGTAGAAGTTCCAAAAGTGATCGTTCTCATAGACGAACGAGCGATATTCTTCGCGTGAAGTCGCCGCGAGTTTCGCTGCAAGGTCCAAGTAGGATTGCGGCACCGCCGGGGCCTTGAGGTAGGCCGTCTTTAGCACTGCGGACGTGATCTGCTCGAGGTGACGCTGAGCCAGCGAGGGTAGGCCATAACGAAAGGAGATGACTTCACCTTGCTCTGTAAAGCGAATCTGCCCGAAAAATGTACCGGGAGCCTGGCTGGAGATCGCTTGGTTTGCGCGGCCGCCCCCGCGCCCCACCGTTCCTCCTCGCCCATGGAAAAAGGTCAGCTCCACATCATGCTCTGTAGCCACCTTCGTGAGAGCCGATTGAGCTTGATATAATCCCCAGTTCGCGGCTAGATAGCCGCCGTCCTTGCTGCTGTCGCTGTAGCCGAGCATGATTTCCTGCCGCATCTCTTGGCCGGCCAGGTGGCCCTTGACCTCACGCAAGGAAAGCCAACGATTTAGAAGCTCCGCCGAGCGCGCGAGATCGTCCACCGTTTCGAACAAGGGCACGTATTCCAAAGCCTCCGATCCCCAAGGCTCCAAGCCAGCTTCCTTAGCTAACAGCACCGGTTCTAGCCAATCGCTCAGCTCGTGAGTCATGCTGACGATGTAGGTCTTCAGGGTCTTCGATCCATGTTCTCTTCTTGCTTTCCCGATCACTTTGAAGGTTTGCCGCACGTTTTCGGTATGCGCATCTCCGCGCCAGCTGCCGCTGACTAACGGCCGATTGTTACCGATCTCGGAAAGCAGGACGCTGATCTTCTCCTCCTCCCCCAGCGTTCGGTAGTCCTCGATCACTCCTGCAGCGGCAAGCAGCTCGGTGATCGCATGTTCGTGTTCCTTGCTATGCTGGCGAACATCCAACGTGACATAGTGAAAGCCAAAGACTCGGATTTGCTCTTGCAAGTTGTTCAGGAGCCGGACTGGAAGATTCATCGCGTCCAGGTCGCTCGCTAGCAGGTCTAGATCTTGCTTGAATTCGGTGTCGCTCGCATAAGGCACCGCATCGGTGGGCAACTTTTCGATCTTTCTCACTGCCGACCTTAACTTCCTTGAGATGGCGGTTAGAAATAAGGAATAAGGCTCACGCCCAAATCGCGCGATGATCTCTTCTTCCAGATTGCACTGCGAGAGCAGTTCGTCCAGCCTCAATTTAGTCGCTTCGGATGCTCGGACGACTTCTCCGCTAAAGGTCAAGATCGTGGCAGCTTGCTCGCATGCGGCGGCAAACTTTGAAAATGCAGCGCGGCGATACTGCTCAATCGCCTGCCACGTGACATCGGGAGTGACTTTTGGATTTCCATCTCGATCGCCACCAACCCATGATCGATAACCGATCAACTGCGGCTGTGCCCAAGTTTCCTCGGGCCAAAGGGCGGTGAGGCTCTCCTGAATGTCGCGGCTAATCCAAGTGACGACTTCAAAGATGGAATGATCCAGGAAGTAGATCACGTTTTCCACTTCCTCGCTCACAGTCAACGTTCTAGATCGGACCTCCTCGGTAAGCCAAAGCTGAGCAATCGTCTCAAGCAAGTCATCTTCTGGACCGGGATCGTCCAGCGGATGCAGGAGCGGTTCCACGCCTGAGTCTAGGAGCAACACGAATGACTGGATTTTGTCAAGGATGGCTCGCCGTTTCGCTTCGGTCGGGTGCGCCGTAAGCGTGGGTTCAATCCGGATCTTTCCGATGAGCTCTTTGATTTGAGCGGCGGTTGCTCCCTCGTCTTTGAGCTTCTGGAGGGCACCCCGAACTGTCTCACCTTTGTCACGGCCTTGCGAAGATCGGCGCTTTCGGTTGACGCGAATGATCTCACGCTGCTCTAATGAGTTGATGAGCTGGAAGACAAGAGTGAGGACCCGTGCACTCTTGTGCGCGAGATCGATATCAGATTGCACCGCATCCCTCAGCTGCTGGAGGTCTCCGGACGAAGCCAGCCGCAAAACTTGCTTGAACTTCCGGATGAACCCGTCGCCTTCTAAGTGTTGGATGACTCTGCCGACCAACTCGTCGACTTTGTGAATCTCCCCGCTTAGGGCCTCGGTCAGGCCGTACGATTCTGGATCGAGGCCGAGAAGAGCGGTAGGCATAGCTCAGGTTACCGTGAAGTGGAATCGTCACCGAATCAGGTGGAAAGCACGACTTTCCTCTTTCAGCGCCGACTTTTGATCGGCTGGCTATAATGTTTCAAAATGATACGACGGGCGAAATTCCTTCTTCTTGGCGCGGGTTGCACAGCTTTCATCGCTGCGATTGCGCAACAGCCTACTTCTCAGGACGGTCCTCTAGCCGAACAGGTTTATAAGAACATTCAAGTTTTCAAGGGACAGCCCGCGAGTGACCTCATTCCTTCCATGCAATTTATGGCCGCGTCGCTGCACATGGAATGCGATGACTGTCACGACCCTCAAGATATGGCCAAAGATACTCGAACAAAGGAGACTGCCAGACGGATGATTTTGATGCAGCGTCAGATCAACAACGAACATTTCAATTCGCGAAATGAGGTCACTTGCTTTACATGTCATGGCGGCGAGGAACACCCGGCCTCCACGCCACTTCCCGCTGGCGCGACCCTCCGTCATCCGAGGATCGACAATCCTCCAGCAGCCGCCGACCTTCTCGCCAAAGCGGAGGGCAAGTCGGGAGCGACTCTGCTTTTCAGCGGAACCATGACGGCGCCAAACGATGTGTCTCACAAGATTGTCACCGTGCCCGCGACGCTTTTGCAAAGCTCTGGTGGCAAGTTTGTGCTGAAGACGAGCGAGCGGGTCATCACTTCAAATGGGAAGGAAACCTGGTACGGCCCTTACCCCCTGAGTGGCGAGCCGCTATTTTCGCTTAACAGAATTGGTCAGGCTTGGCGGGGTCCAAATTCCTCGTTCAGTCAATTGCAGAAGCCGACAACGATCGGCCGCGAGAAGCTGGCTAAGGGCAACGCCTGGTGGGTGCGAGGATCAAATCCGACAAGCGATTCAACGCAAGACTTGGCCCTAGATCAAAAAACCGGCCTTCTGACCCGCATGCTGAATATCAAACGCAGCTCCCTCGGGACCGTCGTCGCCGCCTACGACTATTCCAACTACCGAAAGGTGGGCGACGCGATGGTACCGATGCGCGTCCAAGTGACCTACCCAGGCGGCGAGCAATGGACTCTTGATTTCAAGACGGTTAAGGTGGAGACCAATGTGAATGACAGCAGCTTCACGCCACCAAAAGCGGGTTAGGATTCCCCCGTAGGCGGTCACTGCCTCCTAGCTGTGGAAGTTCTTTCGAAACTCCACAGCTAAAGGCAGCGACACTTTACTTTGCGGGCCCGAAAAATTTATCGACGGTCTTCATTTCTGTCCACTTGCCGTTCTTCTTGATCCAGGTATCGGTGCCAACTTCCTTGGTGTGCATCTGCCGGCCATCTGGCCAGTTCAAGTCGATCAAACAAGTGTACGAGATCACGGCTTGATTCCCTTTGACAGTAACACCGGTGTAGTTCAACGTGACGTCACGCTTCGAGGTCCCCTTCAACAGCTTTTCGACCACCATCTTGAGCTCCTTTAGGTTGCTCTTCTTTCCTTGAGGGTTGATGCTCACATAAGAAGGATCATAGCGAGAGAAGAACATCTTGACGTCTCCGCTTCGGAACTGCATCTGCTGGGTGCGGTAAACCGCCCGTAAATCGTTTGGCAGGATGTGCGAAGTTTGGGCGACGACGAGGGCGGTGACGAGGGCTAGGCTCATAACACTATCTTAGCGGAAATTCTTCAATAGTGGCTTACTCACAATCATCGCAAAAAGTCTGGTATGAAAATTCTGCGACCTCTGATCGCATCAACGGCGACGGCCGCAAAATAGGGGTGTGAAATGGCTGTCAGGAATCGCGTTTGTTGTTCAAGTGTCTGATGCGGTTATAGGATCGATCAACTCGCCTGACTACTACGCCCGCAGCAGCGAATCGATTCGCCACTGGGCGTTTACGGATGGATTGCCATTCCTCTTGATCAGTGTGGTTGCCGCTCTCGCGGGATTGGTTGCCGCGTTTCGGATCAGGCGGTGGCCCGCTACCACCGCCGCAGTAATCTCTACAATCGGTGGGCTTGCGTGGCTTATTCAGCCACTGCTTTACTCTCAGCTCGGAGATCTTATTTCCTGGCGTTTTCCGTAGCGACTAGCGCCCACCCTGCGTCGGAATCTCTTTGCCGTCAATCATCGTGGACTGCTTGATCCAGCGCATCTTACTCATCTTCCAAGTCTTTCCGATCTTGACATAGGTGTTTTCAGAAACGCCGTCGAAGGTCATCTTGTGCATCTTCTTGTCTTCGCCTACTGCCGTGCCACCGATCTGATGGTGCACGGTTGCAACCTGGGAGGTTCCCTTGTTCATCAACGTGAGAACTTTCGAGTTGGCGTATCGGAGATTCATTTGGCCAATGCCCATCTTGATGCCCGCAAGCATCTGCTCTAGGCTCTGGCGCCTCCCGTTCTCTTCGTAAACGAAATTCGGAGCAATCTCGCCTTTTATCAGCTTTTTCACCTGAGTGAAGTCTTTCTTCATCATCGCGGAAGTCATCTGACGGTCAAAGGAGGCGATGTGACTCTTAAGATCGTCAGCGGACGCCATCGAAACGAGGATGCAAATCAGAAAGGCGAACAGGCATTGCTTCATGATCGCTATACTATCGCAAAAGTCAGCTGATTACAAGTGGCATGTTCAGAGCATTCGCTGGAGCGTAAAAACCCTCTTCAAAAAAATTTCGGCAACAATTGCAAATCTTCGCAGAGACAGTATAGAATACGTTTGTCTACCTATTTGGAGGAACCATGCGATTACAAGACTATATCATCGAAAGCACGCGATCAGCTGCTAACGCCTTCTTCAAAGCCGCGAAAGCGATTCCCGCCGACAAGTTCGAGTGGAGTCCACTCGACAACGGACGCTCGGCGCTCGACCTTTGCCGTGAGTGCGCAAAATGTCCGGATTGGGCGCTCTCCATTATCTCTGGCGAGCCCATGCCGGAGTGGAACGAAGAGTCTCAGGCGGCAATGAAAGCTGAGCAGGCGGATTGGACGACTGCTGAGCGATGCGAGCAGGAGTGCAACTCTCGTCTGGAGAAGCTGTTTGCCTATTATCAGGAAATGCCAGATGAGCGATTGAGTGAGAAGAAGTGGCTGCCGTACGATGGCGGCCGAGACTTTGCAATGCCCGAAATGATGGAGTACCCACACTGGAACTTCAACTATCATGAGGGACAGCTGAACTACATTCAAACCCTTTACGGCGACAAGGACATGCACTAAGCCATTCGTGCGACGATGCCGGTGCCCATTATTGGGCACCGGTGCCCGAGTCTCTTGAAGCTGCGAAGTAACGGTCTCCGCTGGGATGTGGCGATGTGTAAACTGAGGAGGTGAACGACACTCTTCAGAACTTCTTGCAAGCGAATCTTCAGCAATTGAAGGATCAGCACCTCTATAAGGTGCCCAAGATCTTGGAAAGTCCGGCGGGTGGCCGTGTCGAAATGAACGGCAAGCAGGTGGTGAACCTGTCGAGCAACAATTATCTCGGACTCGCTAACCATCCTAAGGTTCGAGACGCAGCCCTCCGGGCGATTGAGGAATGGGGAGTAGGCGCGGGTGCAGTTCGCTGGATTGGCGGCACGATGACGATTCACGACGAGTTGGAGCAGCGGCTGGCCAAGTTCAAGCACACTGAGGCTGTTCTGGTATTCACGAGCGGATTCACCGCGAACTCAGGAACGATTCCCGCCGTGGTCACCGATAAAGATGTCATCATCTCCGACGAACTGAACCACGCGAGCATCATCGATGGAGTTCGGTTGTCCTCGGCCAAGTACAAGAAATCCGAAGGCTACGTGTACCGGCACAAAGATATGGATCATCTCGAACAGATCCTGAAAAATTCGCAAGATTTTCAGAAGCGAATGATCATAACTGACGGCGTGTTCAGCATGGATGGCGACATTGCGCCACTGCCGGACATTGTCAAGCTGGCCGAGCAATACGATGCCTTCATCATGGTCGATGATGCCCACGCGAGCGGCGTGCTGGGCAAGAACGGAGCGGGAACGACTTCGCACTTCAATCTCCATGGACGGGTCGATATCCAGCTTGGAACTCTCAGCAAGGCCCTCGGGGTTGTCGGCGGATATATTGCCGGTTCAGCGGCTCTGAAGGATTGGCTGATCAATCGCGGGCGGCCCTATCTCTTCTCCACTGCTCACCCGCCGATGGTTGCCGCCGCCTTAATTGCCGCGATCGATGTCATGGAGACTGACCCCGAGCCAATGCAACGCCTGTGGGACAACACCCGCTGGTGGAAGAACGCCTTGGCAGAAGCGGGCTTCGATACCATGGGAAGCGAGACCCCGATTACGCCGGTCTTCGTAGGCGATGAAGGTAAAGCGCAAGAGATGGAGCGGGCTTTATGGGATGAGGGAGTTTACGCCCTGTCGATCGCATACCCAACGGTCGCTCTTGGAAAGGCTCGCCTCCGAACGATGCCGAGTGCCGCTCACACGCGGGAAGATCTTGAATTCTCGCTCGCCGCATTCAAACGGGTGCGAGACAAACTCGGCGCAGCGTTAGTCTAGTAGCTGGTTTACGATCGAGGCGGCCCGCTGGGATTCCTCAATCGTATTGTCCCTTCCAAAGGTGAACCGGAGGCCCCGACGCGCTTCGGCTTCACTGTAGCCGCATGCGATAAGAACGTGACTCGGTTCGATGCTGCCGCTGGAACATGCGGCCCCGCTGCTTGCGCTCAAACCCAGGCGGTCGAGACGAATCAGTGCCGTTTCGGCGTCGCCAGTCGGCATAAGCACGTGCAGGTGACTGTCGAGCTTCTTTGCGTTTACCACCGTTCTCCTGAACCTATGGTCCAATGCTGCGTCGAAGGCTTCTCGGGCGGCTCGGCTGCTCTTCCTCGGTTGCACGACTGCTGCGCCGAATCCCACGATCGCCGCGACATTCTCGGTCCCCGCTCGCATCTCCCGCTCTTGAGCGCCCCCAACGATGGTTGGCTTCATCTTGGTGCCAGCCCGTATATAAATCGCGCCGACTCCTTTTGGTCCGTAGAGCTTGTGGGCTGAGAATGATGCTAAATCGACGTGGTGGTCGTTCAGAAATGTCGAGGACAATTCATCGGTTCCCAAGGTCTGCACTGCGTCGGTAAAGAGAAGTGCGCCGTGATCATGAACTATCGCCGAGATTTCTTCCATCGGATTGAACGTGCCAAGCTCGTTGTTCGCGTGCATGGCCCCAACAATCAAGACATTGTCATCCATCGCGGCACGAAGATCATCCAAGCGGACCACCCCTTCCTCGTCCGTCGGAATGAGCTCCACCTGATAACCTAAGGTTTGTAGGATCGGTTGCTGATGCAAGACGCAATGATGCTCGCTGGCGGAGAACAAAATGCGTCGTCGATTTCCATCCAAGTTGGCGAGTGCCGCTCCGATTAGCGCCATGCTGGCAGCCTCGGTTCCGCTGCCGGTAAAGAGCACCTCGGCGAAGAGACACCCCAAGCGATTAGACAACTTCTCACGCGCCAAGTCGATCGCCGCCTTCGCGCGACGACCCTCTAGATACGAGGAGGAAGGGTTTCCAAATTCCTCCGTCAGCCACGGCATCATCTGCTCGCGAGCGAGCGGATCGAGCGGCGTGGTGGCGGCATGATCGAGATAAATTCGTTTCATGGCTGTGGCAGTGAGCGGTTGACGCCCCTGACCCGTTTGGCCAGATCGGTGGCTTCACCTTCTCCCGAAAAGCGAATTTGATGGCCCGAACCGCAAGGTTCAATCGAATAGATATTCAGTCTATTAGCGCGAATCCGTCGCAAAGAAGAATCCAGCGAACTGGCCACAACGGTTTCCCAGCCGTCGATAACCGTCTTTCCGCAGGGACAGCCGTAAAAGCGAACCTCAAACTGAGACCCGGCGGCGCGCGCCACGCCAGTCCCGGTAACCTCAAGTGGCAATCCGATCAGAGACTGAACCACCTTCCAATCAGTCTTAGGCTTGCTTCCGCTGCGCATCAAACCTTCAGAAATCGGCGCTTCAACCGTGCGTTTGAGCTCCTTCGATAAGGCTGCCACGGAGATTCTGTCCAAAGGAACGTGTCTCATGGTTAGGCGATATGTAGGAGGCTCGCTGCCGCCAAAACCAATGCCTAATCGATCAACTTGCCATCCTTCGGCCAAGGCCCAATCAAGGGCTGAATCGATCTCATATCCAAGGAGCACACGATCGAGGACCACCTTTCGGTTATCGAGGATGACACGGTCGACCAACCCTGCCTCTGCAGGAATGAGATTGCCCGATGCGTTCTGCACCTGAAGATCGCTGCGGGGCCGTTCAACGATGCGAAGCCCGTCTTGCGAATAGGCCATCGCTCCAAGTGCTTTCGCTAAGTCTGCTTCAGGAACATGCTGCTTGAGAGTCAGCAAGGCGATGATCGGCAAACAGAACATTTGGCGAGTATACGCAGCAAAGGTATCCTCTTGGGTTCAAATGCCATTCCTTCAGAGGACCCGAAATTGCGGTGAGTTGCGCCAGACCGATGCTGGCAAAGAAGTCGTTCTCAACGGCTGGGCACATAAGATTCGCGATTTGGGAGGGCTCTTCTTTATCGACCTGCGGGATCGCACCGGAATCGTTCAACTGTTCTTGGATCCAGCCAAGTTTCAGCTGGACCTCCGAAGTGAGACATGCCTTGCCGTTCGCGGCGTGGTCCAGATGAGGGAGGAGAAAACTCGTAATCCGAACCTACCAACCGGTGAGATCGAGGTCGTCGTCGACGAAGTTCAGGTCCTTAGCGAATCAAAACCACTTCCCTTCCCGGTCAGCGATGAGGGTCAGATGGAGAAGGTTGGTGAGGAGTTGCGAATTAAGTATCGTTACCTTGATTTGCGCCGCCCGACGATGTATAAACGGCTCGCCATGAGGGCTTCGATCATCAGGCGAATCCGCAACAGCTTGGACGAGCGCGGGTTCGTTGAGACGGAAACACCGATAATTACGAAGTCAACTCCCGAGGGCGCTCGCGACTATTTGGTTCCCTACCGACTAGAGCCGGGCAAGTTCTACGCGCTTCCCCAGAGCCCCCAGCAGTACAAGCAACTCCTGATGGTCGCCGGACTCGAACGTTATTATCAGATTGCGCGCTGTTTCCGCGACGAGAGTCAGCGTGCAGATCGGCAACCTGAGTTCACCCAGATTGATCTGGAAATGAGCTTTATCACCCAGGAGGACGTGCTTCAGGTGGCAGAAGCCATGGTGCGAGATTCGCTAAACGGCACCATCCAGGAATTCGGCCTCGACAAAGAGCCAATCGCACCCTTCACTAGACTCACCTTCGATGAGTCGATGAGGCGATTCGCCTGCGACAAACCTGATCTGCGCTTTGGCTTGGAGATCTTCGACATCACCGAAGTGGCGCGGCAGTGCGACTTTGGCGTATTCCGCTCCACCGCCGAATCGGGCAAATTCGTGAGGGGAGTTCGCTATCCAGGAGGTGGCACGCTCTCAAGGAAAGAAATCGGGGTGCTCGAGGACTTCGCCAAGAGCTTCGGCGCGAAGGGACTAGCGACGATGAGCATCGAGGCAGGAGAACTGAAGGGTTCGATCGCCAAGTTCTTCAAGCCCGAAGAAGCGGCCGAGATCAGGCGAATTACAGGAGCGGAGGACGGTGACCTGCTCCTTTTCATTGCCGACGAGTACATGGCGGGAAACAACGTCCTGTATCGCCTGCGCAACGAGGTGGGTGAACGTTGTGGGCTTCGAGACCCCCGCATACTGAACTTCTGTTGGGTCCTAGACTTTCCCCTCGTAGAATGGAATGAAGACGAGAACCGGTGGGATTCGGTCCACCATCCCTTTACCGGCCCGAAGGACGAAGACATTCACTTCATCGATGAGGGCCATCCTGAAAAGGTCCGAGCCGATTGCTACGACATCGTTTGCAACGGCGTCGAAATGGCAAGCGGCTCTATCCGAATTCACCGGGCGGACATTCAGGCAAAGATCTTCACCCTTCTCGGAATTGATCAGGAAACACAGCAGGAGCGATTTGGACACATGCTGGAAGCATTCTCATTCGGTGCACCGCCCCACGGCGGATTCGCTTGCGGGATCGATCGATTTGCCGCACTGCTCGCCGATACGGACAATATTCGTGAGGTCATGGCATTTCCAAAGATTGGAGGTGGCTATGACCCGTTGATGGATGCCCCAAGCACAATCGATGAGGCACAGTGGAAAGAGATGGGCTTTCAGTTGGTGCCGAAAGCACCGCCCGCCCAGGACTAGCCTGGACGGGAAGTGAGCCACTCTTACTTCTTCAGGGTGGCTAGGTACTTGTTGTATTCCGCTTCAGTAGCGGGCACTTTGATCGATCCGTCCTTGATCTTGGCGGAAATCGCATCGATTTTGGCTAAGTTATCCTTGCCAATCTTGTCCTTGGTGTTCTTCATTTCACTCAGGCCGACGCCGTTGTCCTTCAGGGAGTAGATCTTCTGACCCGGAGTGAATTTATCGGAGACGGTGTCTTTGATCGTGTTGTACACCGCGTTGTCTACCCGCTTGATCATGCTCGTGAGAACCGTACCTTTTGCGACGTCATCCTGATCGCTGTCGACACCGATCGCGTACTTGCCCGCGTCTTTAGCGGCATTGATCACGCCAAGACCGCAGCGGCCGGCCGCACTATAGACAATATCAGCGCCGCTGCTGAACAGCACATTCGCCGCAGCCTTTCCTTTGTCGATGTCGTCCCAGCTGTCGGTGTACTTTGCGGGAAGAATCTCGACGTCGGGGTTGGCAGTTTTCGCCCCGGCCTGATAGCCGTATTGGAATTTCTTGATGAGATCCAGCTGCTGACCGCCGACGAACCCGATCTTGTTCGACTTTGTCATAAGGCCCGCTAGGTAACCAGCAAGGAAGCTTCCCTCCTGCTCCGTAAAGGTTAAGCTACGGACGTTCGGCTTGTCCACCACCGCATCCACAATTGCGAACTTCACATTCGGATACTTCGCAGCCACGGTTTCGAGCGCCTTGTTTTGGCTGATTCCGACCGCGAACACGAGGTCATACCCCGCGCTTGCAAGGGTGTCGAGGTTCGTCTCGTAGTCCTTCGCTTGCTTGCTCTCGACCCCGTTCGGCTTGCCGATGTTGAAGTCCTTCATCGCCATCTCGACGCCGCGCCACGCACTATCGTTGAACGACTTGTCGCCGCGTCCGCCGCTGTCAAATACGATCCCGACTTTGATCGCTTTGCCAGTCTTCTGTCCGGTTCCGGAACCGCCCGATGGATTGCCCAGTTGCGAGGTGCTGTTGTTATCGGTACCAGCCTGAGTGCCGCCACATCCGCACCCAGCAATCATAAATACAGCGCCCGCCAGGGCTGCCGTTGTGTGAAACTTCAAGAAATCTAACCTCCACCCAAACGGGTAAACTACTCGCATTATGGCGCATGCCCGAAGCTAAAAGGGCAGATTTCTTGCGCCTTATAGGAGCCCCACGAATTTGATTACTTGTCAGCTGACAAAGCTTGAGAGCGCATTGGACCAGATGAAAAAGGCTTATCCAAAGCTGAAGCCTACGGATGTCACGGTCCTCGTCACTGCTCTGACACTCACCGGACGTCACGCGCTGGCCCTCTATGATGGGCAACAGTACAGTTGGCCAGAGGATTACGACAAGCTCACCAGCGCAATGGTAAGTGAACTGCAGACAGTCCAAGAGAACATCGAGGCGAATGCACCCAAGCGCGTCTCGAAATCGGCACCCGAGGAAGAGCCTATTAATGTGAATGTGGGACTCGCGCCGAATCTGTCGGCAGGCGAAAATCTCTTGAACGATCGCGATGACTTGAAGGCTCTGTTGAGTGAAGTCCTCCAAAAAGGAGTCGAGTTCGTTTACTCAGGAGCCGACATCGGATGGCAATGGGCACTTGATCGAGTCAACTGGAATACTGTCGCTGACCAAGAAATTAGCCGGCGCATTAAGATCAAATGTACATTTACGGAAGGTGCCGTTGGAGTTGAGATGGGCACGTCGACGCCGAAAAAGCGCGCACCCAAGAAAGCTGCGGCCGTCGTCGAAGCGGAGCCAGAAGCGGTCGCGGCCGAATAGCTCTTATACGTCAAACGAGAACTCTGCGGTCCGCGCTGGCAGGCAGAGTTCTTTTCGACAGGCCGAGTATGTCACTTGGACACGTAGTTGCTTACATCCTTCCGGCCATCCGCCTTTGAGCAAGATTTTTTCACCGTCGAGTTCTACCTCGGGGTCGAGCAGGTTAGTCTCGACGACGGGCGGCGAGTCAAAGGTGTATTCCGCAGCTAAGCTGAGTCGAAGTGAGCCAGAAAATTCTTGATAGCGGATCTCATGTCGCTCGAGAGACACAGCAATCAAGTTGCCCGGCTCTAAACCGGTTTGAGAGAGCAAGTGCAGGCCGGATTCGTACAAAGCTTCTGTGGCGCCTGGGAAAGGGTCCATCCAGCCCCTCAAACTGGCAAGGCACCGAGAAGCACGTTCAATATCACCGGAATCGATCAAGCAACTTATTGCGAGGGCATTTCCGCTCGGGATCGGTGAATCCGTCACCGGAACTTGCTGCCCGAAGAGCTTTTCATGGTCCGATCCTGGCATCGTGAAGCATCCACGGCTCTCGTCCCAAAAGAGTCGAACCATTTCCAGCGTAAGCCGTTTCGCTTCCAAAGACCACTGGTCGTCACCGTCAGCTTTTGAGAGGTCGTATAAACCGCATGAAAAGGCAGCGAAGTCTTCCAAAAAACCCGTACCACATGCTTCGTCTGCATAGAGAGAGCGAGGCAAGTTCCCACAATCCTGCTCCGCCTGAAGGATAACGCGCGCAATTTGTCGTGCCTGATCCAGCAGCCCAGCGGCACTGAACGCGCTGATCAGAAGCCCGTTCCAACCCACAAGGCCCTTGTCGTCCCGCGAGGGCTTCGGACGCAGGTCACGAGCGCTCAGCAGTTTGGTAAGTGCTTCACGAAATTGCCCCGGATCAGTTAACCCATTGAGTACGTTCAGGCCTGTAAGCTGTCCCGTGGCTTCATCGGAGTAGTTTCCTTCGGGTTTGACGCCATAGGCACTGCAAAAGGCCGGGGCATCTTGCCCAAGTAGCCGCTCGATCTCTGCTTGAGACCAGAGGTAGAACTTACCTTCTTCTCCTTCACTGTCGGCGTCTAGCGCCGCGGCGAAGATGCCTGCAGGCAGCTTCATCTCACGCATGAGCCAGCTTGCAATAGATGATGCGGTGGCTGCGAACCGCTCCGTCAGCGGCGGTGAATAGAGGCTCGCCAGACCAGCTGCCCGTGCGTACAAGCGAAGCAAGAGGGCGTTGTCGTAGAGCATCTTCTCAAAGTGTGGAAGCAGCCATATGCTGTCGGTCGAGTACCGGTGGAACCCGCCGCCGACATGATCGTGAATCCCTCCCGCGCTCATCTGCAAAAGGGTCTGAAACACCATCCGGAGAGCGGAACGTTGAACTTCCGGATCACGTGTCTCGGTTTCCGCGACGGTAAGCAGGTAGCTCAAGGCCGTGTGGGGCGGAAACTTCGGTGCTCGCCCAAATCCAGCTGAACGCTCGTCAAATGTCTCCACAAGTTCCTTGTAGGCATGGAGAGCCTGATCGCGACTCCACTCCTTAGGAACGGCAGTATCGAGCCGCCGCTGCATCGCGGCCTCGACGGCAACGGCAAAGTCTTCAGCTTGTTTTTCGATTAAAGACCTTTTTGAATTCCAAAGACCGGCAACTTGTTGAGCAATATCGAGAAAACCAGGGTGTGAGCCTCTCGAATCTCGAGGTATGTAGGTTCCCGCAAAGAAGGGTTTTTTGTCGGGGGTCAGGAAGAGGCTCATGGGCCAGCCGCCGTGCCCGCTTGCTAATTGCACTGCGGCCATGTACGTATCGTCCACATCTGGTCTCTCCTCACGATCCACCTTCACGCTGATGAAGTTTTCATTGAGGACGGCAGCGATCGCTTCGTCGATGAAGCATTCATGCTCCATGATGTGGCACCAGTGACAAGAGGAATAGCCGATGCTAAGGAAGATGGGCCGCTGCAACTGGTCAGCGAGGCGGAATGCATCTTCGCCCCATGGGTACCAATCCACCGGATTTTCCGCGTGCTGACGAAGATAGAGAGATTTGCTGCCGGCTAAATGGTTCGCCACAGCTACTTATACGAAAAGCGGGAGAAGCCAAGCTTCTCCCGCCAAAGTTCAAGATTGAAGATTAGGAATTGCGTCGTCGTCGAATGAGAGCGGCCGCTCCAAGCGTGAGAGCGATCATGCTCGCCGGCTCTGGTACAGGCTCACCGTTGATGCGATAGGCGAGGTTTACGTTGGCACCGCTGTTATCCTGCAGAGCGAAAGGACCGCCACCGAATCCACCACCCGGGTTCACACCCGTCGCGTTGGTGTTGTTCGGGAATCCGCCGGCGAACGAAGACATGTTGATGCCAGCTTGGCCATCGGAGAAGTTGTAGCGAGCGACAACACTGATCCAATACGTGCCAGCGGCGAGGGTCACGTCGACCGGCAGGTTCACCAAGCCGTTCACGGTGTTTGACGTGAAGTAGCTGTTAGTGATTGTTGGTGATGAAGTGATCGAAGCGATGTCACCAGCCAGATTCCCTTGTGCCGCAGCGACCGAAGAATAGATTTCCACGTTCCAGCTTTGAACAGCATTGAAGTTAAGATTTCCGCCATTAAAAAGGCTGACCACTGCCTCTACGCTGGTCAATCTCGAACCGCCAGAGAGGGAGAAATCATCGAGAGAGGCAACATCGAACGCGCTGTTAGAACTCTCGAATCGCTGGCTGGTGAAAGCCTTTTCGTTAGAACTGATATCGTTCGGATTCGATCCGATCTGATCCATCAGGACAGCTGCTTGCGAGCAGGCTACGACTGAAAGTGCTCCAAGAACAATGCCAAATCTCAAATTCATCTTCTCTCCAAAGCAGGGCTCAAAATATGCGAACCCAGAAAGCTCAAAAACATTGTATCTCAATGTGTTGCGATTTCGAAGCCACTCCTTCAAATTTAGAGAAGATCAGGTAATGCCGAAAGGAACTCTGGCAAAATTACCTTATCTAAATCGAGTGTGGACCGCGACAAAGAAGCAGAAGCTCTAGCGGCAATGCGCCTCACAAGCAAAAGCTGTCAAGCATGCCCGCTGTGGAAAAACGCCACCCAAACTGTCTTCGGAGAAGGCCCCTCAGACGCAAAGCTCATGCTCGTCGGTGAACAGCCGGGGGACAAAGAAGACCTCGCGGGGAAACCGTTTGTCGGTCCAGCCGGGCGTTTGCTTCGAAAGCTGTTACAAGAAGCCGAGATCGACGACGATCTTGTCTATTTGACGAACGCCGTGAAGCACTTCAAATGGGAGCCCAAGGGTGCTCGCCGAATCCACAAGCGACCCAATCTTCGAGAGGTGGCGGCTTGCTACCCCTGGCTACAAAGAGAAATTCAGATCTTGCAGCCACAGCTTGTCGTTTGCCTTGGTGCCACTGCTTCGCAGGCACTTCTCGGAAAATCCTTTCGCGTCACTCAAAGCCGTGGGCAATTCATTTCAATGGATGCCGGATTTTCAGTCATGGCGACCATCCATCCCTCAGCCCTGCTCCGAATGCGACCGGAGATCAAAGCCCAGGAAATCCACCGGTTTGTTGACGATCTTCGCAAGGCTGCGAGCTTCATCAAAGGCTTGCCGAGCAGTCGGACGAAGCTGATCTAGGTACCCTTTAAGCTCCTCTATGAGCTTTCCAATAGAAGATGTTCGCATCGTGCAGACACGTCCGCTGTTACCCCCCGCGATTCTGCACGAAGAATTTCCATCTTCACCAGCGATCCGAGAGCTCATCCTTCGCACCCGGAGCGCAATCGCCGATATTGTGCATGGTCGCAGCAATCGCCTTCTGGTCGTCGTTGGCCCATGCTCCATACACGACCCAGCCGCGGCGCTCGAGTACGCGTCCCGCCTCAAAGATCTCTCCGACAGGTTAAGCGATCGCTTGCTAATCGTTATGCGATGCTATTTCGAAAAGCCCAGAACCACCGTCGGATGGAAGGGCTTTATCAACGATCCCAATCTCGATGAGAGCTTCGACATGAACAAGGGGCTTCGACTCTCGCGGAAGCTGCTCCTCGATATAAACCAACTTGGGCTCCCTACTGGCTCCGAGTTTCTCGACCTCCAGATTCCGCAGCAAATTGCAGATGTCACGAGTTGGGTCGCGATCGGAGCACGGACGACCGAAAGTCAGGTTCATCGTGAGCTGGCTTCCGGCTTGTCCATGCCGGTCGGCTTTAAGAATACGACCGAAGGTGCCCTTGGACCAGCCGCAGATGCGGTAGAAGCTGCACGAAGTCAGCATTGGTTTCCAAGTGTCACCAAACAAGGCATCGGCGCAATCTTTCAAACAACGGGAAACGAGGACTGCCATATCATCCTTCGTGGCGGCGGACGGACCGGGCCGAACTTCGATGCAGCAAGCGTGGAAAAGGCTCGCCTCATTCTCGAGAAAAAGGGGCTTCCGCCGAAGGTCATGATCGACTGCAGCCACGGAAACAGCGGCAAAGATCATCGGAGACAGGGCGAGGTGGTTGCCGCGGTCAGGGCACAGATTGCGAGTGGCAGCAACTCAATCCTGGGTTTAATGATCGAGAGCCACTTGGTTGAGGGGCGTCAAGATTATGCTTCGGGGAGTGCCCTGCGGTACGGTCAAAGTATTACCGACTCGTGCATGGGCTTCGACGAAACCGCAGCCTGCCTGCAGCGCCTCGCCGAATAGTATGGCTGCCCTAAGCTCTGCTCAGAAGCCCCTTTGCGACTTCTACAACGTGCTCGGGCGTAATACCGAACTCCTTCATCACCTGTTCTCCCGGTCCAGAGAGGCCGAATCGATCAATGCCGACGTGGGCGTTTGCGTAACGGTCCCATCCGAAGGTCGATGCCGCCTCGATCGAGACGGTGGGCACGCCTTTGGGGAGGACTTGGTCTTGGTAAGCACGATCTTGCTCCGCAAACAAGAACCAACTGGGCATGGAGACGACACTTACCCGCGTGTCCGCCATCATATCGGCAGCGGCGAGAGCCACCTGAACCTCTGAGCCGGTAGCGACGAGAACAAGTTCAGGATTTTCAACCTTACGCAGAGCATAAGCTCCCTTCTGGGCCGGATGGTTAGCCACATCGTCGGGGGTAATGCTGGGAAGACCCTGTCGGGTCAAAGCGAGGAGAGAGGGGGTCTTCTTTGATTCCAACGCCACCTTCCAACACGCCGCCGTCTCGTGCGCGTCGGCTGGCCGCATGAGGTTGAAATTAGGAATTGCCCGTAAGGAGGCAAGCTGTTCGATCGGTTGGTGAGTCGGCCCGTCCTCACCCAATCCCACTGAATCATGAGTGAAGATAAAAATCGATGGGCACTCCATAAGTGCAGCGAGTCGAAGCGAAGGGCGGCAGTAGTCGGTGAAAATGAGAAAGCTCGCCCCATAGGCACGAAGGCCCCCATGCAGCGTAATGCCGTTGACGGCCGCAACCATCGCATGCTCGCGCACTCCGAAATGTAGATTTCGACCCCCGTAGGACTCCGGCTGAAAATCGCCAAAGCCGTGTAAGTCGGTGTTGTTCGACTCGGCCAGATCAGCGCTACCACCGATCAGCATAGGCAATTCCGATGCGATCGCATTCAAGACTTTGCCGCTTGCTGCCCGCGTAGCGATCTTCTCGGCGATCGAAGGCAGCTTGGCCTCCCAGTTTTGAGGCAGCTTCCCCTCGACCGCCTCCCTCAGCGAATCACCACGTGAATCTTCAGAAATAAATGCTTCAAACTTCCGCTTCCACTCGGCATGAGCCTGCTTCCCCCGATCTGCTGCCGCGTGGTACTCCGCGTAAACTTCGTCGGCAACATAGAATTTCGGTTCCTTCGGAATGCCGAGAGCGTCTTTGGAGAGATCAACTTCCTCGACACCAAGCGGCGAACCGTGACTCGACGATTTACCTTCTTTGTGAGGGGAGCCGTAGCCGATGATCGTCTTACAAACGACGAGGGATGGCTTGTCCACCACGCTCTTCGCTACCTCGATCGCATGATCGACGGCTTGCCAATCCATGCCGTCCACGTACTGGACGTGCCAGGCAAGGGCTTCGAAACGCGCGCCCGTATTCTCGGTAAAGGCGATATCGGTGCTCCCGTCGATCGAAATACTGTTGCTGTCGTAGAGGTAAATGATCTTCCCGAGTTTGAGATGTCCGGCCAAGGATGCCGCCTCGTTGGACACTCCTTCCATTAAATCCCCGTCCGAACAGATCGCGAAGGTGAAGTGGTCAACCACATCGCCGAACGTAGCGTTAAGGAACCTCTCCGCGATCGCCATGCCCACACCATGTGCAAAGCCTTGGCCAAGCGGTCCGGTCGCCATTTCCACTCCCGGCGTGGCAAAATTCTCTGGATGGCCAGGCGTTTTGCTGTGAAGTTGACGGAATTGCTTTAAATCTTCGATTGAAAGGTCATAGCCAGTCAGATGCAGTAGCGAATACAGCAGCATGGACCCATGTCCGGCCGAGAGAATAAATCGATCTCGATTAAACCAGTGCGGATCGCCTGGATCAAACCGAAGATGCCGCGTCCACAGCGCGTAGGCCATCGGCGCTGCCCCCATCGGCAAGCCAGGATGCCCGCTATTCGCCTTCTGAACCGCATCCATAGCGAGTCCTCGAATAGTGTTGATGGATAACGTCGCGATATCGGATTTCGGTTCGGGTGACACGCTAATAGGATACCGACCTCGCCAGCAGCCGTCACGAGAATCGCCCTAAACCACATGCAATCCCGGAGATCCTCCCGTAGAGCACGGGAGGATGCCAAGTGTTTATCCCATGTGCTCAATAATGTTATCGCCGAACTCGGAGCACTTGACCTCAGTGGCACCTTCGGTCAGACGAGCGAAGTCGTAAGTGACTCGGCGAGACGCAATCGCACCCTCGGCGCCTTTGATGATCAAATCAGCCACTTCGGTCCAGCCCATGTAGCGGAACATCATCTCGCCGCTGAGGATAACGGACGAGGGGTTGACGACGTCTTTACCCGCGTACTTTGGGGCGGTGCCGTGCGTCGCTTCGAAAATTGCGTGGCCGGTGATGTAATTGATATTCGCTCCCGGAGCAATGCCGATACCTCCAACTTGGGCGGCGAGAGCATCACTCAGATAGTCACCATTCAGGTTCAACGTTGCAATGACGTCGAAATCTTTCGGCCGGGTGAGAACCTGCTGGAGTGTGATGTCCGCAATCGAGTCTTTAATGACGAGACCCGCTCCGCGCTTGCCTTCCGGAATTTGGCACCAAGGTCCACCATCGATCTCTTCCGCTCCAAACACTTCTTTGGCAAGCTGATACCCCCAGTCCCGAAATGCGCCTTCAGTGAACTTCATGATGTTGCCCTTGTGGACGAGGTTAACGCTCTTTCTGCCATTGTCGATGGCGTACTGGATGGCCGCATAGATCAACCTCTGACTTCCCTGCTTGCTCACCGGTTTGATGCCAATGCCTACCTCAACCTCAGCTGCTCCGTCCTGTTGGGTCGACTTCATAAATTCGGCGGTCTTCTCCTTGGTCCCAAACCGTATTTTGTCGAACATCTTGGGGTAGTTCTCCTGCACGAGCTCGAGCATTTTCGCCGCTTCCGCGGTGCCAGCGGCGAATTCAATTCCCGCGTAAATGTCTTCCGTGTTCTCGCGGAAGATCACCATGTCCACCGCGCCCGGATCCTTCACGGGAGATGGCACCCCTTCGAACCAGCGAACCGGGCGAAGGCAGACATACAGGTCGAGAATCTGGCGAAGAGCGACGTTCAGGGACCGGATGCCCCCGCCAACTGGCGTAGTCAGCGGTCCCTTGATCCCGATCAGCTGATTGCGAAAGGCATCGAGAGTTTCGTCAGGAAGCCAATTTCCGGTCTGGTTGAAAGCTTTCTCACCGGCCAGCACCTCATTCCACTGCACTTTTCTCTGACCGCCATACGCCTTTTCAACTGCAGCGTCGAAAACTCGGACGCTCGCGTTCCAAATATCGGGTCCAGTGCCGTCACCGATGATGAACGGAATAATTGGATCGTTGGGCACGCTTAGGCCCTGGGCGGTCATAGAAATAGAAGAAGCCATTCTAACCAGTCAGGATACCTGCGGTCCATGCTTAGCAAGAGCCGAAACCTTTGGTCGATCACCGCGTCAAAGAGTAGGAATGAACGTCGTTAGATCCGCCGGAAGCCTTCTCATCACCATCGCTCTCCTCGGGTGTGGTGGAAATGGGGGACGCGTTAGTTTTGATCAGTTTTATGATGGAACTCTAAGCAGTGGCGACCCGACTTCAAATGGCTATTATTACGACACATACACCTTTGTGGCGGATGAGAGCGGCAACAAGACGTTCGGGATGACCAGCAA
>JAEVZK010000105.1 GCA_023392285.1 Armatimonadota bacterium | reverse complement strand
CACGAATGCAGCAGGCGCTCCAATCGTCGGCGGCTGGTCACTCGGCGCTCCAGTGCCGGAGCCTGCTTCCATGGCTGCTCTCGGACTCGGCGCTCTTGCGCTGATCCGAAAGCGACGCAATCGAAAGGCGTAACTTCCAGATCTAAACTGAGATAATTCGAAGATTTAATCTTCGGTTGGGCAAAGAGCAATCTGAAATATGATTGCTCTTTTTGCATATATCTGCACCCAGTTATTGGTCATAATGATGCATATGCACTCTTTTCTGTTCTCCTTTTATTGCATATGTGCATAAGTGTATCGTGCTAGGTAATGTGCAATACGTGTTTATAATCTGGGGTTTCGGGAGTAATTCGCAATTGGTTAACAGGCAAGATTACGTGCTTTTATGGAATTTTGCGATGGACCTAGATATCGTGTTGTAAGATCAGATCTGTTAGCATTTGCGAACGATTGTTCGCTGTACTTCCAGAGGAGAATATGAAATCAACTAGATTTATCATCAGCATCACCGCAGTCGCCGCGCTGTCAGCAATTTCTGGCGCCCAAGCTATCTTTGACCAGCTTGGAACCGGATCAGGCGTCGACGTCAACGGTTTTGCTTCGCAGAATATTCCGGACTTCGCGCCTAACTACAATATCATGGCGCTTGAAGATATTACGACGACGTCGGCTTATAAGCTAACTTCGATCGACATGGTCGGATTCTTCTACAATACCGCTACTCCGGATCCTGCGAACATCACCGGATGGCAATTTGCCGTTTTTTCTAACGCTGTTGGAAACGGTGGCACTACCGACACCTCCAACACTGGCGACGTGCTGAATGGCACCTTTGCTTCTGGTGCAGTCACCGTAACCGCGAACTTCAACGGAGTTACGGGCAATTATCTGTTCCACCTTGATCTGAGCTCTGCCAACATGACTCTGGCTGCGGGAACCTATTGGTTCGGAATGGCTGCTGATCTGCCATTCGGCACCGGCGGTCAGCTTGCTGTCGCTGGTAATACCATGTCAGATGCATCGAGCGGTGCATTAAACGCACGGCAGATGAATGGCGGCGGCGGCTTTGCAATCACAGGAAACAACGCTGCAACTGATCCGGCTGCAAATCTTTCCTATCGTCTGAATGGCGCTCCAGTGCCGGAGCCTGCTTCCATGGCTGCTCTCGGTCTCGGCGCTCTCGCGCTGATCCGCAAGCGACGCAATCGAAAGGCCTAAGACCTTCCGATCAAGAACAGCAAGAGCCGCTTCAATGGCGGCTCTTTTTTTGCCAGCTCCGGCCAGAAAATCCGAGATGCCGCTTGGGGCGCAACGTATCGTTGCGACTACAGGCGCTTGGCGCGTAGGAGCTTACGGCGCAACTCCGTGTCCCGTCCAAATCAAATAGGCCGTATTGGGCTAGAAGCGGTAAGTGGCGCCTATGCCGTAACGGACAATGTTTCCAACTGCGGTCTTGATGTACCAGTAAGAAGACGTGATCGACCAGCTACCACTCGGAAAAGCGGCCAACTGCCCGTAAATGGTAAAGCGGTGCTGCTTGTCATCGCTGGCGAAGTAGTAGGAGCCGAGTCCAACCTCACCCCCAAATTCGACCCCTTTCGGGCCTGCTTTATTGAAGGAGTGACGACCCACGAGCATAAAGGTGTAATCCTTGGCGTTCGTGCCTCGGCCACCGAGCATTGCCACCTGGACGCCGAGATCGTCGACCGGAAAATAGCGCGCGTGCAATTGATACACGTAGTAGGGCGAACTCGTCCAGTACCACGTGCCGACTGATAGTTCCTGCTTCTCCCCGACTTTGAATGCCTTCGATGCGGCGAAAAGTAGACCATCGCGATGGTCGCCCAGATAACCCTGGAAACGTGCAAAGGGATAAAGGGCGACGTCGATGTCGAGGTATTTCTGGGCCGTTACCTCCAATGCTTGATTACGAGCTTTAAGCGGCGAAAATTGAGCCTGTACACCGGCGAATGAAGCAACAAGCAAGACTGAGAGCGCGCATTTTCCATTCATAATCATCACTGAACCTAAGGCGATTGAATTACCCTTACCGAAAGTGGTTTGCAAGTATACGCTACGTGTAGGAGATGCGACGATGAACGTTCGACGACTGCTATTTCCCCTTCTCTATGCCGTGTATGCCTCAAGCTCATGGACGGCGTCGGACGTGTATCTCAGGATCGAGAGCGGTGGACATACAGCGGATGTTCGGAAACTTGCCTATTCCAAGGACGGCCAGACTCTGTACTCGGCGGGCAGTGACAAGGTCGTACGCGTTTGGAACACAACCACCGGCCAGCAAGAACGCGTTTTTCATCTCCAGATTGGACCGGGCTCGGCGGGCGATCTCGACGCTCTTGCTGTAGATCCTCAGGGCCGGTGGATCGCGGTCGGCGGCACCGATTCAGTCCGGCCCGCTGGGAGCCGTATTCGAGAGACGCACACCTCGTCGCAAACCGCGCATACGATCAAAATTCTCGATGCACATTCGGGAGAGGTCGTCACGGTCCTAGGCGGTGGCAGCGGAGCGTCGGCAAACCTTGCGCCGATTACGTGCCTCGCCTTCTCACCTGATGGAACACAACTCGCATCGGGAGACTTGTTGAGTGGGGCGATTCGCATCTGGCATTCGGGCGATTGGAAGATGCGTTCTGTGAAAAAGCACGACAACTATGTAACTTCTCTCGCCTTCTCGGCAGACGGGTCCATGATTGCGAGCGGAGGCGTCGATGGGCGGCTCATCCTCTGGAACGCTTCTTCGGGACAGAATCAGTGGTCGCAGCAATTTGGAGCACCAATTTACAGTCTCTCCGTTTCGCCAGATGGGCGGGCGGTGGCGGCGGGTAGCGCCGATAAGACGTACAAAGCCTTCGATATTTCGTTGGGGAGGTTGATCGTAGGCGGACAGCTGCCGACCGGTGTTACTGCCGTCGCGTTCAGCGGCGACTCGAAAAGCCTCTTCGTCAGCGGTGGAGATACTGACGCCGCGGAAGCCAAGGTCTGGCAGTATAGCCTTGACGGTGCCCTTCTGCGGACTTGGCACGATCATCGGGCGACGATTTTCTGCCTTGCGACTAATCCGGTGCGAGAGGGTTACGCGTCGGGCGGAGTGGCAGGAGAATGCTACATGCGCGATCTCAGCTCCTCCAAGCTGATCTCGCTGAACGGCGTGGGAACAAGCAAACGAGACATCGGCTGGTCCGCGGACGGAAATCAACTCTCGTGGAGCTCGAGCGGAGGCGGACGAGCCGCCTTCGACTTTCGTCGCAGCCTGCTTGTCGCCGCTTCCGGTGCGACCTCATCGGAAGGAAAGTTTGGTACGGCTGCTCAAGATCTCGAGATAGGAGCCATGAAATACGCCTTGACTGGCGATGGCAGATCAATTGTCCGGTTCGAGGGAGGAAGTGAGAAGGGTCGGTACCGCCTCGCCGGTGATGTTCCGGAAGAGAGGATCTTGATATTTGCGGCGAGGGCGGATGGGCGCGTCGTGGCTGCTACCCAGTACGGGATCTACGACTTCGCAAGCGATTTCAAGAGGAGGGCGACCCTCGTCGGCTACGAAGGACTGGTGGATTCGATGGCGGTTTCGCCAGACGGCAGCTGGGTAGCGGCGGCAACCACCGACCAGGCAGTGCGAATCTGGGCGCTCGGCGCAAAGCCCGCACCCATTGACTTCGTCTCCGATGCGGTTCAGCCATCGATCTCCGTGTTCACGACCCGCGGAGGCGAGTGGGTGGCGTGGACCCCGGCAGGCTATTACTCCGCTTCGGCAGCCGGAGACGCCTACGTGGGATGGCAGAAGAATCGAGGGGTTGGACGGGCAGCGGACTTCTATCAAGCTTTCCAGTTCCGACAGCGCTTCTATCGGCCAGATATCACCTCTCGGGTGTTCCAGTTTGAAGGCGATCAGGAGAAAGCGGTTGCCGCTGCGTCGAAGGCCACAGGACTGTCCGCCGACGTGAAGCCAATACTCGACGCAGATCCTCCTGGGCTTGCCATAGAAGGCATTTCTCCGGGCGAGAAGCAGCCGGATGGCAGTTGGATCACTTCCGCCTCAAGCGTTACGCTCAAGGTCAAGCTTACGAACGCCGGTTCGACGAACCTGAAGCTAAGGCTTCGGGTGGACGGACGTTCGAAGGACCTGATCATGACTCCCGCGCAGTCGAGTGACGGCGCTCTTCAGGCTCAACTCCAACCTGGCCTTAATGTGATTAGCGTCGTTGGCGAATCGCCAGACGGCATCTGGTCCACCAATACAGATGCGATCACGGTGCGGCAGGGGAAACCTGACCCTGAAGGCAAGCTCAAACTGCACGTGCTCGCGATCGGCATCTCGGCTCAGAAGGATCAGAAGATTGCACCGCTGCAGTTTGCGGACAGTGACGCAGAAGCCATTGTGGCCGCCATGAAGTCACAGGAGGGCAAGGCGTTCGAGAGTGTCTCTGCCCAGCTTTTGACGAACGAGCGCGCCACCGCGGAAGGGATTCGACAAGCGCTGGCGCAGCTAAAGGCCGAGGTTTCCTCGGGTGATGAGGTGCTGGTCCTCATCTCGGGCCATGGTGATCTGGTGGGAGGATCGGGTGAGCCTTACCGCGCAGTTTTTGCACCGTACGATGCCTCCACAAGCGACCTAAAGTCAAGCTGCATCCGATGGTCAGAGCTCATGGCCTCTCTGGACGCCTTGCCGTGCCGGAACGTGGTGTTGATGGCGGACACATGTCGAAGCGGAGGGATCGACATCGAGCAATTCGCTGGCTACGATCCTGCTTCGGTTTTCGCGCGAGAGACTTCCGATCCTCTGCGCGGCGTGGTGTCGATCACTTCGTCGGATACCGGCCAGCTTAGCTGGGAATTTCAGGATTTGAAGCATGGCATCTTCACCTATGCCGTCCTCCAAGCTTTGAAGAAGGGCGGTCCGATCTCGCTCCGAAAACTGTTTACCGACGTCAGCTTATTTGTTCCTCAGTACGTGGCGAGCCGGCTGCAGAAGCTCCAGCAGCCCCGTATCCTGCCGCCCTTTTCGGTCATCGCGGCGGGACAGAGCCAGGTAGATCGGCTATATGATTCGATCATCTTCTCGCGAGGCTAGGGATTGGTAGACTCTGCGCAAGCATGAGCAGCAACTCCGTCACCCTCTCAAGAGATACCAATCAAGCCCTCGGCATCGGGCAATTTGCCATCGATTTTCTCAGTAAAAGTCTGGGGCCAGGTCCAAGCGAGCAGGTGCTCGAGCGAACCCGTCTGTTCCATACCGACAGCGTCCTGTGTGGCCTTTCCGCCCTTGCACTAGGCACAAACGCTCCCACGATCTTGCGCACCGAAGCGCTCACGTATCCAGATCAGGATGGTGCGAAGGTCCTTGGATCGGACCAGAAGCTTAAATCCGAGAAGGCCATCCTTGCGAACTCGGCCGCGGTAAGGGAATGGGACTCGAACGGCACCAACTTCGGTTACAATCCCCAGCTTGGGCATGTGGCGGGCGAGTTCGGCCACAACGATTTTTATCCGGTGGTGATCGCCGCTTGCCAGCAGAAGGGTATTGACGGTGCCACCGCTCTTCGAGCCATGGTGCTGCTCGACGAAATACGAGGGCGCCTTGCCGAAGTCTTCTCCCTCAAGACTTACAAGATCGACCATGTGGTCCATGGCGCAATCGCTTCGGCTGC
>JAEVZK010000051.1 GCA_023392285.1 Armatimonadota bacterium | reverse complement strand
GATAGGGGCTGCTACAACGATCGACCGAGCGACCGCTGGAGAGACAACAATCGGTCGCGGCACTAAAATCGATAACTTGGTTCAGATCGGCCACAATTGCAAGCTGGGCGAAGATGGCGTCATCGCGGGACTGACCGGGATTAGCGGCTCGTGCGAAGTGGGCGACCGCTTCGTTCTGGGGGGCCAGTGCGGCTTGAGCGATCATGCGGTGCTCGGGGACGACATCACCTTCGCCGGACGCACGGCCACGTCTCAGACCATTGAGGAGCCGGGGGCCTACTTTGGAACACCTGCCCAACCCTTTGGAGACGGCGTAAAGGCGATGCTGCTTGCCGCTCGGCTGCCTGAAATCGTGGCCCGTCTGCGGAAGGTGGAGAAGCAACTCGCCCAATTGGAGAACAAGTGATTGCGCCTCGCCGCACGGTTGCGGACACCGTCTCGTTTGAGGGTCTCGGCTTGCACGGCGGAGTTCCCGTAAACGTGAAGGTCCATCCCGGCGAAGACGGAATTGCCTTTCGTTTAGGATCGGAGCGGACGCCAGCTCGGCCAGATCACGTGACCGATACGTCAAGATGCACCCGGCTTGGATCGATCAGCACCATCGAGCACTTGATGAGCGCCTTATGCGGTCTGGAGATAACCGATGCAGAAATTGAGCTCGATGGTCCCGAACTACCCGCGCTCGACGGGAGTGCTCAACCCTACGTCGAGGCGATCCAGCGGGGTGGTATGACTGTAATTGGGGAGCGAGACTTCAGCCAGCCGTTCTCGCGAGTCTTCTTTCAGGAGCTGCCGGTGAAGATCGCAGTGGGAAAGGGGGAGGGACAATGGCGCTACACCTACGAAGCGGACGGGCATTGGCCGGGCGAGCAGACCTATGAAACCGCTGAGGTCATAAGCCAATACGCCTCAGAGATTGCTCCCGCCCGCACCTTCGCCCGTGCCGACGAGGTGCCCGCCGTTCTCCAAGCCGGGCTGGCGAAAGGTCTGGATATTGAAAAGGCGCTCATTATCGGCATTGACGGCTACAAGAATGTGCCGAGATTTCGCGATGAGCCGGCGAGGCACAAGCTCCTCGACCTTATGGGAGACCTCTATTTGGCAGGAATTCCCGCACGTCTGCTCAATGTCACTGCCGAAAGGTCGGGACACCGCACCAACGTCGAAACCGCATGGCGACTGTACCAATCCGTCCATCATGAGTCCTCCTAAAGAATCTGCGCGGCACCACTTCACCGCCTCTTGCTGTTTGTATGTGTACGTCAGCCCGTCAGTTCCATTTGAACGGTAGAATTTTCCCGCCATGATCCCGATCCGAGACAACCGATTCAGCCGAAAGGTGCCAATCGTCACTTGGACGCTGATCGCGCTCAACGTCATCATTTTTCTTTGGGATCGCCATGGCTCGATCTCCGGGCCGAGCGTCACCTTCGCAGACTTGACGCTGCGACCACAGACCATTGTGAACGTGCTGAAGAACGGAGGAGATTTACTCGCTCCCGCCACGATTTTTACGTCGATGTTCTTGCACGGCAATCTGACCCACCTGATCGGAAACATGTTGTTCCTGATGGTCTTCGGACCGGCGATCGAAGTCGCCCTTGGCGCTCCACGATACGCTATCTATTACATCTTTTGGGGCATCATCGCGGCCGCGGCTCACATCTTCGTCGACCCCCATTCCATGGTTCCGGTGCTCGGCGCGTCCGGAGCGATCGGGGGCGTCCTCGGCTGCTATTTCCTGCTCTTTCCCGGAAACCGAATCGAAATTTTTGTTCCCCTTCTGCTGTTTCTCACCTTTGAGTTGCCCGCCTGGATTCTTCTCGGGTTATGGTTTGTTTATCAAATCGCCATTCCCCAGCAGGGCGTCGCAAATTGGGCGCACGCAGGTGGGTTCCTTGCGGGCATGCTGACCGTCTTGATTGTTGGCGGTCGGCAAGCGATCCTCCGAGGAAGGGAATCTGAATTCGAATATGACTTCTGATTTGCGCGTCCGATCTCGGCTTGACGCGCACCACCGCTTGCAGCGAAGCAAGCTTCGCAGTCGAAAGCGCTAACGAGTTAGCGCACTCCAAAGATGAACCCACCGAAAATTCCTGCATGGCTCCTTCCGTCGATCCTTCTCACGACGCTCCTCTCGCTATGTTCGATCTCTTACCGATACCGAGTTGAGCAACACAATAAGGCGATCAGTATCGCGACCGAATACGAGACGATTGAAACTCTGGCGGCTGCGAAGGGGGTGCCGATCGAGCAGGCGCTCGCAAATTTAAAGCTCCAGGGGCTGCAGTCGGTGGTTCTTTCTGAAGAATCGGTTGGAGACCTTGTGGTGGAGGACCGGGCGAGCCTTGGTGCCAACCGCACGCTCATCGTCAAGGATCCAATCGACCGGGAGCGCGTCACGCGGGCTTTTCCTCTGCGCTTCGGGGGGAGCTGGTTCATCAACTCAAACGCCACCGGTCCGATCACGTACCCTGCGGTCGGCCCCTACACGCTACGCGCAACTGCCATTGGGCTTAGCCCGGAGCAAGCGGCGACGGTTAGAAAAGCTGGACTGGGCATCATCGCAAGAATGAACAATCCCGTCGGCGTCGATTCTGACTACGTTCGTGGCACGCTGGATTGGGCTAACGAACTTGGCGCAACAGTTTTCCTTCCAAGTGGAGACCAAGTTCTGGGTCGGCGTGATTCCATCAAGGATCTCACGGACGAACTTCAAAAGCTGAACATGCTTTATGCAAGTCCCGAATTCACCAAACTGGGCGGTGATCAAAATGTTCTCGATGCCGTTCCGGGATCGGTGGTGCGGCTGCACTCCGCTCAGACCGCCGAACTGGACAAGCTCCCTATCAGCGAAGGCATTGATCGCTATTCGCGAGCAGCGAGAGAGCGAGGCATGCGCATTCTCCTGGTACGGCCGATGACGCAAGCGGCGCCCGATCCTCTTGCCAGCTTTGCCGACTTCGTCAAGAAGATTAACCTCGATGTGCAGAAGCAGGGCGGCTCGATGGGGGTCGCTCACCCTTACGACGATCCCGCTGTTCCCAAATGGCTTTTCGTCCTGATCGGACTCAGCCTGATTCCCACGGGCTACTTTGTTGGGGCCACATTTGTGAAGTCATCGGTATGGCGGCTTGCCGGAATCGGCTTTCTGTTCCTGCTGGGACTCGCCTGCTGGTCCAAGAGCGCCCGCCCCTACGAAGCGTTGCTGGGGGCGCTCATCTTCCCGACAGCGGCGTTTCTTATTCTCGACGCACGGAAGAAGATCAACGTCTTTTTGGATTACCTGCTCGTCTCTGCCGTAAGCCTAGTGGGCGGGTTGTCGATTGCCGGGCTTCTGAATACGTTGCCATACTACATTCGCGCCTCCCAATTCGAAGGGGTGAAGGTTGCGGTATTCGTGCCGATCGTGCTGGTGGCGATTTACTATTTCGTTCGAATCGGCGGAATGAAGGAAGCGTTAAAGTCACCGGTCACCTGGGGCGCCTCATTGTTGGCCCTGGTCATCTTGGCTGCGCTGGCATTTATGAACAGCCGCACTGGCAACGACAATCCGGCTGGGGTGAGTGGCTTTGAATTAAAGATGCGCTTTCTGCTCGATCAAGTTCTGTTCGTGCGGCCTCGAACCAAAGAATTCATGATTGGGCATCCGCTCCTCATCCTCGGCATCGGCATGCTCTCGATGTACAAACGCAAGCCGAACGCCACATTAGGGCTCTGGACAACCCTCGCCCTTGCCGGAGGCGCAATCGGGCAAACGAGCATCGTGAATACGATGTGCCACATTCATACGCCAGTGACGCTGTCATTAGCAAGAATCGGCGTCGGAATCGTCGCGGGTGTTATCATTGGGTTCATCGTTTGGACAGTCGCAAAGCGTTGGCTGCCAAAGGGAGACTGAAGAAAACTTTGGCAAACCTGCTCCTGTCGGGCTATTTTGGCTGTGGAAATGTTGGTGACGACGCGATCATGCTCGGCTTCGTCCACGGCTTGGGCGATACCAAGCACTCGATTACCGTGCTAAGCGGAAGTCCCGAAGAAACTTTTCGGAATTATGGTTTCACCTCCGTGCAGCGAAAGGATATGGCTGCGGTGAAAGTCGCCATTCAAAAGTGCGATGTCCTCGTTTATCCTGGAGGCAGCATTTTCCAGGACGTGACCAGTTTCAAATCGGCCGTTTATTACCAGCAGGTGGTTAAAATGGCCAAGAATGCGGGCAAGAAAGTGGCCTTGCTGGGCCAAGGTGTCGGCCCACTGAATAGCTTTTTTGGTAAACGGGCAGCCGCTTCGGCCTTCAACCTCGCTGATCTGGTGGTGGTGCGTGACCCAGGCTCGGTAACGACTCTCAAGAACATTGGCTATAAAGGAACTCCTCGTGTCGCTGCCGATTGCGCGTTCTTGCTCCCCGCGCCAGCTGATTCCGACGTCGGCGGTTTTTCAGTTGGCAATATGAAGTCGGTGGGCATTTCGGTTCGCCCGCACGGCAAAGATAAGGACGTGGTGAAAGTGTTCGGTGAGCTTTGCCGCATGCTCTTCCAAAATGGCTACATGCCGGTTCTAATCGAGATGGATCGCTCCGCCGACGCTCCGCTAATTCTTGAAATTGCCAAGGCGCAGGGCGGCAAAATTCCTGACATCAAGAAGCTGGCATCTCCTATGCAACTCCAGCAGCGGATCGCGAGAATGGATAGCGTCATCGCGATGCGCCTGCACGCTGGAATCCTTGCCGCGACGGTGGGGGTTCCGCCGTTAATGGTGAGCTACGATCCGAAAGTCTCTGCATTCGCGCACATGCTCGACATCGGTGCCGCGCCCACCATGGAGGGGATCACCGCCCAACGCATTTACGATCTCTTCGTGCAGCACATCAAGAGCCGAGAGCGAAACGAAAAGATCGTCGAGCGCAAAGTCGAAGATCTGCGGAAGCAGGCGATGATCAATATCGAGCTATTCAATCAGATGTTGGGAAGCCCGTAGCCAGAGCGGCAATCCGCTGGCTACCGACTACCCACACCATTCACCGTTCTAAGCGCGGGGTGAAGTCCGTGTCCGGCTTGATTCGGCGAATGGCTGCGGCCATCAAACGCGCGCAGTTGTCAACATCTTCCAAGGAAAGCAGCTCGCACGGAGTGTGCATGTATCGCAAAGGTACGCCCATGACGCTCACGGCCATACCTCCGCGGCTAATCTGCATCGCGTTTCCGTCGGTCCCCGTGCCGCCCGGTGCCACGTCGACCTGGAAAGGAATCTTATCCTCCTCCGCCGCTTGACGAACCAGCTTAAACAGAACGGGATTATTGTTCGCTCCACGCATGACGGACGGTCCCTTGCCTATGTCGAGCACGCCATGACGCGTCTTTGAAACGGTCGGATAATCGATCGCGTGATTCACATCGACTGCGAACCCAACTTGAGGATCGATCCAAAATGCACTGGTGCGTGCTCCTCGTAAGCCAATTTCTTCCTGAACGGTGGCGACCGCGTAAACACCCACACCGTCGTCCAGACCGCCGTCCTCCACGAGATAACGAAGCGCCTCTGCAACGATGAAGGAGCCCATCTTGTTGTCAAAGCCTCGCGCGGTGGCTCTTCCATTCAGCAGCATTTCGAATTCCACTTGGTACGTCACGCAATCGCCCAGTTGAATACCCGCGTTCAGCACATCTTGGCGGCTTGCCGCACCGATATCGATCCAAAGGTCCTTGA
>JAEVZK010000138.1 GCA_023392285.1 Armatimonadota bacterium | reverse complement strand
CCGGAAGGCGGCTGGGCGAGGGGAGAACTCGAAGTCATCGGGTCGCGCGGAGTTTCACTGGGGCCTCGCGTGTTGAGAGTGGATCATGCGGCGGCAGCTGCCGCCGCGATTCTGCTGCTCAATCGGTAGGAAGACGTGCCTCACCTATCTAGTCCGTCTTCCTCGACTGATTTTTGAGTCTTAGTTTCCCTTGTCCTCGTCAGCTTTGAACTCCTTACCCGACATCTCCTTTAGCTTTGCTTTATTAGCGTCGGTAAGAACTTTGCCGAGTTCGGTATCCATCGCCTTCTGGTTTTTGGCCATAATCTCGGTCATCTCCTCTCGCTCGATTTCTCCGTTTTGAGCCTTTTCGCGGAGAGACTGCATGGCCTCTTGCTGCTTCGTCTGCAAATCTTTGATTTTCGCCTTCTGCGCATCTGTCAAGTCGAGTTCCTTCTGGATATCAGCCTGCAAAATGATGGAGTTGCCGGAAATCTGGATGTTGATCTGCTTCAGTCGTGCCGTCTGCTCCTTGGTGAGGATCGCATCGACCTTCTTCTTCATGCTGTCCTGCAGCTTTTGGAAGTTTGCACGCATAGCTTCCTGATCGCCGCTGCCTCCTCCGTTTTGGAACATTTCGCGGGCTTCGGACATCATCTCCTCGCGTGCGGTCTGCAGCTTGCCCTTCTGCTCATCCGTCAGGGCTAAATCCTTTTGAACGTCAGCTCGTTGAAGCAGCATCACACCAGACGGATCGCTTCCTCTGAACATGCCGCGCCGACCTTGGGCGAAAGAGAAGCTTGCTACGGTTGCAGCAAGGCAAACAATGAGAAGTAATTTCAATGATTTCATTTAGTGGCCACCACTCTTTTCCTTGTTGTCCGTTTTCACGGGCGGAGGCAGAGTTCTTGTCTTTTCAATTTCCTTTTGGGAATTCGGGGTGAGCTTTCGTTCGGTGTCTCTTCTTAGTCCCTGCGCGTCCTCTGGATTGTGGACGATGTGCGGAGTGAGGAACACCATCAGCTCGGTTCTATTATTACCTTTCGAGGTCGATCTGAACAGCTGGCCAAGCAGGGGAATATCGCCTAGCAGCGGAATCTTCTTCACGGTGCTGGTCACCTGATTTCGAATGATTCCGCCCAAGATGATGCTTTGGCCGTCTTGTACGCTTACAACCGTATTTGCCTCACGGCGATTAATGATGGGGGCATTGAAGTCGGTGTAACCCTGAAGGTCGTTCGCAGTTTGATCCACTTCGAGGGTGACGGTACCGTTCGCCGAAATGTGTGGCGTGACGTTGAGCACGATGCCTACGTCGGTGAACGTGTACTGGTAGGAAAGGTTTCCGTTTGCATCCTCTCTCGAGCTCACCACGTAGGGAACGCTTTGGCTGATGTTAATTTCCGCCTGTTCATTATTTGAGGTGAAGATCCGCGGAGTGGAAAGCACTTGGAACTTGGTATCCGACTTTAGGGCATTGAGAAACACCTGAAGATCTCCACCAGTGAGTGAGTACCTGAAGCCTTGAGGTGGCGTAGTTGAATTGCCCAATCCAAAGTTGTTGTCTACCGTGCCAGTTGCAGCGGGGTTTCCGAAAGCTTTGCTCTGGGCGTACTTCCATTCCACTCCGAACTGGCTGCTGGAATCGAGAGAGGCCTCGATGATCATTGTCTCGATCATGACTTGCTCTGGAATTTTATCGAGCTGATCCAGAATCGACTGGATGAGCTGGATATTCTCTGGATTGGTCACGATGATCAAGCTGTTCGTATTTGGGTCAGGAATGACCGTAATCTGATTCTGGAGATCTCTGATGTTTACGAGCCTCCCCGAAGCATCGCGAGCCTGGGTCGAGCTGCCCGAATTAGATCCGCCACCTCCGCCTCGTCTTTGACCAAAGATCTGACCGAAGCCGCCGCCTTGAGCGACTGCCACGTTGGTTTCCAATTCTCCGCTGTCTGCATTCGGATCCTGCAGCGCGAGCGTCATGGCGCTGCCGTCTTGGGTGACATTCCCTTGAAGTCCGCCTCCATTTCGGCCGTTGTTGTTCCGGTTGTTTCGGTTATTGTTGTTTGAAAAATTACGGTTTGAACCGGTGTTCCGGTTGTTGTTGACGCGTCCACCGCCACCAGTAAGGCCGGTGCGGGTCCCGAACGCCTGCTGCAGAAGGGAAGCAATATCTTCGGCTCGGGCGTTATTGAGCGGGAACACAAAGGTCGTGTTCTCGACCTTGACCTCCGTGTCCAGTTCGGCAATCACCTTCGATACGAGTTGCTGATTCTCCTCTGTAGCGGTAACGATTAAGGAGTTCGTCCGCTCATCGGCGACGACCGTGCCGAACGCTGCGGAGGACGACCCAAATCGGAATGCCTGCTGGAATCGCTGTTCGATCGGGACGTTCTGAGCGGAAATGCCCCCTTTGCCTTTTGGCGCGTTGGAAGTCAGGACGTTCTGAACGGTTGGCGCGAGATCGGTCGCATCTGCAAACTCGAGCTTATAAACCTTCGCTTGTTGCGGTTGATCAGTCTGCTTGTCGAGCTTCCCAATGAGATCGGCGACCTGGTTTTGCAGGTTTGAAGGAGCGTTGACGATGACGGAGTTGCTGAAGTCGTCACTCGAGGCCTTCACTGTTGGCTGCTGACCAAAGAGAGCTGCGGGGTTGAACCGCTGACGCTGATTGCCACCACCGCCACCGCGTCCTCCGCCTCCCCCGAAGTTGCCGAAGTTGATCTGCGGCGTCGACGAACTCGCAAACACGTCATTGATCACGCGTGCGACCTGGCTAGCGTTCGCATAGTTGATGTAGTAGACCTTCAACTCCGATTCGCTCCGCTGCGGCATTTGGCTGAAATCGATCGGAGGTGTATCTCGACCGCGACCATTATTTTGCTGCTTCGCCTTGATGACGAGGAGGTTGCCCTCCTTTCTCAATTCGAAATTTTTGAGGGAGAGAGTCGAAGACAGAATCTGGAACGCATCCGCAAGGGTGACGGGCTTGGCGCTAACCATGCGCAGGTTCCCGGTCAGCGATGGATCCTTAACGATGGTGATCCCGCTCGTCTTGCTGAGCAGCGAGATGATGGCATCGACGCTGGCGTTCGGGAAGTTGAGACTCACCCGAGTCTTTGGGTTGAGCTTGAATTCGGTCCACGGTTTGTTGTTGGTTTGGCCACCGCCAAAATCAAACTGACCAAAGCTCATGACTGGGAGCAGCGTCAATGCTGCGATGAGTGTTTTAATCCGCATTCTGATCTCCATTTTCTGCGTTGCGAGATGGGCTCTCGGGCCGAATCTCTAAGTTGTTAAATCCTATGTTGCCTCGCATCGAACGAGGGTTTACGGTGACCGGCCCTACGGGGGCGCTCTGGGCAATGGGCGGTGTTCCGGGACCGATCGTATCGTCTTCAGTCAGCAGATGCAGCACCACCGTTTGCCCCGAGGGCGCGGACAGCGTGACGCTGTCTTGGGTGATGTTGGAAACGGATACGCCCTTCCATCGTTGGCCATTGCGCAGAAAGACGTTGTCGCCGCTGCTTCGATTCTCGAAGAGCACTTGTTCGACTCCGTCGATGACCACGGTTCCGGTGTATGTCCAGTTCGCCTCGCCCACGAAGGCGTTAGGAATCGCATTCAGCGCGAGCGGAGCGGCTCCTGCCAAGTCTCCTGGACCTGCCTTTGCGACCAGAGGCTTAAAGGAATTCTTAAGCGCTACATTAATTGGCGCAAACTTCGCGCTGTAGTCTTCTTCGGTGTAGTTGTCCTTTTTGGAACTGGTGACCTTCTTGTGAGTCGGCTTTTTCGAAGCTATGGCAGCATCTCCGGGGAATGCGGAGCTGATTGCGAAATAGGCGACAAGGATCAGCGCACCTATCACGAGGTACTGCACGGGCTTGCTGAGTCGATTGAAGCTATTTAGCAATGGTCTTTCCTGTTGAGTTCAATGTTGGATCTACCTTTATATACGCCACTACGTTTACTGTTCCAGTAACCGCGTCTGAGGAGCCATCGGTTGCGGTGAGCTGCACCAGACTTACGGCGAGACGATACTTTGGATTTTGGAGATCTTTGACGAAATTGGCGGCATCTGCGAATCCTCCCGTAATCGAAGCGGAGAAGGGCACTTGAAGCAATCCATTCATATCGATGCGCTTCTGGGGACGAAACGCTGAGACCTTTAAATGACGATTCATTGCTAGTGTCGTCACTGAAGATAATGCTTTCGGCCCGATGTCTTCCGGGGATCCTGTCCAGAGGAGAGGGTCAACCTGGCTCGATAACTCCTTGTTCGCCGCCTTCGTTTGCTTGATCTGCTCCTCCAACGTCTGCTTGGATCTCGCCTTACCGTTCGCGAGTCCTGCGACGGACGGCAAAGGCAGGAGCATCCAAACCAGGGATGCGGCGAGAAGAACGATTCCGAGGATCATGAACCCGGCCGCGATTTGATCATCTTTGGTTCGGAAGCTGATCATTTCTTCACCACCTTGGAGGCTGCCTTCTTCGTGTCATTCGGATCGACGAGAGGCAGATTGCCCACGGGAAAGGCTGACATGGAGAACTGCACGACGGGCGTATCCTGAATCTTCGAATTGTTGGCGAAAACGAGTTGCACGTCTCGAAGTCGGGGATCGGCGACAAGGGCGGTCTGATACTGAGAGATCAGGTGACTATCTTTCGCTGTGCCTCGGATCGTAATGGCTTTGCCCTTCTCGACCGACACTCCCGTAAGCCACAGACCGGACGGAGTGGAATTACTAACAACGAAAATGATGTCTCCAAGCCCTTGCGCAGGCGCGAATCCTCGACTGAGTTTCCGGTTTAGGTCAGTAAGCTCTGCATTCGTCCGCGAATTTTCATCGCGGATCCTTCTCGATTTGGATAAGATGCGCGTCCAAGCTGCGGTGGATTTATCAACCTGTGCTTTGGCATCCGACCAACGAAAATAGGCGAACGTAAAAACAAGTAGGGAAGCAAGGAAGATCAAGAGCGATAGCCGAATGCGCCGTCGACTTTCCGCGATGCCAATGGCTAGCTTCTGCGCCGGCGTTTGGATATTGATGTCGATCGCCGGATCGAGCAAATTCTCCAATCCCCAATGGTCGGTGGCACTCTCTGCCTCGGCTAAAGCCAAACCTCCAGCTGCGATCGTTGGTGAGCAGGGCAGGACGGCGGCGGCGAACGTTCGGCTGATCTCGGCCTCGATTCCGAGGGAAGAATTGGGCAACGGGGCAATTCGGCTGTACCGAAGTTCACCGCCTCGTACGAGATCGATTGCCAATCCTTCCGCTGTACGATGCACGACGGCAGCATCTGGTTGCCCGAGCTTCCGGGCAAGGAACGCTGCTCCAATGGCAGAGGGCACAACGCGCGTGATGTGAAGTCCGGCGGCTTTGGCCTGCTC
>JAEVZK010000135.1 GCA_023392285.1 Armatimonadota bacterium | reverse complement strand
ACTCCCAACTCACGACTCCCGACTACCAACTTCACTCCCCATACCCATCCGGGTGAGTCGAATGCCAGTTCCAAGCGTGCTGGATGATCTCCCGTACGTCGGCAAACTGAGGCGTCCAGCCCCACGCCTCCCGAATCGCCTCACTCGAGGCAATCAGCTTCGCTGGGTCTCCGGGGCGGCGCTCCCCGATCTCGTAAGGCACCTCATGGCCGATCACCTGAGAAGTCGTTTCGATGATCTGCCGAACCGAAAAGCCTTGCCCGTTCCCGAGGTTGTATCGCCGAGAATCACCGCCCTTGCGCAAATGATTGATGGCCAGCAGATGAGCCTGCGCCAGATCCAAAATGTGGATGTAGTCACGTACACACGTGCCATCCGGCGTGTCGTAATCGGTCCCGAAAATCTTCATGCCGGGGCGCTTGCCCATCGCCGCCTGGATCGCCACCGGTATCAGGTGCTCTTCAGGGTCATGATCTTCGCCGATTTTGCCGCTCGGATCAGCGCCCGCGGCATTGAAGTAGCGCAGGCACACACTCCGCAGGTCGTACGCCGTATCGTAGGAGTCGAGCACCCTCTCGACCGCCAGCTTCGATGCGCCATAGGGACTCGTCGGGTTCTTTGGGTGCTGTTCGTCGATCGGAACGTACTGCGGCTCCCCAAAGATAGCTGCTGTGGAGCTGAAAACGAACTTGTCGATGGAGTTCTCACGCATCGTATCCAGCAGGTTGATCACCCCAACCGTGTTGTTCTCCCAGTACTTGGCCGGATTGCGGACACTTTCGCCGACTGAAATGTAGGCCGCGAAATGCATCACGACATCAATGTCCTGATTCTTGAAAACCCTTTCTAAATCTTCTTTGGAACGCAGATCGCCCTCGAAGTAAGGGCTTCCCAACAGCGCCTCCCGATGGCCCTGCTCGAAATTATCGAAAACCAGATGCTCTTCACCCGCCGAACGGAGCAGCTCGAGCATGTGCGAACCAATGTAGCCAGCCCCACCAATCACGAGAATCATGGTTGGGAGATTACTAGATCGCCCCGTGGGTTCCCAATCAACCGAGATTCAGTCGTTTGGCTAACTCGGATGTGAGCAGCCCACCCGGATCGAGCTGCTTCTTTAGCGACCAGTAGGCGTCCATCGCCTCCTCGCCCATGTACGTTTTGACGTCCGCCGGACGGAGGGTACTGTCCTTGGCAAAGTAAAACCGGCCTTTCGATTTCAAGACGACGTCGTTCATTTGCCAACAAAGCGCCTGCAGCCGTTTCCAGTTCCGGCGCGTCACCTTAAAATCCAGTGCGAGCGAGTACCCATCCACAGCATGCGAAAAAAGGAAGCGATCGGGACGGTGTCGCTTCATGACCCCGAGGAACGATTCTAGCCCCGCCTGATGCTGCATCGAAGCTAACAGCGGGAAAACTTCCTTCGCATACTCCTTCGGCACGAAGCATTGATATTGGATGAATCCACCTGGACGATAGGCGTTCCGCCAGTTCGGCACGTAGTCGAGCAAGAAGGAAAACCCGACTAAGCTCTGAGAATGCGGCTTGCCATTGCCGAGGAGCTTCGCACTCAAGAACTTGCCCCAATTCAGGAAGCGCATTCCCGGACGGTTGCAGAGTTGCTTCAAAACCCGCCAAACCATGGACTTTGGAACCAAGCCCAAGATCGTGTCGGGTAGGTCTTGATTCGATTCTCGCAGGCTCGCCGGAAAATCCGTTTTCTCAGCGGTATACCAGGCGGCATGAAACAGCCCTCGGCCGCTCTTCTCGCCCCGAGCAAACAGATCGACCCAGCTGACCATATAATCGGCTTCCCCTTCCAAGCTTTCGAAAGCCTTGAACTGCTCTTCCCAATTCGCGATGGAGAGCGGCAGCACATTGAGATCGCCGCTCTTGATCCGCTTCATCTTGAGCTTCACGCGAGTGATCACGCCAAGCATCCCAAAGGAGCTGATCGCAGCGAAAAAGAGAGAATCGTCTGGAGTTAGCGTCAGCAGCTTGCCGTCTGGCAACAAGAAATCCAACTCGACGACTTGCTCGCCAAGGGTGCCAACCGCGAAATTGTTCTTGCCATGGATGTTCATCGCAAGCGCTCCGCCTAACGTTGGAAACATCGTTCCGCTGACTACCGGCGGCCAGTAGCCATCTTCGAGGACGTGACGCCACAGCCCTTCGATCGTGACTCCTGCCTCGCAATCGATGAGGCCCGCTTCCTTGTCCCACGAAAGGATCTGCTTCATCCGGGTCAGATCGATCATGATCGTTTCTGCTCCGACGTTGGCATCCCCATAAGAGCGTCCAGCGCCCCGAAGGGTCACCTGCCTTCCTAAGCGCTTGGCAAGTTGAAAGATCTGCCTGATTTCATCAACCGTCGTCGGCCGGTACAAGTAGCTATCGGCAGCCGAAGTAAAGCCATACCCCGAAGACCGCGTGATACGATCGGGCGTGATCAATTCACGTTCCTCAGGTGATATGGACTCGGGCATTGCGGTCATACTTTCAGCTTTCGAAAAATGGGGCTAGGCATGGCCTTGATCACGGCAAAGATGACGCGGTGAGTGAATTTGACATAGTGCTCTCCCGTCTTGCGAGACTTCTTCAGGATCGTCTCCGCCACCTTCTTTGGATCGGAGGCATGCTTGAAATGCAGGTGCTCAGTCATCTCGGTTTGTACGGGCCCCGGCTTGATCGTCACAACTTTCACGCCGAGCTTGGCAAGCCGATTGCGAAGTGCCTCCATGTAGGTGGCGACTGCCGCCTTCGTCATGTTGTAGACAGGCTGGCCGGATCGTCCTCGATCACCCGCGACTGAACCGATAGCCACCATCGATCCCGCCTTGGTCCCTTCAAAGCGGATGGCCGCTTGGTTCATCCAGGCGACGCAGCCGGTGACATTCACGTCGATCATGTGCCGATCCTTGTCGAAAGGATATTCATGTGCGCCGACCATCGGCATGACCCCGGAGGCGTAGACGATCAGATCCAAACCGCCAAGATCGGCGGTGATCTTTTGAAACAACGCCGGCACCTCATCGAAATGGGTCACGTCGTGCTCATAAGCAAGGACCCCAGCATTCTGAGCCACCAACTGGTCCAGACGATCTTTGCGGCGTGCGAGGGCGGCAACTCGGCAACCGTCCTGTGAAAGGAGCTTCACAAGCTCCGCTCCGATGCCTGATGAGCCACCGATTATGATCGCGTGTTTGTAGCCGTAAGTCATTTTTCTAAAATGGGGATGCGGAAGCCGCTCATCGCCAGCATCGCGCTCGCAATGAACATGACGATGCTAAACAAGACATGCCGATCTTTGAAAAGCAGGTTCTCCGGCTCTCCTCCCTCATCCTTTGAGAACACAATCAGAACATACCGGCAGATTCCATAAAACACGAAAATCGAGGTGATGATCAGGGCCGGAAACTTCTGAGCCGTAGAACTGTCGACTGCATAGACTCCGTAGCAGAGGGCCGCTCCCGTGGCAAACATGATGACCAGCGCATCCAGTGCACCCCGGCTATAGCCGAGCAGACTTTCGCGGCTCAGCGCCCGGTCGCTGCCCTGGCTGATAAACTCGTTGCGACGCTTGGCAAAACCGAGCATCAAGGCAAGCGCCCCGGTGCAAAACAGGAGCCAACTGGAAATCGTCACGCTGATCGCCGCAGCACCCAAGGCGGCTCTGAAGATAAATCCCAGGCTGATGATAAACACGTCCGCGATCGGCACATGCTTCAGGCCAAGGTTATAGACCACCTGCAGGATCAGGTACGAGACAATGATCGTGCCCGACGTGTGATTCAGCAGAAAGCCAACCGCCACCGAAGCGGCAAGCAGGATCGCGCCGATCACGTAAGCGGCGGTCTTGGGAACCGCACCGCTGGCGATGGGGCGGAGGCGCTTTTTCGGGTGGGCTCGATCGCGCTCGATGTCCGCAATGTCATTAAAAATGTAAGTCGCGGAACTAGCCATGCACATGGCTCCGAAGGCAAAGAGCACGGCAAGGGAGGTGTGATAATCCTTGCCCAAACCGGTGAATATCCAAGCAGCAAGGACCAAGAGGTTCTTCGTCCACTGCTTGGGCCGAAGGAGCAGAATCAGGCTCACGGGAAGCGGCCGAGGTTTTGAAGCTGGCAAGCTGCGACCCGTTTCAGTTTTAACTTCTTCTTGCACTAGCATAGAAAGGGTAGCTGATGAGTGGCAACCTTTGCGCCAATCGGCCCCAGTTGCGAATAAACTCGAAGCTCTTCTATGACAACGACATCGCGCAAGCCCCTGTTCCTAGACCGCGACGGGGTGATCAATCACGACCTCATCCCCTACGTCACGACCGCAGACGAACTTGAAATTTTCCCGTGGGTGATCGATGCTCTACAGATGTTGTGGGAGGCCGGTTATCAATTTTTTATCATTTCCAACCAACAAGGCGTAGGCAAGGGATTCATCAAGGAAGAGGAGCTGCAGAAACAGACGAAGAAAATCGAAGATTATCTGGCTACCCGAGGATTGCGCATCGAGAAATACTACTACTGTCGATCTTTAGCGGAAGCAAACGATCCCTGGCGGAAGCCCGGATGTGGAATGATCGAAGCAGCACGAGATGAGTTTGGCGTTGACCCCCATGGTGCCTTCATGATCGGAGATCGTTGGAGTGATATGGAAGCTGGCGCTCGTGCAGGCTGCCGTCCCCTACTCGTGCTAAGCGGAGGCACCACCGCAGGTTGGGAAGATTGGAAGTTTCCGCCAGAGGAGGTTTTCGCTAACCTTCTCGAAGCGGCCAAATGGATCTGCCAGCAGAAAGGAAGCTAGTCATTCTTCCCAAGGATGATGCCGGGCAGTTCACGTCGATGGCTAAGGCCCAGGCGCTTGAGAATCGTGGTCATAACGTTCTTCACCGTCTGCTCCTGAATATTCATCATGCGAGCGACCTCGATGTTCGACTTCCCGCTGGCAATTAGCCGAGCAATTTCATACTGGCGGGGCGCGAGCGGCAAATCATTGGTGTTGCCTCTCGGGCGGCCTCGCCTCTTTGACCCGGGAGCGGCTGGCCCTCTCGCCCTTCCCGTGCGGTAATGAGCTGGCAGTTGACCCATCTCTTGAACCAGCAAGTTTTTTAGGTCGTCGGAGGTGGCACTCCGGGGCAGCACGTTTTTCAGATCACCCGTCACTGGGCTGGCATCTTTGGCGATGAAAATGGTCCGGACATTGGAGAGAAACTGCACGCCCTCAAGAAAATTAACATCCTGGTCGTCCGCCTCAGCGAGATCGACAATGAGGAACGATCCTGGATCGAGGGTCATCGACTTTATTCCGTCACGCACCGGCCCATCCGACGTCAGCACTTCGAATGGTGCCATTGTTCTTAGAATTGCCGCGAGTCCATCTCGAAAGAGCCCGGTCGAACTGATCACTCCAACTTGCATTTAACCAGTATAACGAGGATTTAAAGGTGAAAGATTTCACATTTCCCTGTTTCAAGCAATATTCTGAAAAGTTCTCACGCTGGCAAGTCTCTAACTCGCTCGAGCCACCGATTCAAAGTAGTTCGCAGTCAGCCGCAAGCCATCTTCCAATCTCGTCCTCGGTTCCCAGCCGTTCAACACTGCGCGATTTCTGGCCAGGTCAGGGCGTCGCTGCTTAGGGTCGTCAGGCAGCGGTGGACACATCTTTAGCTTGCTTCGGCTATGAGTGACCTGAAGCACAATCTCAGCGAATTCGAGAATCGTCCGCTCATCCTGAGTTCCGATATTCACCGGTTCGTGGAAGTCCGTGTTCGCCAATCGCCAAACCCCTTCCACAATGTCTTTGACAAACCCGAAAGACCGGGTTTGAGATCCGTCGCCGTAGATGGTGAGATCTTCACCCTTGATTGCCTGATTCAACAAATTGGGAACGACCCGGCCATCGTCGAGTCGCATGCGTGGCCCATACGTATTGAAAAATCTTACGATACGAGTGTCGACACCATGATATCGATGATAAGCCATCGTCATCGCCTCCGCATACCGCTTCGACTCGTCGTAGACCCCACGCACGCCAATCGGATTTACATTTCCCCAGTAGGTTTCTGGCTGAGGCGATACAAGTGGGTCTCCATAAACTTCGCTGGTCGAAGCCAGCATGAACTTGGCATTTTTGGCAAGCGCAAGGCCAAGGGCGTTGTGAGTCCCAAGCGCGCCTACTTTGAGGACTTGGATTGGAAAGCGTTCGAAATCCACCGGGGAGGCCGGAGAGGCGAAGTGAAAAACGAAATCAACGTCTTCTTCCACTTCCAAGAAATGTGTTACATCCTGCACAATGAGGCGCACACGGCTGTCGCCATCGTGCTGCGAAAGATTGCGCCGATCGCCCGTGATGAGATTGTCGAACACCAGCACTTCCCACCCCTCGTGGACCAGTCGATCGACTAAGTGTGAGCCAAGAAAGCCCGCTCCGCCCGTGACTACTGCTCTCATCGGCAAACCTTCTCTCTTCCGGCTTCACGCACGTAGCCGATCAGCTGCTCAGCACGGTGAGCCGAGGTGTGCTCGGCGACGACCCGCTGCCGCCCCGCCGCTCCGATTTGACGTCTTCTGCTTTCTGGAATGCCGGTTAAATATTCGATGACTTCATTTTGTCCCGAGGCGACAAGGATTTCGGTGCCAATTTCGAACAGCTCTCCTAGACCGTCCCAATAGTCGCTGATAATCGGCGTCCCACAAGCGGCGGCCTCAAAGAGCCTGACGCTCGGTGAATGCCCAGCTCGAATCATGTCCTGGCGAGTTACGTTCAGCGTGAAGCACTGCCGATTGTAGAACGCTCGATGTTCCTGGGGCGGGAGATGTTCGATCCGCCGAACGTTCTGGGGCCATTGGATGTGATTGGGATACTGCGGCCCTGCCACCGCGAACTTCTTGTCCGCCAACCGACTGGCGGGTTGGATCAGAAGTTCTTCCAGCGTCGGCTGACGATCATCACTGTACGTTCCCATGTACGCGAGGTCATAGTCAGCCGATGCCTCAACCGGAAAATACAGGTCTGGATCGAACGAGCAGTACAGCGGCTTTGGATTGGGCGAATCGTATTTTGATCGAAGAATGTCCAGACTCGATCCTCCCGAAAAGGAGAGATAAAGCGCGTAATCCCGAACCTGTCGTGGTTCGAGATACTCGCACGCACCCTCCCGCAGCTTGGCGAGCGTGACGGGAGTATCGATATCGTAAAATGCGGCAACGCCGCGAGTCTCCCGCTGGACCCAATCGCCCACTGCGATTCCGTCTTGCACGTACGAGCCAACCACCACCACGTCGGCGTCCCGGACTTCGTCCAGAAACCGATCTCGCAAATCGTCGAGATTCGCGTACAATTCGGTTCTTCCGTACGGCGGATTGGGAAGGTCGCGGCTGGCTGAATACCAAGGCACGTCCTGCTCGAGAAACAGGACGCGATTCCCTGCCTCGCTGAGAGATCGCACGAGCCCCCGATATGTCGTGGCATGGCCGTTCCCCCATGATGAGGTAATAGACAGCCCAATAATGACGATGTCCAGAGGTTCAGGCAACGCCGATACTCCTGTTCTCCAAGACCGCTTCGAGCTTCTCGGCGCGATGAGCGTACGTGTGCTCGCGAAGAACTTTTCCGAGAGCTTGCTGGCCGATTGATCTCGCCCTTTCTGGACTCAGATCGGCAAGAATTTGGACAACATCATCGCCAGAACGGGCGACCAGAATTTCTTCATCGGGAACGAGGAATTGCTCGATGCCTTCCCAATAATCGGTAATCATGCACGCTCCAGCTCCGGCCGCTTCAAAGACTCTCGTGGCGGGCGAAAACCCGTACCTGGCCATGCTCTCCCGACTGATGTTGAGCACCGCCTTCGGAGAGCAATTGAACGCATTGTGATCCGCGGTGAACACGTGGCCCGCGTCCCGCACGTTCGGCGGCATCCGTTTGTCACCCCAGCCGCTGCCACCAATGATGAAGTTCTTATCAGGCAGTTGCTGCGCTGCACCCAGAAAGAAATCCTCGACCCTCGCCTCCCGGTCGGGCAAGCGGTTGCCAAGAAAATTCAAGTCGGAAACGAATCGCTCTTCAGGTGCCACAGGATGGTGAGTCTCGGGATCGAGTGCGTTGTAGATGGGGACACACTCCTTTGCTCCAAGTTGGCGGTAGGCATCCACGACCGGGTCACCGCCCCCATATGTGAGGATCAAGTCGTACTGCGGAATCAACGTCCGAAAGGGATCGTCTCCCTTGTTTTGAACGCGGTCTAGAGTCGCAGGAGCGTCGACGTCCCAGAAGGCGACGAGATTCCGCGACGTTTTCAACTCGACGACCGCCTCTTCCAAGAGTTCGTCGAATGCGCCGACTCCGCTCGCCTTCACAATGAGGTCAGCGGATTTGGCTTCCTGCAGGTGAGACCGGACCGCACCCTCGGACTCGCAGTTATAAACCACGACCTTCGCCCATTCTGGATCGGGAATGTCGCGATGTTGCTGCCGATTGTAGGCATCGGGCTCATAGAAGGTCACGCGATGGCCTCGGGCATGGATCGCTTTGATGATCCCACGATAGTAGGTTGCGGCACCGTTCCAATAAGCGGAAACCAGGCTGGACCCAAAAAATGCAATGTTCATAAACTTACAGTCATCTCCTGCTGAGGCGAAGGAATCTCATTCAAAATCTTCAAGAGTTCGTCCACGCGGTGGCTACAGGTGTGCCGCGCGCGAATCGTGTGCAATCCATGGTCGGCTAAGGTTCCCCTCTTCGATTCATCCGTAAGAAGGCTTTTCATCTGCTCCTCCATCTCCGCTCCATCCTTAGCAACGAGGAAATCCTTTCCCGGCGTGAACAGTTGCTCCGCATCATTCCAAGGAGCTGAAATGAGGGGAATGCCACATGCGAGCGCCTCGAAGACACGTATCGTGGGAATCCCTGGCAGCGCCTGAACGTAGGGTCTCCGCGGTACGTGCACCGTCATCTTGTAACGGGCGAACACCTCAGGAGCCATAAAATTCGGCAGGTAGCCGCCATATTCGATTCCGCTCTGGCGCAGCGCCTCGATCGCATGCGACGGATACCGCACGCCATAGACTTTGGCCTTGAGGCTGAGTCGCTTGACGGGTCCGATTAAGAACTCGTGAAGCTCTTCAGTGCGTTCCTCATCTCCCCAATTCCCGATCCAGACCAAGTCTCCTTCCTTTTCCGCTTGCAGAGGATGGAAAACCCGTAAATCGGCGGCTTCGTGCCAAGTCCACGCGCGCCTTGCCCAGCCCATAGAAAGGTATCGGCGGCGGATCACATCACCAAACGCGAGCACGCCATCATAGCTAGAGAGGTCGTATTTAGACATACTCGCCTCCTCCGTGACGCTGCGGTGGTGGGTGTCGTGAAACAGCAGCTTGTACTTAGCGGTCCGCTCACGATGCTCTCCAATGCTTTTCACCAATGCGTGATCATTCCACTCGTGCACGATCACCACGTCCGCGTTCGCAAGAACCATATCCAGATCGAGAGTTTCGAGGTTGTACGTGGCCGAGCTCAGGGTTGGATACTTCTTGCCGAAGCCCTCGTCCGCTTTCGGACCGGCATCTTGCAGCAAGTTCTGCCGACTCCAAGCGTTCTCAGGCTCATAGACTTCCACCTTGTGGCCACGCTCTTGCAGCTCGGTTACGATTCCTCGCAGGAAGTGCGCGTTGCCGTGATTCCAGTCCGACACGAGCGAGTGGCAGAAGATCACAAACTTCATAGCGCCACCGCCTTCCCGGGATGGTGAACGCCAAGGAGTTCTCGATAGGCGCGTTCATATGCATCGACAAATGGTGCAATGCCGAAGTTCATAGATCGCGCAATCGCTTCCTGGGCAAGTTCGGCCCGCCGTTTACAATCTTCAATGAGGCCGACCAGTGCCTCTTTGCAGTCTTCGGGGGAATGCGGATCGACAAAGACTGCGGCACCCTCCCAGTTTTCCCGTAGCGAAGGAATATCACCCAATACGAGAGCACAACCCGAAGCTGCTGCCTCAAGAACGGAGAGTCCGAAGGGTTCGTACAATGCTGGCAAAGCGTAAATTGAGGCGCGTGACATTTCTCTAGCAGCCTGGTCGGCCGTGATCCGTCCCAATGCCTGCAAGTTCGCTCCGGATATCTCGCCTTCGCCAGCCAGCCTCACCGGCCAGGGCAGAGTGGGCGCGATTTCCGCGAGCAGACGAAGGTTCTTCGCTTCGTCCCAAATGCGTCCAGCCGCAAAGATGATGTTCTCCTTCTCGGCAGGAGCAAATCGGCGCAGATCGCGGCCATTAGGTATCACCATGCTACGGTCAAAGGGACCGTATAACCGTTCTGCGCATGCCAACATGCTTTGCGTGGGGGCGACAACCAAGTCCGAGCATTGCAGCCCGCTTCGCACAGATTCCGAGTATCCGTCCAGGTGCGCGGGAACCTTCTCATCTTTTACCGCCTGCCACCATGAACCGACGCACGAATGGCAGACCGTTACCACCGGAACACTCCAGCCGGAAGAGGCATGGAAATAATGATTGAAATGAATCAAGTCGGGGCCAAGACTGTGCTCGATCTTTTTCAACCAGGTTCCCGCCGCAGATACATCGTCTGCAGAGTCTTCCATCCACTCCAGCTTGTACGCACTCTCGAAAAGGTCAATCCCGCTCACGTCCTGCCACTGGTCGCTCGATAGCGGACGGCCCATCGTCGCAAGGGTCACTTGGTGATTCTTCGCGGCCAGACCGTTTGCCAGATCAGCCGCGTAAGTCCAGACTCCTCCGATCGTGTCAGCGGTGATCAGGATCTTCATGAGCAGAGCCCTCCATATAGATGACCGCTTTCATAAATCCAATTGGCCGATCCTTCGTCATATCGAGAGCCTCGCCCAATCTGTCGAGAGGGAAGCTATGCGTGAACAGCGGACTGGGCTTGATTCGACCCTCCACGCATGCCCTTGCGGCAGCACTCATGCCATCGATGTATTTCTGAGGCTCCCGTTCGTGCGCATTCGTCACGTCGAGACCGCGCCAGTTCCAGAGCTGCATGTTCACCTGACGCAACCCATCTTGGTGGTATCCAGCAATCACAAGGTGGCCCATTTCCTTGCAGAGTTCCGCGGCCAGATCGAGCGGCCATTGTTTTCCGGTTGCCTCGATCACCACATCGCAGAACGTGCCGTCAGTAAGGTGCTTCACTTGCTCGATGACCCTCCAGTGATCATCCATGAGCACGGTTTCGGCTGCACCCGCTTCCTTCGCAACATCGAGCGACGATTGCTTTCGATCGAGAGCGATGACCCGGGCTCCCGCGCTAACGCAGAGTTGAACGAGCAGCGTTCCAAGAAAGCCGATGCCGACGATTGCCACCGTGTCCCCCGCCTTCACCCTCGAGCGTGAGAAAATATTCATTGCGCAGCCGAGAGGTTCGCCGGGAAAACCCATATCCCCCAACTCTTCAGGCACCTTTATGGCGGACGAAGCATCCACTAGATCGTATTCAGCGTATGAATGCTGCCCGAGAAAGGCAACTTTATCCCCGGCCCGGAAGTCGCTAACGTTCGACCCCACTGCCTCGACGACTCCCCAGCCTTCATGCCCGAGGCCGCCAGGCTCAAGTGGATAGCTGAACCACTCTCTACCTTCCCAAGGCGGAATGTTTGATGCACAGACGCCGCAGCCGATGAGCTTGACCAGAAGCTCGTGCTCACCAGGTGATGGAACCTCGACCCTTTGAATCTCGACTTTGCCGGGAGCCGCAATGACTGCAGCCCGAATCGACTTCCCCATCAGGCAGGCACCTCGCCCTTCAGCGTCGGAACCGTACCGGAAGCCTCTCCGCCCAGCCACCGATACAGCGCTTCGATTCCTTCAGGTGCGGAATACCGGGGTTTCCAACCGGTCGCCAGCCTGAATTTCCTGGTGTCCGAGATGTAGCACCGTTGATCTCCCGTTCGCCAGCCATCGAAGGCGACCCGTGGCCTGCGGCCATCGAGCTTTTCGATCACGTCTAAGAGTTCGAGGAGGCTGACCGTATTGCTCGGGCCGCCGCCAATATTGAACGCTTGGCCCCTCACCTCCTCGATGTTCGATTGCGCCAGCAGAAAGGCATCCACCAAATCTTCAACGAAAAGAATGTCCCGAACCTGTTTTCCATCGCCGTAAATCGTAATCGGCTCGCCTTGGAGGGCCTTGATGAGGAAGTGGGCAACCCACCCTTGATCCTCGTTCCCGCACTGGTGGAACCCATAGATGCAACTCATTCGAAAGACTGCCGTTTTCAAGCCGAAAGAGCGCGCATAGTCGAGCACGTACTGATCCGCACAGCCTTTGGAGCACCCATAAGGACTGTGGAAATCAAGCGGCCGCTTTTCGCTGATGCCGTATCGACTGATCAGTGAATCTTCCGGCTCATACCGCTCGCCACGCAGCTTCAGCGAGACGTCCTCCAATCCTCCGTAAACCTTGTTGGTCGAGGTAAAGATGAGCGATGGAGGCTGATCCATGCGCCGAATTTCTTCGAGCAAATTCAGGGTCCCTCGCGCGTTCCTTTCGAAGTCGTCGATGGGATCGACCAAGCTCGTCGTTACCGCCACCTGAGCGGCAAAGTTAAAAACTTGGTCCGCTCCAGCGACCGCTTTTCTCAGTGACCGGCGGTCTAACATATCGGCGACATGGACCTCAAGGCGATGCCCGTGCTCCGCCTTCAACCATTCGAGGTTCTTTTCAACTCCCGGTCTTGAGAGATTGTCATAGAGGATCACTTGGCCACCTTGACTCGCAAGCCGATGAGCCAAGTTGGTGCCGATGAAGCCAGCTCCGCCGCAGATTAAGGTCGCCTTGCTCATACGGTAAGACCTCTGGCTGCCAATTCCTCTCGCATCTTGTCGACCTTGTCCTCCGCCGTCTGCTTTTCGAGCCATTCGGCCAACTCCTCCAAGCCGTCGTCGAGCATGATCTGCGGCTCGTATCCGAGTTTCTCTCGGGCCAAACTGATGTCCGGGAAGCAGTGCCGAATGTCACCCACGCGATATTTCCCACAGATTTCCGGCTCGATTCCTTCCTTCCCCATCGCCGCAGCGACCTTACGCGCAGTCTCCTCGATGGTGTAGCTGCGCCCACTGCCAATATTCAGTGCGGTTCCAACGGCCCCTTCCGTCTCCAACGCGAGGCGAGACGCACGTGCAACATCCTTGACGCTCACGAAGTCTCGCTGCTGCTGGCCATCTTCAAAGATGAGCGGCGGATTGTTGTTGAGAAAGCGGGAGCCAAAGATCGCCAGGACTCCGGTATACGGATTGGAAAGCGCTTGCCGCGTTCCAAAGGCATTAAAGAATCGAAG
>JAEVZK010000129.1 GCA_023392285.1 Armatimonadota bacterium | reverse complement strand
CCGGGGCTGAGCAGAATACCGTCTGGCCGGTAAGCGAGTATCTCTTCACTAGTAGCAGTTGCTGCTACTACGATCGGTCGGCATCCGGCTGCCCAGAAACGTCGAAGAATGTTATATTTCAGCCCACAGTCGAGGACCACGAGACGCTTCCGACCATCGGAGTCTTCAGGGGCGTCGATCGATTCTCGCCCCTCCCTGCCCCACTTGTAGGGCGCGCGAGTTGTCACGCTGAGGACGAAATCGGTGTCGTCATACTCCTTCGTTTGTTCGATCTTCTTAAGCCCAGCGTCGACATCGCTGCAGATGACACCCATGGAAACGCCGCCTAAACGTATATGCTTCGTAATCGCGCGCGTGTCCACCCCTTGAATCGCGGGCGTTCCGCGTTCGATCAGCAACTGATCCAGGGATTTGGTCGCTCGCCAATTTGAGGGAACGGCGCATGCCTCTTTCACCACGAGTCCGGCTGGCTGAATTCGATCAGATTCGAAGTCTTCCTCGTTAATTCCGTAGTTGCCAATCAGAGGATAGGTGAGGAGTACGATCTGGCCCGCGTAGCTGGGATCGGTCAAGATCTCTTGGTAGCCGGTCATTCCGGTGTTAAAAACGACTTCACCAACACCGTCAACCTCGGCGCCCAGCGGCTGGCCCTCGTAGATGGTTCCGTCACTTAGGACGAGGAATCGTTTCAAGATTGTCTGACCCTCATTAGAATACCAGCGTCGTACAATATATTCGTGGGTGAAACTCGATTGTTCAGCGAGCAGGAAGTGGGAGCGCTGGTTCGTCGCGCCGTCGAGCTTCAGGAAGCGAGTCACCAGGATTACCGACCAGGTGTGACGGGTGACGAGCTAGGAAGAATCGCGGCAGAGATAGGTATTGATCCGAAGTTTCTTGAGCAAGCGATCTCCGAATCGGGCACCGTTCAAAATACCAAAGGCAAATTCAATTTAACCGAAGAGTTTCAACGCGTGGTCGAAACTGAACTCGATCCTGAGGACTTCGACTTGATAACAGCGCAGGCAAAATCGACCAGTACTGGACGGAGAAGCGGCCTGCAGCAAGTGGGGCGCACTCTCTCTGGTCAGGCTTGGACTGGAAGTTCCTTTGCCCACCTTAACGTGGTTTCCAGAAACGGCCGCACGAAAGTGGATGTGAAGTCAAATCCACTTTTCGCCTACCTTGTCACCTTCCACCCCGCCATCTTTGCCTCCGCGGTTACAGTCGGGGTTATGAGCCATGGCAGCCAGCCTCTCTTGGGTGTTGGGATCGCTGCAGCGCTACTCACCGCCGCCACTCTCGCTTTCAAATTCCTCGTGAACAGGGGCCACGCAGCGGCCAAAGTAATGACTGATCGAATCGTCTCAACAATTCAAGAAAATGCGGAAGAAAGGAGTGCGCTGAACATTGCTCCAACCATGGCTCCCTCCCAGGAGGATGAGCAGCACCTGACGGTCGGCTCCTAGTTTTTCAGCTTAACTGTCACTTCCTTCACCGCGGCAGTGCGACCTTTGGAATCTTTGACGATCACCGAAATTCTGGCTTCGTCCGTGCCCAATCGCTTCGTATCGACGGTCGCCTCGTAAGTTCCGACGTCAGTCTTAGGGCTTGAAGGATTTGCGTTCACGTCCCACACCACGGAGGGGCGCTGCTCGTAAGACTTCACCACCGCACTCAGCTTGACCTTCCCGCTCAAGGTTGTGCTACTCGTTAGCGGCGCAAATTCGATTGGAGACGTGATTTTGGGGAGCACCATGTTCAAGTAGTAGTCCGAGCTAATACTTTCCTTGTACTTGTCAAATACAGTGCTGTCGCTCATGAGGGAAAAGTCGTTCAACTGCCTTCCCGGCATGGCGTGTTCAATCGTGTTCATGCTGAGCCAGTTGACTGCTTTGACTCGGGGGTAGAGGCGAGGCAAGGCCGCGTAAAGCTGGCCAATTTTGTTAATTGCAAAATCAGGCCGCTGGACTGCGTCCACGATGGATAGATGACTTGCCGCCCATTCGCCGATCATGATGGGATGTTTCGGGGAGTACGTGTTGTAGACAAACTTCAGAGCATCCGAAGGGTTCCTCCATTCGGCGCCGCGAGCGCGGTTGCCGTCGTTAAAGAGCACTGAATAGAAGTTGATGCCCACCCAATCCACCGCCTCATCGCCTGGAAAGTAATTCGTGATCTCACCCTCGGGCACTTCATTCGGACACCACACCATCGCCACGTTCGGAGCGTCCTCGTGCATCACCTTGGCCACAGTCTGAAACATCTTTCTATATCCGATCGGATCTCCATTGTAGGGTGTCCAGTCGCCATTCATCTCCCCAGCGAACCTTAGGAAAATTGGAACACCACTCGCCTTGCAGTCTGCGGCGAAGTTTCGGAGATACTGGTCGTCCCGCACCATCGTCGTCGATCGCGGTTCCCACGCGATTTGTGCCGAGGCGGCACGACTCTTTAGGCGGCTAATCCACAGTTGAGGAAAGGGCCTACCGTATGCGAGGTAAGTGAAGTATATGGCATGCTTCTTCCCTACCGCCTGGTCGAAGTCGAACGGATCGCGATGCGTCTGACCATTCCCAACAAAGCTGCGGGTTAGGGCGTCCTCACGGTCGATGAACGCTCCGATGTAGCAGCCTGCTTTCGGTTCAAATTTGGCCAAGGCGTATCCGGGGTCCGTTGCCGCTTTTTCGAAGAAGATATCGATTTTGGTTTCATAACGCTGCCCCTGACTCTGAAGAACCTTCGCGGCGTTGAAGTCTCCGAGGCGAGCGTAGAGCGTGCTGGCCTTAAAGAATGCGGCAGACGCGCGTTGGAAGTCTTCAGCTGAAACGTACGCGTCTGCCAGCCGACGGTAATTGGCGGCAGTCGGATTCTTACCCGTGGCAACCTCCAAGTCCCGCACACTTTGGTGCAGAACCGTGATGGCAAAGACGGAGAGAATCATCATCTTCCTAAGTCGATACGGGCCGCTACCGATCTGACGAGCGGATCAGCATCATTTTGAAGTTTCGAAACCGTTGGCCGCAGTTCACTTGGAACGCGATGATCTAACGCGAGCAGTGCACCTATGCGCACACTAGCGGACGGGTGATCCAGCATCGTCCCAATGGCCTTGATATTTTCAGGTCCACCAATTTTGCCCAGAATTTCAATGGCATCTCGTATTTGACGGTCGGATCCGCCACTCAATTGACGGCGTGCGAATTCGCCCCCTTCTACCGGGAATTTCGCAACGAGGTCGATCGCCGCCTTTCGAATGGGGAGTTGATCCGATTGAAGGAGCGCTTCACCGGTGGTCAAAGATTGCGGGTCGGCGAGTGCGCCTAAGGCAAGCGTGGCGTTCAGGGCCAGAATATTGTCGTCGCTAACGGTCAGAGGCAGCAGCGTCGCGACACTTTCACGGCTTCCAAGGACACCGGCGGCTCGCGCTGCGCTACGAGCGAGTTGCGGCTTGGAGAGAGCGATCGGAATATAAGGAGCGGCTTGTTTCATGTTGCCATCCATCACAATGCCAAGAGCGACCCGAGCTTCGTCTAAATTGTCACTCGCCACCTTGGGCGCGATGAGAGCCCGGGCTTCCGGCCCCACACCATTGATCACCGCCACAAACGAACGCACTTCGAGGCGAGATGCAGTGGCCAAGCGTTTGTCGATCATCCACTTGACGGCTGGCAAACCGATTCCGATCAGGTGCGCATTGCTCTCGGCGACTTCCTTTAGTGCCGTACCGACTCCCCATTGAGTGGCTTTCCGATATAGAAGGGCCAATGCTTCGTCAGATGGAGCGGGAATCGAGCCAGGTACAGGCTTCTGAATTTCACCCGACCCATCCGTCGGAGCTGCAGGCGCGCTCGTCAAGGCAGACGGCTCATCTACCGCGACCGCCCACGATTCGCCTGCCGTCGCCTGATCATCATTCAGTCCGCGCGAGTAAATGTCGCTCCCACCAAGGTCGCAAAACACGGCAAGCGATCCACTTCCGCGTGCGGGATTTCCGGCTGCGGGTGCACCAAAATAACGGTCGTCTCCGGCCGCGTCGATAAATATAGCCAACCCATTGGCGTTCCCGGTCGCTGGGCGGCTGTCATGCGAAGCGTATAGGTCCATGCCCGCGCGATCTAAAAGGAAAGAAACCCCGTAGTCATGGCCGATGGATTGTCCCGCACCAAATTTAACGACGTAAGCGTCATCTCCTGCCAGATCGAAGAGATACGCAGACGTCATGTGCATCGCGCTTGCCTGCGCGTAATGATACGCCGAGTAAGTGTCGTTCCCGGATTCGTCGAAGAGGGTTCCTATTGAGAACCAGTAACTCGCGGCTTGACAGTAGGTTTCACCAAGATAAGAATCGTCTCCTTCGAAGTCGGTCAGCATGCCAATGCCTCCGCTGGTTCCGCCCGTGTCTTCCCGGTAACCGCTGCCATAGCCCTGCGCGTTGGAGTAGTGGACGTTCTCGAACAGGGGCGAGTTGAGAATAAGGCCTCCGGCTCGATATACATCGTCGCCTTTGAGATCGTCTAGCCAGCCAATGCCGCCGGTACGACCTGCTCCTTGTCCGTTGTAACTCAGGTCGTAGCGATCATCTCCGGCTGTATCTTCGAGAATGCCGATCCCGAATTCGCCGAAGCCTTGCGAAAGGCTGATGGACTCATAAGTGTCCTTCCCGCCTTCGCGGTAGAGAGCCCCGACGCCCGCGAGTCCGCAGCCAAGTGACAGGGATTTCGTGCGGAATAGGTCGTGTCCACCATAGTCGAAGGCCAAACCTACCCCTAAGATTCCACAGCCGAGGTTGAGGTCGGGAAGATCAAATGTATCGTTACCACCCAGGTCGATCAGCACGCTGGAGTAACCGATTCCCGCGGCGTGCCTGCCGCGATAAATATCGTCTCCGCCGAGATCGATCGAGATCACCGCATCCTTTGCCTCGTGGACGTTGTTCTCAATACCTCCGATATCGACGACCAATCCGTTTAGTCGGATCTTCATTGAGAGGGGCGCGGTGGTCTTTCGCGCAGCGGCCTCAAGCTCAGGTCTTACCTGCTCAACACTGATGGCAAGCAAATGGGCCGCTAGGCGCAGGCTCGGCAGGTCGATCTTGTCGATCAGCTGGAGAATCTTTGCAGGGTCGTAGGAGGAACGCGTGGTATAGCCGAATTTGATACTTGGTTCCTCATTCGCGTATAGAGGCAGGGTTTCGATGAGGTATCGCGCTTCTTCCGAACTCAATTTCGAAAGAGCGCCCTTTACCATTTCGTTACAATCGGTGACCGCATGAACGATCCGGTTGACCGGCGAGCGGAGGGGAGCGGGCAGTTTGCTCAGGTTCGGATCAGCCTCCTTATGGGAGGTGAATACTTGGAACTTTTCTGGATCATTCAAACCCAATGTCCGAGCCGCCGCAATCAAATCCGACAACTTAGTCGACTTGCCTCGCTGGTGAAAGACCATCAAAGAGTCGGCCGCCTCCAACGGTTTATCTAGGGAAAGATTTTCCAGCGGCAATCGGTATTTGTCGTTGAACGGCTTGCGCTCGTACTGGAGGTCGGTGCGTGTGTAGTTGCCGACCAACAGCGCGTCATCTACGCCCTTTTTCTCCCTCGGCGTGAGTTGCGCAAGGACAAGTCCAGGCAAAAGGGCCAGAGCTACGGCAAGTCGGCTGATCACGACTCCATTCTACAAGGCTTAACTGAGCAGCGAACGCATCAAACCATCCAGTCCTTGCTCGACCACCTTCTTATCATCCGCTGCCTCCAAACCAAGTGAAATCATGTTGCTCTGCGGATTACGTGGGTCGAAGGTGAGGGCCAGACCACCAGCCTGGGTCGGGAAAATCAGATGAAGGGGACCGCTTTCTGCCAACGGCGCAATGACATGCGAGCCTATCTTCTCCAGTAGCCATCGAGCTTCTTCAAATAAGTTGTTGCAACACAGTGGAGTGAACTGATCGAAACTGACAATGGCTTGGCCGACGGAACTTGTTAGTTCCCGCGCTAACGATTCAAAGTCGAACCCGAGGCCGCCACCGAAGCCGGGAAACGGCAGAGCCCTTTGTCCAGCCAGGCGGGTTAAACCCACCATTCGCCAGTTGGTCGTGTACACAGAGAAGGGGTGCCCATATCTTAACGCAAGGTTCGGCACTCGATATCGTATGCCCCCGCCCCACGGCCAAAGGAGATTGATCGGGGGCTTTCCCTCATCGAGTCTTCGGCGATTAAGCTCGCATTCGCCTAGAAGATTAACGGAATCATCGATCAGTCGTCGAAGGTCATTCTCCCCAACGCCTTGTGGAAGCAAACCCTGGAAGGTTTGGCGCTCAAGGATCTCAATTGCAGAAGTAGTCCTGCCTTCGCCCAGACGCTCGAGCACCAAACCAGCCTTCATGGAGACGGAGCCGGTGAATGTGTCGAGGGAACTCCCGGACAGGATGGTCAGCAATTTGGTGTTCAGCCGCGTCGCGATACGGAGAATTTCGTCTCTCTCCTGAGAGGTACATGCGGTGACTTCCCTGACACCCCCTTCTTCAAGGGAAAGGAGGCTTACCACAAATTGAGTTGAAGCGTCCGGTGGATCCGTCTTCAAGGCGGCAAGCATGAGGGGTCCCGGTTGAAGTTGCCCCTCGTCAGGCATGAGGCCCAGGTACTCGGCCTCGGGTCTCAATAGATGTGGTCGAGTCGCCACCCTTAAAAGAGAACTGTGGCGCGAGATCTCCCGTATGTGGGGCACCTCATCGATCAATCCGGAGATTTGCAGGACCTCGGGAAAGACTAGGATCGCCGATGACATGGCGAGATTATGAAGGCATTTAGCTTCTCATGAGCGGGCCGCCACGAACGGGACTCTCAGGAGCCTTGTTGAAGTCGTGCGGCGGTAGGGGTAAACCAAACCCGGCGAGCTTTTGGACAGCCGAATCCAGATTTGCCTTCGAGAAGCCCGCGATAACGGTCGGATCTTCCTGAAGCTTGTTCATAACGAGGAAATCGAAGCCAAGCTTTGCGCCAAACTTTTTCGCCGCGCTTCCATCGTCGGGCAGGACGCGTAGTTTAGAGCCGAGCTCTTCCGTGGCCCTGAGGGCATCCGTCTCCGATCCTTCCAGAATTGCGAGGGCCGTAAAGGTTTTGCCGTAAGATTCCGAGAAAGCGCGGAGAATCGCGATCGCGTCTTTTGCGGCGTCAGACGTTTTGTCCAGAAAGAGGACGATCACTGGACCATGCAGTGCGGCCAATCCGACTTGGCGGAAGGCAGGTCCGCTTACGTTTCCGACGTACCCGATCGTGGCGGCCGCCTTTGCGCCCATTGCATCCTGAACTGCGCCGGCGACTGATGCTTCGCGCTTCTCAGCAAAATTGGCGAAACTCAGATCGTTGGCACCATAAAACATCCCGCGAAAGGTTCGTTCTCCACCTCCGGCGGGGTTTAAGTGGCAGTAGCCGCACGTTTTGCCTTCCTTCTTCGCATAAGCCGGTCGCGCATCCGCGACGAGCTGGGAGGCGGCAAACAAGCTTAGGAGCACTCCGGCACATGTGACGAGCTTCGACATTTATAGCTGAGACGGTTCCAAAGGCGGATTGTTTTGCAGTTCGTGTCCCGCTTGGTCGAAGGCACCCATTTCGCCCACATCGGGCGGATCATCGAAGGCGTGCTTCTGAACCTCACCAGGAATGGGAATGGGATACTTTCCGGTGAAGCAGGCGAGACAGAAATTGTCCTTTGGCTTGCCAGCTGCCTCGACCGCTCCTTCGATGGAAAGGTAGCCGAGGGTCGTTGCTCCCAGTTCTCGACGAAGATCTTCGATACTCATCCTTGCAGCCGCCAGTTCCCCTTTGCTCGCCATGTCGATGCCATAAAAACAGGGGTTGGTGATCGGAGGTGCCGTGATCCTGACATGAACCTGAGTGGCTCCCGACTCGAACATCATCTTAACAATTTGCTTGGTGGTGGTGCCACGCACGATGCTGTCATCGACGAGAACGACGCGTTTCCCTTGGATATGCTCCACGAGAGGAGTTAGCTTCATCCTGACCCCGCGCTCCCTCATGCGCTGGTCTGGCGCGATGAATGTTCGGTGGATATATCGACTCTTCGTCATCCCCTCTCGAAACGGAATCCCGCTTTCTCGGCTGTAGCCGATGGCTGCGGGAATGCCGCTGTCGGGCACCGGCACGACGACATCGGCGACCACGCCGTGTTCTCGCGCCAAGTTTCGACCCATTTTTTCCCGTGCGGTGTAAAGCAATTGACCATACATGTGCGAGTCTGGCCGCGCGAAATAGATGAACTCAAATAAGCACATCGCCTTGCAATCCGCTTGTGCGCCGCATGCAAATCTCATGCCTTGCGAGTCGATAATCACCATCTCGCCGGGTTCTAGCTCATGTTCCGGCTCTCCATTGACTGGACCGAAAGCGCAAGTTTCACTTGCGACCATGTAGCCGGACGAGCCGACCCGACCCGCTGAGAGCGGTCGAATTCCGGCAGGATCGCGAAATCCGATTAGCATGTGGGGTGTCACAACCGTGCACGAGTAAGCGCCTTTCACGAGTCGCATGATTTCCGCAACCGCATGTTCTGGACCCTTATCGATGTTTCGGACGAAGATTCGCGCCATCAGCTCGGTGTCGCTCGTCGTTTCAAAGATCTCGCCTTGAGACTGCAGTTGTATACGAAGCTCTCGCGCGTTAATAAGGTTGCCGTTGTGGGCGAGCGCGATGTCTCCGACTAGAGATTGGCAATACAGTGGCTGAGCATTGCGCAAGACGCTCGCCCCGGTTGTACTGTAGCGGGTGTGGCCGACCGCCATATGACCCGGTAGAGACTGCAGCGCGTCCTCGTTGAAGACTTGACTGACCAGGCCCATGTCCTTGTGCATGCGGACGCTGGTGCCGTCGCTTACCGCGATGCCAGCAGATTCTTGACCCCGATGCTGGAGCGCAAAGAGGCCGAAAAACGCGACGCGGGCGGCTTCCTGATCGGGAGTGAAGACTCCTAATACCCCACACTCTTCCTTTAAGCGATCCGAGTCAAAGGGTGATTTCACACCTAAGTATAGCGGAGTTACACGCTAGAATTTGAGTCCTTCAGACGTGGAAAAAGGCTCGCATGCTGTCAAGGGGAGAGCAATACAGCCTTTGAGCCTCTTTGTAATAATTTTGACGTTATTGGAGGCGAAACTGCTCAACCTTCGTTGCGTGTTGTTGCGCAATAAATGCCGTTGAAAATGAACTCACGCCCCAATTGCGATCAGGATGCGGGCAGCATGCTTGATTAGGTGGATTTAAAGGCGGAAGGAATCGGCGAAGTTTAACCTCGTTTGGCTCTACGCAAGATCACTTGCATAAGCGATCGAGTTCCCACACATCCAACGAACAGCCAGTCGTCGTCAGATCCACTCATTGACAGAGACGAACCAAGTTTGGACGGCGCAAGAATTGCGGAGATCACCACAGCTTCGGAATACAGGTGAATAGCGAATAAGTTAAACTGATAGCCGCATGGCAGCGGTCGCCCAACCAGAGCTCGTTACGATTCAGATCAACGACATCGAAATTCAGGTTCCCAAAGGGGAGCTGATCGTCGAGTCCGTTAAACGGCTGGGTCTGGAAATCCCAATATTTTGCTATCACCCACGGATGAAGCCAGTCGGCATGTGCCGCATGTGCCTTGTCGAGGTTGGATTCAAGGGACCAGACGGAACGATTAAGAAGATGCCCAAGCCGCAGGCGGGCTGCACTTTGCCCGCAAGCGAAGGAATGGCGATTTACACGGACACCGAGATGGTGCACAGGGATCGCAAAGGCGTTCTTGAGTTTCTGCTCATCAATCACCCGCTCGACTGCCCGATCTGCGATCGCGGCGGCGAATGTCCCCTCCAAAACAACACCCTATTTTATGGGCCCTCGACATCTCGGTTCGTGGAGCTCAAGCGCCATCTTCCAAAGGCGTTTCCGCTGAGCCAGTACGTCACGCTGGATTTGGAGCGCTGCATTCAATGCGGGCGCTGCGTTCGCTTCACGGAAGAAATTTCGGGTGATGCCCAACTGGCATTTCGTTTCCGCGGAGCCTCGATGCAGCCTTCAACTTTCGAGATGACCGACTTCGACTCCAAGTTCTCCGGAAACGTGATCGAGATCTGTCCGGTCGGAGCGCTGACCAGCGCGAAATACCGGTTCCGCGCAAGGCCCTGGGATTTGGAGACGAAGCCGGCGATCTGCGCGGAGTGTTCCAACGGCTGCAGCATCTGGTTCGACCACCGGGTTAATCGAATGGTGCGAATTAATGGGCGAATCAACGAGTCAGTCAATGAAGAGTGGACCTGCGACAGAGGCAAATTCGGACACGACTATTACAACAGCGATACGCGGCTGACGAAGCCGTTGGTGCGACGTGGCGACGCGCTCGTTCAGTCAAGTTGGCCCGAAGCCTACGACGAGATACGTAAAGCCTTTCATGGAGAAGTCGCGCTCTTGGGAGGGGCTAAGAACTCGAACGAAGACCTTTTCATCGCTCGCCAAACGTTCAGCAACATCTTTGGGAGCGACCATGTGGATTACCGTTTCCAGCGCTACCTTCCGACTAGAGAGGAACGGTCAAGGCTAAACCTCAAGCAAAGGCGCATCGACGAGTACGAGAAGGTACCGGTGATCGTCATTTTTGGATCATCTCTTGCGGACGAGGAGCCAATCCTCTTTCTGCGAGTCCGAAAAGCGCACACGCTGCATAGCGCGCGGATTGCGGTGGTCAGCGAAGGTCCAACCGACGCAGATGCCTTTGCTGAAGTCGTTCTCCGGTACCAGCCGGGAGGCGCTTTGGATGCGGCTAAGGCGCTCCGCACGGGAGAGGCTGGCGCAACTGGATTCGATGCTGGCAGTTTGAAGGCGGTGAGAGAGATGCTTTCCGGGGGCGAAGCAGCAATCATCGCGACGCAGCGGCTTTACAACGATTTGGGCGCACAAGAAACTTTGGAGGTGCTCTCTGCGAGCGGATCGTTGAGCGTCTACGGTCTCCATGCGAATTCGCAGGGAGCGGAAGAGCTTGGGTTTACCCCCACGACTGGCTCGAACACCGACCAAATTCTCGACGGGTGCGCAAGCGGCCGCTTCAATGCCTTATGGCTGATGGGTTGTGATCCCTTTGAGAGTCACCTCGATGCCGCGACAGTACGCGAGGCTCTGGAAACAGTTCCCTTCCTCGTGTTCCAAGGACATAGCGAATCTGAGGCGGCCAACTACGCGAGCGTGATCCTGCCAATGCCAGCTCCCGCGGAGATGGAAGGCACCTGGACCAGCATCGAGCGGCGCGTTCAACGCATGGACCCGGTGCTCCCTGTCAAAGGCGACGCAAAACCAGCTTGGCGCGTTTTTAGTGAACTGGCACTGCGCTTGAAAGGTGAGCGGCCTCTGTTCAATCCGGGTGAAGTGATGGACATGATTCGGGCGGCTCATCCGCAGTTTGAAGACGTGCAATATCACGAGCTCTCTGGAACTGAGGGAACGATTCTAAAGCCAGCTAAAGAGTTGGCAAGGGTTTAAACGGCTGGCAGGTCTTAGGTGTCAAAAGGTAAAGTGAATCGCGAAACATGCTGACTTGGTTGCAAAATTTGAATCCAGCCTTGCAGGATGTGCTTAGTGCATTGGGACGAACCCTGCTCCTCGTTGTCCCAATCCTGTTGCTCGTTCCAGGATTGATCTGGTGGGAACGAAGACTACTGAGTTGGATGCAGGACCGAATCGGCCCGAACCGAGTTGGAACTCTCCCAAAGAACGCAAAATGGCTCCCCGGCTTCCTTCGGGGTAAGAGTTTCTGGGGGCTTCTTCAACCGATAGCGGATGGGGTCAAGCTATTTTTCAAGGAAGACATCACCCCAGCATCCATCGACCGGGTGATCTATTTCATCGCACCCGCAATTGCACTCTTTCCTGCCTTTGCCTTGGGTGCCACCCTGCCGTTCGGTCCCTGGCGAAATATTACGCCCGTGTCAGACGCAAACATCGGGGTGCTTTACATGCTCGCGATCTCTTCTTTGGGTGTGTACGGGGTGGTGCTTGCTGGTTATGCTTCGAACAACAAGTATTCGCTGATGGGAGGTCTGCGTGCTTCGGCTCAACTCATCAGCTACGAGCTGGCGATGGGCATGTCCCTCGCCTGCATCGTACTTGCAAACGGCTCTCTGCGGATGACCGACATGGTGCATGCGCAGAGCCAGCCGCTTTGGGGCGCAGTTCCTTACATTCAAAACTGGTTCATTCTCACCCCTTACGGTTTCGTGGCCGCTTGCGTCTTCCTTATTTGCATGATTGCTGAAACCAATAGGGCACCCTTCGATCTGCCCGAAGCGGAAAACGAGCTGATCGCCGGCTACCACACGGAATACAGCTCCATGAAGTTCGCCGTGTTCTTCATGGGTGAGTATGCGGCGATGTTTGTCTTCTCGGGCATCTTTGCTACGGTCTTCCTTGGTGGATGGAACTTCCCTCTACCGATTCGATTTGAGGCCATACCCGCGCTCGCCTGGATCAACAACGGTCCGGTGCTCCCTGCGCTCTGGTTTCTGAGTAAATGCGCGTTCGGGATCAGCGTCTACGTCTGGCTTCGTGCCACCCTGCCAAGGCTTCGTTACGACCAGCTCATGTCTTTAGGTTGGAAGAACCTATTGCCGCTTGCGACTGCGAATTTCATCGTGGTTGCGCTCTGGATCATGCTGACGAAGGTATACGGTCCAATCGCTGGATGGATTGCCGCCGTCGCAGGCCTGATCATCGTCGTCGGACTGTATGCTTCGATCCTTCGCTTTGGTAGAGAATCCAAGAAGGAGTTGGTCGAGCGAGAGGTGCGACTGGTTGATCCCGCCCCTCGCACGAGCAATGCGCCGACCCCAACGGAGGCTGCAGTTTAAATGGATCCCTCAAGCTTCTCAGCGGGCAACTTGATTCTGTTCGGCGTTCTTGCAACGATCGCGGCAGTCGCGGCGATCGGGGTGATCGCGTTCTCGAACGCTGTTCGATCGGCCCTATGCCTGGTTCTCAACTTTTTCATGCTCGCGTTCATCTACTTCACGCTGAACTGCGAGATGTTGGGAATCACTCAGATCGTCGTCTACACCGGCGCGATCATGGTTCTCTTCCTCTTTGTGATCATGCTGTTGAATCTTGGAGCGCCGCAGGCGCTTTTCGAACGACGAGACTTTAAATGGATCGGTGGTGGCTTCTTTGGTCTTTGCCTCCTCGGGCTGGTGGGAAGTCAAGTGATGGTTCCCCTGATGTCGATCACGCAGACGCGTTCAGACGCGACCTTCGGGTCACCCCAGGCAGTAGGCCTCGAATTGTTCAGCAATTACCTATATCCCTTCGAAATCGTGAGCGTGCTTTTGCTCGTCGGCATCGTTGGATCGATTCTTCTTGCAAAGAGGAAGGTTTGATGATGAGTCGAGGAATGAACCTTTCGAACTTCACGGTTGGCGCGGCCAGGGTGACCCACGAATGAACGGTGTGCCTCTCGTCGCCTACCTTTCACTGGCGCTGTTCATGTTCACGATTGGCGTGGTGGGGGTTATTATTCGCCGAAACCCAATCGTGATCTTCATGTGCATCGAGTTGATGCTGAACTCTGTGAACCTGACGTTTCTCGCCTTCGCACGCTACATGCCGACAAAAAGCCTTGGGCTTGGTGAGCTGCATTCCGCCACGATGTCGGGACAGATGATGGTGATCTTCGTGATGGCCGTGGCAGCGGCCGAAGTTGCGGTCGGACTGGGCATCATCATGGCGATCTTCAGGCTCCGGAACAATGTCGACGTCGATGAGATGAATTTGCTTCGAGGTTAGGGAAACAAGAAGGATTTAAGGATTGAGAATCAAGTTGCAAAATCGATTACTGGAGCTTCTCGGTGGTTAACTCTAGCCTGATCTGGGGCGTCCTGTTTCTGCCTATCATTGGCTTCCTGGTCCAAGCCTTTTTGGGAGCGCGGGTAGTCAAAAGTATGGGTGCGGCCGCGGGTCGACGGGTGATGGGAACTCTAGCGGTTTTGCCCATCGCACTTGCGTTCATTCTTGGCATCATTGTCACCGGGCAGCTCGCCGGTCTCCCGTCTGAAGGACGGCACTTGATCACCACGCTTTTCTCGTGGATCAACATTGCTGGCCTGAACGTTCCTTTTGAATTCCTGATCGATCCCCTGTCGATGACGATGGTGCTCATCATCACCGGAATCGGATCTCTCATTCACCTTTACGCAACCGGCTACATGTCCGAGGAAAAGGATTATCCTCGGTTCTTCACCTACCTCAACCTTTTCATTGCCTCAATGCTGATCCTTGTGTTGGGCAACAACCTGGTCATGATGTTCGTCGGCTGGGAAGGGGTCGGCCTTTGTTCTTACCTTCTGATCGGCTTTTGGTACAAGGATTTAGCCAATGCCAAGGCGGCCAACAAAGCCTTCATCGTCAACCGTATCGGTGACTGGGGTTTCTCGCTAGGCATCTTTTTGCTTGCAGTCGTAGTGGGTTCACAGGCTGACCTCGCTCGCACTGGCGGTCGAGTTCTCAGCTTTGATGTGATGCTTTCTGTCATTCCGGCGGCTCTGCAGGCGCATCCTTATCTAGCGACGACCATTGGTCTGCTCCTCTTCGTTGGCGCGTGCGGCAAATCGGCCCAGTTTCCTCTCTACTTATGGTTGCCGGACGCCATGGCGGGTCCCACGCCGGTTTCAGCTCTCATCCATGCCGCCACCATGGTCACCTCTGGCGTCGTGCTGCTGAACCGAATGCACATCGTGTTTGAGAATTCGGCAATCGCAAGTGCCGTGATCGCATGCGTCGGCGCATTCACTGCCTTATTCGCCGCGCTCATCGCGTTTGGCCAATCGGACATCAAGAAAGTCCTCGCCTATTCGACGGTTTCCCAGCTTGGCTTCATGTTTGTCGCTTGCGGGGCGGGAGCATATTGGGTCGGCATGTTCCACGTCACGACCCACGCATTTTTCAAAGCGCTGCTCTTTCTCGGAGCCGGTGCCGTCATCCACGCCATGGCGCACAACCAGGACATGAGGAACTACGGCAAGCTGGCCAAGTATCTCCCGATCACCTGCTGGACGATGTTTATCGCGTACATCGCGATCTCTGGGTTCGCAGTTTTTGGCATTGGTGGCGCAGGCTACTATTCCAAAGAAGCCATTCTTGGCTATGCACTGGCTAACGATCACGCGGCAATCGATCGTGTCAATCTTGGCTATTACGCCGGGTGGGTTGCTCTCTTTGCCGCCCTGCTGACCGCCTTCTACATGACCCGCATGACATGGCTCACCTTCTTTGGAAAAGAGGAGCGATGGCGCAAAATTCCGGTGCACACTCATCATGGGCATCACACTGCGGCCGTGACGGACGAGGCTCAAAGTGAACTCGCTGCCTCAGACTTGCATCACCATGGTGGCCACGAAAGAACCGACGAGCATGGGTTCTTCTACACGGATGAGCAGCTGCACGAGTTAGCACATGCGGACCATGAGCACGAGCATCATGAGTTGGATGGTAACCACAAGCCTCACGAGGTTTCTCCGTGCATGTGGATTCCGCTCGTCATACTCGCCATTCCTTCGGCAATTGGCGGGTGGGTTCTAGCGAATAATGGATTCTTCGAGAAGTGGCTGGAGCCAAGTTCGGGCCCCTCGATTCTGCGCCTCACCGAACATCCCGAACACCTACCTGGTGGGCTCACGATCGTCCAATATTCAGCGATTGCCGCATTTGGTGGCCTGATCCTGGGCTTGCTGATTTACATGAAAGGACTTCCGAAAAAGGAAGGATGGGACGATCGCAAGTGGAGTCCATTCCGCCGTGCCGCACGTGCCCAATTCGGCTATGACGCAGCGATGATGACGGCGAGCGTGGAAGGAGGCGGCGATCTCGGCAAAGCCGTTTGGAAGTTTGATTCAGGCATCGTCGACGGCATCGTGAATGGAATCGCGTGGCTTGCAAGCCAACTCGGGGACGGCTTCAAGCGGTTCCAGACTGGTTATGCCCGCGCATATGCCCTCATGATGCTCTTCGGAGCCGTTTGTGTTCTTGGCTGGTTCGCCTACGCCAGCTTCCTTGCCGGAGGGGGCCGATGATGTTCATCAAAGTCGTGGCCGCTCTCCTGCTCGTCTGCGCCATCCTCACCGTCGTGACGATGATGCTCAAAGGGAGGCCAACCCAGAGATGAATCAACCATCGGGATTTCCAATCCTCTCCCTGATCACGTTCCTACCCCTAATCGGATCCATTCTCCTGCTTTTCCTTCCGAAGGAAAATGGAAAGGCGATTAAATATGGTGCGCTCCTCTTTACGGTCCTCACCTTTTTGCTTTCGCTGGTGCTTCTCAAGGGATTTGATCCGAGCACTTTCCATTTCCAAAAAGTCGAATACCTTCCGTGGATTCCAAGCGCGGGCATTAACTACCGCATGGGCGTCGATGGCATCAGCTTATGGTTGATCATCCTGACCACGTTCCTGACGATTATCGCGGCTTGGTTCAGCTTCTATATCGACAAGCGGGTCAAGAATTACTTCGTCTTCCTACTGATGCTGGAGACGGCGATGTTGGGTGTGTTCACCTCGCTCGACATGATCCTGTTCTACACCTTCTTTGAGGCATCCCTCATCCCGATGGCGATGATGATTTGGATCTGGGGCGGCGAGCGACGAAACTACGCGGCGATCAAGTTCTTTATCTACACCTTCGCTGGCTCGATCTTCATGCTCGTGGGCATGATTTACTTGGCCTATCGGCACTCGCTGGTGACCGGCGCTTATAGTTTTAGCATCGTAGACATCCAGCAGCAGGTCGCGAATGGCCAGTTGTGGGCTGGTGCGCTGGCCATACAGCCGCTCATCTTCTGGTCCTTCGCCGTTGCGTTTTTGGTTAAGTGTCCAGCTTTCCCATTCCACACGTGGCTCCCGGACGCCCACGTCGAAGCGCCTACCGCAGGTTCAGTGATTCTGGCAGGTGTCCTACTCAAGATGGGCACGTACGGCTTTCTTAGATTCATCCTTACCCTTTTCCCAGACACGATCGGGCATCAGGTTCCTTATCTGATGGGGCTTGCCGTGATCGGCATCATTTACGGAGCGATCGTGTCCGCCGTCCAGCCAGACTGGAAGAAGCTCGTCGCCTACTCGTCTGTTGCCCACATGGGCTTTGTCCTTCTCGGAATCTTCTCCCTGACCCATGATGGACTGATGGGTGGCTCGATCCAGCAGCTCAACCATGGCATCAGCACCGGTGCCCTGTTCTTATTGATCGGGCTCATTTATGAGCGGAGACATACCCGTCTATTCAAGAATTTTGGAGGCATTAAGGCGCAAATGCCGATTTATGCCGCCATCTTCCTGATCGTGATGCTGTCGAGCGTAGGCTTGCCGGGCACCAATGGATTCATCGGTGAATTTCTGGCCCTTCTTGGCGCATTCAAGGCTAGCTACGCAGGATTTAATGGCCTGAACATGTGGTTTGCCGCTCTTGCCGCATCCGGTGTCATCTTGGCGGCCGTCTACCTGCTCTACATGTTTCAGCAGGTCTTCTACGGCAAGAACGATCAGCCCGACAACAAGCGCCTCAAGGATATCAAGCCGTGGGAAATTGCCATGTGCGGCTCGCTGGTCGTGCTGATCTTGTGGGGTGGACTCTATCCCAGCACTTTCTTGAAGCCAATGGAGGCGTCAATCGGAGCAGCCAGATTGATGGCGATCAATGGCGAGGGAACCCGACCAACCTGGGCTGATCCCACGCAGGAGATCGACAACGATCTTAACCTAGTTGCAGGAGGTCAGATTCTCTCTCCGGCCAAGCTTTACTTCGATTTGAACGGGCATCCGATCGGACGAACCGACGAGCGACCGGTCACCGCCTCTCGTGCGCAAAAATCCCGGGAGCTTGTGGGCGAAGTGATCCACACAGAGCCGCCGCTTAAAGGTCAAACGGGAGTTCAGGCACCTTGACTTCTCGGGAGCGAGTTCAGGCAGCGGCAAGCGGCCTGCAGGTTGACCGAAAACCAGTCTTTTGCTGGCCTTCCACGTGCGCGGAGACGGACATCGTCGTCGACCGCCAAGCAGAAGACAAGATCTCTTTAAAGGCTGTGTTGAACCCGTTTGGACAAGCGCTGCGGCAACAGGTTCCGCTGTGGGAAATTTTGGAATCGGACCCCCAAGAAGGCGAGCGCGTCCTGCACGGATTTGCCACAAAGACCAAGGCCGAGATCCGGGAAGCGAGTGAACAAGGCTACGATGGTGTGCTTTATCAGTTGCTGGGCGCCACCCCTGAGCACACCACGCCAATGGAATATGGCGGGCACTATCTGGAAAAGGATCGCGAAGTGCTCACTGAAGCCGAGGAAGGCTTCAACGCTGTTCTCGTTCTCGGTGCCAGTTGCTATTTAGAATTCGTCAGCGACCTTCCTGCCCAACTGTTTGCCTGGTGTTCGACGCCTGAGGGTCCAACCGTGGCGCAAATACGGGCCTTGAGAAACGGCGCAATCATGACGAATGCTCCCGACGCCGACGTCGAACTACGGACGAGCTCGGAGGAAGCCACCGAAGCCGCATTGATTAAGACTTATGCTTTATAACGCCTTTCCACCTTCCATCGACTGGTCGATGATCTTGCCCATCCTCGTCGTGGCAAGCACCGGAATGTTGGCGCTCCTCCCCGAAATCATCACGCCAAAGCGGCAGAACGGACTGATCATCGTCATCAGCCTTCTTGGACTTTTAGCGGGTGGCGCTTTGGTGATTCGACAGTGGGGTCTGCCCGTCGGAGAGAGCTTCGGAGGCATGGTCACACGAGATCAAGTCGCCCTCGTCATGCAGCTTCTTATCATTGGTGCCACGATTCTGACCATCTTGTTCAGCGAGAATTACCTGCGGCAAAAGCGGGTGCCCTTCGGCGAATTCTATCCTCTGATGATTTGGTCAGCTACGGGTGCGATGGTGATGTCGACGTCCCGCAATTTGCTGATGATCTTTGTCGGCTTGGAAATTTTATCGATCGCCTTGTACGTGCTCGCTGGAATGAGCCGTGATGAAGAGAAGTCTGGTGAATCGGCCCTGAAGTATTTCCTCCTAGGGGCATTTGCCAGCGCATTTCTGCTCTATGGCATCGCGATGGTTTATGGCGCATCGGGAACGATCCATCTGAACGGAATCGGCAGCGCCTGGATGTCAGGCGATCCCACCTCTCGCACGCTGGTGCTTTTTGGATTGGGAATGATGCTGATCGGCTTGTCGTTCAAGGCAAGCTTCGTTCCTTTCCATCAGTGGACGCCCGACGTCTATCAAGGGGCGCCGACGAACGTTACGACCTTCATGGCTTCGGTGTCCAAAATGGGAGCTTTCGCGGCCATCATCCGCATCCTCGATGCGACGCAGATTCTTAAGGATTACTGGATTCCCGCCATCTTTTGGATTGCCATTGTCACGATGACGATTGGTAACCTGGTCGCCCTCGTTCAAAAGGATGTCAAGCGAATCCTTGGCTACTCTTCGATCGCCCACGCGGGTTATATGCTGGTCGCGATCCTCGCTCACTACAAGGATCCGCAGGCGGTACCGACTCTCACGTCGCTGTTCTACTACCTCCTCAGCTATTCGTTAATGACGATCGGAGCATTTGCGATTATTTCTCTCTCCGCCAAAGATGGCAAGGAAGGCACGAAGCTAAGCGATCTTTACGGCATGTGGCATCGTTCTCCGCTTGCCGCCGCAGCCTTGGTGATTTGCTGCGTGTCACTCATTGGAGTTCCGATTACCAGCGGCTTCGTTGGAAAGTTCCTCATCTTTAAAGATGCGCTCTCCTCTGGCCTTGCCCCACTGGCGATTGTTCTTGCCATCAATTCCGCGGTTAGCGTTTTCTACTATCTAGGAATTATGCGCGCGGCGTTCGTTGCCGACGAAGAAGGCCGCAAGAACCGGCTTGCCAACAACTCAGGAGTATCTGCCACCGCCTTTATCTGCAGCGTTGGAGTCATCGCTGTAGGCATTGGGGCTTTCTACATCACTCCCTACCTGGCGGGTCGCTAATGAAGCTGGCGGTCAGCATGTGGAGTTACTTCCAGAGTTGGAAGAAAGGCATGAGCGTGCCTGAATTCGTTCGAGAAGCCAAGCGCGCAGGAGCGGATGGCGTAGAACTGCTCGACTTCTTCTACAACGATCCGGACCGGGATCGGCTCCTCTTTTTCGATCCGTTGTACATTGCGGGGCGACGCTCTGCCATCAAGGAGGCGCTAGAGGAAACCAATCTTCCGGTACCCATATTCTCGGTGGCCAACAATTTCGCCAAGGAGAACTACAACGAACGCGAACAGGAAGTCCAGAAAATCGCATTCGGAATCTCTGAGGCAGTTCAATTTGGTGCCAAAGTTGTGCGGGTATTCGCCGGTGATGTGAGTGAAACCGTGTCTTTCGACCAAGCTCGCGATTACATCGTGCATGGCTTGGCGGAGGCCAGTAAGTTGGCCGCACAGCATGGCGTCAAGCTGGCGCTGGAAAACCACGGCACTCTTGCTGGGAGAGGGGACCAGGTTCGCGATCTAATCGAAGATGTGCGCCAGCTCTGCGGCAACGATGCACTTGGCGCAAACCCAGACACGGGCAACTTCCTCATCGTCGGACAACGAAGTGACGAGGCAATTCGCCAAGTGGCTTCCCTCGCCTATATGGTTCACTTCAAGGACTTTAAGCAAGCGCCCGCCGATCATTCTGGCTTTACTTACGACACCCTCGATGGGAAGCACCTCGTGGGAACGGCGGTCGGCGAAGGTGAAGTCAATCTCAAGGCCTGCATCGAAACGTTGAAGGAAGGCGGCTTTGATGGATGGCTGAGCGTCGAGTACGAAGGCGAAGAAGACCCCATTAGCGCCATTCCTCGCTCAATAGAGAACGCGCGCAAGTTTCTCTAAGTTCTATTCGGATTCGATCATCTGGAGGATGTCAGCCAAAATCCTTTGTTGCCGCTCAATGTCCAACTTTTCAGGAGCGGGAACGTGCAGGAAACCCACACGCTTGGATGGGAATGCCTGCAGCGCCTTGTAAAGCGTGAAATTGCATAGGTAGTTTCCAGCATTCAGGCTGGTGCGAAGGGAGCCTAGATGCGTCGAAAGCAACTCTGCCAACGTTGAATCGTCCCAAAGTGTCGACTGGAGAAGCAGGGGCCCGCCAGTCACGATGGCTCCCGATCGCGTCTTGCCGTTTACATCCTGCATCGCGCCGTAGGTGTTTCGTGCAAAGAGTTCGGGCGTCATTTCCGTTCTCGCCGCAGCGACACCGATCATGAGCAGACGGTCAAAGGAATCTGGATCGAGATGAAAAATAAAATCCTCGGCCGTATCAAAGGAAACATCGATGATCTGGAATGGTCGTTCGCACCGTCTTGCCAGAGTCGCTGAGGGATTGTCTTGAACGCTCTGAAAAGGACCAAAACCAGTGACCAACGTGCGGCCATTCATCTTACCGAGCTTACCGGCTAGTAGCTGCTGTATGCTTTTCCAGTCGAGTCGCTGCCCGCCGCGCTGCTGACCACCTTGTACTTTCCACCTTGATATAAATAGTTCAATTGGGCTCCGGAAACGGGGTCGATTGGAGAGGGGTAAGTGTAGCCGCTATACACG
>JAEVZK010000076.1 GCA_023392285.1 Armatimonadota bacterium | reverse complement strand
GGCATCTACAATCCAGACAGACTCCACTCCAGCCTCGGATACGAGTCTCCCGACCAGTTTGAGGCCAAACTAGAAAAAGAGAAATTAGCCACCACTTAGTGTCTCACTTTTCTGCCGCAGTCCAGAGAGCCCGCTAGGGCTCTCCACCTATATAGCGCAGAGATGGTGCGTCTGCGGGCAGAGGTGCCCGAGGTTCGAAAACTGATGTCGCTTAACCCTCCTCGCCCAGGGCGTCCATTCATGAGCAGTTCTCGATTGTGCTGATCGTGAATTCTGAAAGCCACACATATTTAGGGAAGGCGAAATGCAAATTCGTCAAGATCAGTTTCGCTTCAATCCTTGAAAGTTATTGAAGTGTTATAAAATAGACAAGACACCCACTGAAAGGCACATCCATGCGTTCGATCCTCCAATGGTCACCCACAGAGACGCTCAGGCGCCGGCTGCGTCCGGATTGGATGGATGTCGAATTATTTGACTTTTTGGGGGCCGTCGGATTAATTGCTTTTGTTCTTGCAGTTGCCGCACTCTCAGTTCTTTTGCGAGATGGCCCCATTGAAGCCCAAGTCGCTTTCGATCTCAACTTCTTGTATCTCGCAGTCGTTTGGGCTTGTATAAAGGGCAAGCGCTGGGCATTTCAATTGCATGCAGCTCTACTCGTATTGGCGATTGCTTTCATCAGTCTGTCTTGTATCGTGCTCGTTTCAAAATTTAAGACAAACCCTATAGGAACGGTGGTCACCGCGTTTGCGACAATCTTGGCATTGTATAAGGGACTTCTTCAATTACGTGGAGCGCTTCCATCACTGCCTCGCGCCTCACAATCTTGAATTCGTCACCGGGCATGACGTCATCGGGTTCGCCGTTTTCCTGGTGACGAGAATTAACTTATAATGGAGACGTGTTGCCAACTCAGGCGGGCAAGCCGGTGATTCGCGGGATAGACAAGTTTTTGCTGTCCTTGCAGCTCATCATTGCGGCTGCCTGCATGACGGCCTATACATTAGAGATCCTCTATTCGCCAATCCCGGGGGATATTACATTGTTCAATGTTTCTGGCTGTTTGGTGGCTATGTCTTGGGGAGCCCTCAAAATGAAGCCAGGCTGGCTCTTCCTCCAATTTGGCTTTTTCGGCAGTTTTTGGATTGCCGGGTTCTTCCTCTTTATCTCCCTAATAAGGCAACAAGCGATGGTTGGGGATCCCACTTTTTTGGGAACTCTCTTACTCGGGTCGGGGATCTTCTACTTGCTTGGGGGCGTCACGCTTCGACTGCTCAAGTACGCTCGCCTGTCTCGCAACTTTTTGAGAGAAGAAGAGATCCAGCAAAGTAGCTGGACCTCCGTCTCCTAGCCTTAGCGGCCGCCACCTGCGGGCCAGCTTACAGCGACGTCATTGTTGAGGCGAACGCCGAATTCGGTGCCCGGTTTCAGAGTAACGTCTGCGGATTTCTTCTGGTCATGCTGAACCTGACCATAGAGATAGCCCAACGCACCACCTAAGATGGTGCCTTCGAGCGGCTTCTTCGTAAGGAGTCCGACTAGCAGTCCTGCACCTGCTCCGTACCCGGCATAAACGGCCCGTTGGTCCTTGCCAGCGTTTGTTGCGGTCCAGATTCCATTACCGTCCTTGGTCGCGTATTTGCTGTCGAGCGAAGTGAGATCACCATCGATTTTCACGCTGCGGCCGTTCGGGAATCGGAGCCGATCAAATTCCAGCTCGAGCATGCCCGGATTCTTGCCATCCATGCGGCTTACCGCGGCGACATGTCCTTCAACCTTGGTGCCCTGTGGAATCGTCGCGTAGTCATCGCCGGAAAAGTTCACGGTAGCGGTGAAGCGATCTTTTTTATGGGCTGTGCGCGAGCTGATCGTATGATCGAGAGTCACCGGAATGACCGTGTCCCGAGTGACCATCACCCGGCGCAGTGGCTTCGCTGGAGAATTGATGGTGCTCGATCCATTGTTCCAGTTGCCGTTGTTCCCATTGTGCATGCCGACTTGGTTGCCCATTCCCATGCCGTTTGTGTTGATCGTGACTTGGTTCATGGCAGCCATCCAATTTACGTCTGCTCCAAGTGCCTCGCTCACGAAACGAATCGGAACCATGGTGCTGTTGCCGATGATCATCGCAGGAACGTCGAGATACACGCTCTTGCCGTCGACTGAAGCGTTGCGATTGCCGATCGAAAGCATCACATCTTGGCCGTTTCGGGTTGCGTGGATGGTTCGAGAGCTAGGATTCCATTGAACCGATGCGCCGAGCTCTTCAAAGACGCCTCGAAGAGGAACAAGAACTCGTCCATCGATCATCTTGGGGGAAGTGCCGGTGAATTGCATCGGCTGTCCATCGACGTTTACGGTGATATTCTGCGCGTAAGCAGCTCCCGCGAGAGCGATTCCTGCGGCGGCGAAGATCGCCTTCTTTGAATTCATCATAGTTGATCTCTCCTTTTATTTGATCGCAGAGCGACCGTGATATGACCCAATCGGGTCGCGCGCAATATTGCGCAATACCATATAGACGATCATTTATTGCGGAAGGATCAACAAAAAATGAGATATGCCTCTAGGGCAGCTCTTCAACAATGGTTCCGAAGGGCTGGATTTGCGGGACGGATTTTTCATCCTCCGCATATAGCCCGCGACTCCCTAGGACCCGATCACAGTTGAGATTCGGTAGGGGTATGGGTGCCTCGGAGTTGTTAATGGTGTAACGGTAGGAGTGCGGCTTGCCTTTGATCAGGAAGCGTAGCATGCCCGGAATTGGATCTGCCCGAACAATTTCGATCGGCCCTTTTGTGACGAACGGGTTGTCATGCCTGAACTGCAGCTCCGGCCCAAGCCAATCATGCATGGCAAGGATCCAGCTTTGAAGTCGGCCCGCATCTGGAAGTTCACGCGTGATCCAGATATCCGAACTGGTGAAGCAAGGCAGACCCGGCAGCATGAGCACCAGCATTTCTCCCATCACGGGGCGGCCGCTGTCGTTTCCCGTCAGCGTTCGATAATCTTCCGTCTTCGGATTAGAGAGAAAATGGACCGTCTCCCCTAAGTGACGCGTGCGTTGCACCCAAGTCTTGGGGGAAATCTTGCCTTGCACAAAGGCGATCGTCGCGTTGCGCCACTTCATATTTGCCGGTGTGTCGATACTCTCCGGCGAGACGATCTTGATCTTTCCCTTTAGCATCGTTCTAATCGCCGGCGGCACGCGAGGCTCGATGCAGTAGGAATCGTAGTGAAAGCCAACCATCAGCTCACTGACCATCTTGGGGGTCGCCTCAGAGGCGGGAAACCGGTAGATTGCGGAAACTCGGTCCGACTGCTCCTGCTGATGAAGCAGGACAAGTGCTGGCAGAATCATTCGGTTACGCTACCCGGGTTTTTTCCCGTCCGACGGAGAAAACAAGAACTGGGCGCCAACGGTTGAAAGAATGATCGCTGAGAAGAACGTGATGCTCAACGGAATGTTGTCAGGAACGAAGAACTCCGAGGAACCTCCGCTGGTCCAGAATAGGCGATAGCATAGAAAGCATAAGATGCATGTGATCAGCAAGGCTATGGCAGAAACAATCCATCCGGTCCGCCGGCTACTTTGCAGCTGAGACCAATCGACATCAGATTTTCCGGTCAGAACCGCTCCCATTTTGTCAAAAGAGAGCAAGCCGCAAAACACGCCGACTACAAACCAGATGGTGAAAAAGAGTGGCGTGCTGATCGCTCTGAAAGGAAGGATATCAGCGACGAAGCTGGCTACGACGCCGACAATGTCTCCAGCAATTACATAAGCCAGAAAGATCCCCGCAGCGGTGATAAATTTCACTTCATCAGCATAAACCTTTCAGAGTTTTCAGGACGATTGACGGATTCGGAACCTCTTCCCGCCAGCAAGCGTTGTATCTTACATGTGAGTCTATTGCACTCAAGTGAATTGACTCGTAATAGTAGATAAGGGTATAAGAAGAACATGTCGAAAACAGTAGGAATTGACTTAGGAACAACTAACTCGGTCGTCGCCGTGATGGAAGGTGGTGAACCGGTCGTCATCGCGAACGCGGAAGGTGCGCGCACCACTCCTAGCGTCGTCGGCTTCAAACAGAACGGCGAGCGCCTCGTCGGAGTGACCGCCAAGCGCCAAAGCGTGGTGAATCCAGAGAACACCATTTCATCCATTAAGCGCTTCATGGGTCACAAGACCACAGAAGTCGAAGATGAGCTCAAGCGCGTCAGCTATAAAGTGAAAGCTGGCAAGAACGGCCAAGCGGCCGCAAGTGTGCCAGCGCTCGGCAAGGACTTGACTCCGGAAGAGATCAGCGCCATGATCCTTCAAAAACTGAAAACGGATGCCGAGGCGTATCTGGGCCAGCCGGTAACGAAGGCGGTCATCACCGTCCCGGCCTACTTCAACGACTCTCAACGGACTGCCACGAAGAACGCGGGCGAAATCGCAGGACTGGAAGTGCTGCGCATCATCAACGAACCTACGGCAGCTTCCCTGGCTTATGGCTTGGACAAGAAGGCGAACGAGACGATCTGTGTGTTCGACCTCGGTGGTGGAACGTTTGACGTGTCGATCCTGGAAGTAGGCGAAGGCGTGTTCGAGGTGAAATCCACGGCCGGTGACTCGCACCTGGGTGGCGATGACTTCGACAACAAGATTGTGGAGTGGCTTGTTTCGGAGTTCAAGAAGGATCAAGGCGTCGATCTCATGAATGACAAGGCGGCAGTCCAGCGACTGAGAGAAGCGGCCGAACGTGCGAAGATCGAGTTATCCAGCCAGATGCAGACGCAGATCAACCTGCCGTACATCACAGCGGATGCGAGTGGCCCGAAGCACCTGGATTACTCCCTGTCTCGAGCCAAGTTCGAGGAACTTACTCACGACTTGATGGAGCGAGTGAAGAAGCCTTTCCAGACCGCGTTGGAAGACGCCAAATTGAAGGCAAATGAGCTTAACGAAGTCATTCTTGTGGGCGGATCGACTCGCATGCCCCAGGTTCAGGACTTGGTTAAGAAGCTGACCGGAAAGGACCCGAACCGATCGGTCAACCCGGACGAGGTCGTGGCGGTTGGAGCTGCGATTCAGGCGGGCGTCCTTGGCGGGGAAGTGAAGAACATCGTTCTTCTCGACGTGACTCCTCTGAGCATGGGTGTCGAGACCCAAGGCGGAATCTTCGACAAATTGATTGATCGAAACACCACTATTCCGACCAAGAAGAGCCGGGTTTACACGACGGCGACCGACAATCAGCCCGAAGTGGAGATTCACATCCTTCAAGGCGAGCGTCCGATGGCGCGAGACAACAAGAGCATTGGTCGATTCCACTTGGCAGGCATTCCGCCCGCACCAGCCCGTGTTCCCCAGATCGAGGTCACCTTCGACATCGACGCGAACGGCATCTTGAACGTCACCGCTCAAGAGAAGGCCACGGGAGCGAAGCAGTCGATCACGATCACCGGGTCGGGCAATCTAAATAAGGATGAGATCGAGCGGATGGTTAAGGAAGCTGAACTCAATGCAGAAGCAGACAAGCAAGCCCAAGAGCTCATCGAACTCAAGAACCGCGCGGATTCACTCGCCTATCAAACTGAAAAGACGCTGAAGGATGCGGGGGACAAGGTTGAGGAAAGCTTGAGAACCAGCACGGAGGAGAAGATTGCGACTCTGCGAAAGGCGGTAAGCGAAGGCGAAGCTGACGCGATTCAGGCCGCTTATAGCGATCTCGAAGGCGACAGCCACAAGATCGCGGAGATCTTGTACAAGAACGCGGAAGCAGCCGCCGACGCGAGCGATGGTGGTGAAAAGGTCGGCGCTGGAGTCGGTGCCGCGAATCAGAACGAAGACGTCATCGACGCTGAGTTCAAAGAAGAAAAATAATCGCTCTGGACGAGATGAAGCAAGCGACGGCCCTGCGCCGTCGCTTCTTTTTTGCTCAACTTCGCCGCCTAACTTGCGAGATTCTGCGCGAATGTTGGCATTCCCGTAGAAACGGCATCGTTTGTGCGTAAAAATCTCTACCGATGGCGAGTGTCAGAAGCAAGTTCGTTTCGATCCTTCAAGAAGCTTTGGAGTTGAAAAAGGTCGTTTCACTCTATCATCAAAGTCATGAAGCGGATCGGTTCGAGGTCGGATTCGTTGATTCCGTCAGCCGCACCGATGTCATGCTTCAGTGCCTGACGCCTCGTGGTGAAGAGGATGGCCAGATGTCCGTGCGAATCGAAGACATTACTGCGCTGGAGATAGACGACCCGTATTCCAATAAGATTCAGCAGCTGCACAGCTATCGCGGATCGATCTTCAACGAGAAGGATGGACTCCGGACATCAGCGAGCAATCCCAGCTTGGACGAGCAGCTTCAACTGGCGATGGAGGAGCACAAAATCGTCACCATCGAAGATGTCAGCGGCACTCGCTTCACCGGGTTCGTCAGCGAATTGACGGATGGGTACATAGAGATGCAGCTCGTCAACCAGTTCGGAAGCCCTGATGGGCGAGCATTTGTGGCCCGCCACATGGTGGGAAAGGTTGATATTGCGCGGCGAGATGAACAGACGCGCGCCTTCCTCTTCAAGGTCAACTTCGAGCTAAAGCGCCTGATCGAGTAGGTATCTTTTCATCCATGCCTTTCCATCTTCAGATCGATGGCGAGGGCGATGGACCAGCCAATATGGCGACGGATGCGTTGCTGTTGGCCGAAGCCGAAGAAGGCGCTTACGCGGCGCGAGTGTACTCCTGGTCTGGAATATGGGTCAGCCTCGGCCGCTTCCAACGCGCGAGCAAAGATCTTTTCGAGCTCGACACGACGAAGTGGGTGCTGAGACCCACTGGGGGGAAGGCGGTCCTCCATGGGCACGATGTCACGGTATCTCTTGCGATGCCGCTGGCGGACTCAAGGCTTGCGAGTCGGTCGCTGAGGACTAATTATCGGGTGATCACCCAGCCGTTAATCGGAGCATTGCGAGAGTGCGGGTTGGCTGCCCATCTCGCCGAAGACACCCAGTTTTCCTTACGCGGCCAGCGCACGGCAGATTGTTTTGGCTTCAACTCACCCAACGACGTTGTGGATGAAAACACGGGAAGAAAGCTATGTGGAGTGGCTCTTCGGCAAACGGATCGAGCAATTCTGCTCCAAGCTTCCATCCCCTTCCGGATTCCTGACGTCGACCCGGCCAGCCTGATTGTTGGCGCGGGCCCCTGCTTGGCGGAGCCTTGGAATCACCTGAATTTTGCCGCTGCCTATGACAAAGCGCTGAGGCGCTTCGACCATTCGTAGATGAATATCGTGCGCATCCCGTTTGACTCGTTCACCCTGTGTGCGGTGGCTTGGGAACTGCAGCCTTTCATCGGGGGGAAGATTCAGAAGATTTCGCAGCCGGACGATTTTACGGTCGGTTTGGAAATCTTTGCGGGATCATCGGGTTCAGCGTTGCTGATCTTGAGCTGTCACCCCGAGTGGGCGCGCGCGTATCTCTCAACTAAGCGATTGGGCAATCAGCCGTCCCCTCGCACGTTCTGTGCCGCGCTTCGGGCCAGGTTAAGCGGCGGAATCGTCACGAATATCGCTCAAATAGATTTTGATCGCATTTTCGAGGTGACGGTCGATCATCCAAGTGGAAGCCATCGCCTGATTGCGGAGCTGATGGGAAAGCATTCCAATCTGGTCCTCGTGGAAGAACCCAGTCGAATCGTAGCCGCGGCAAAGTGGATTGGGAAGTCGAAGAGCAGCCGACCAATCCAACCGAACACAACCTATCAGCCCCCTCCCTTTATCGCGAAGCCGCCTCTCTTCCTCGCGCAGCCAAACGACGATCTTTCGCAGTTTAACGGAGCCTCGCCCTTCTTGCAGAAACTGCTTCGTGCGGATGCGGACAATTGGCAGCGGGTGAAAGAAGGAGCAATTTCCGGTAAATTTGAGCCCGTTCTGTGTCCGGGTGTCGGCGCATATCCGATCTCCGTGCGAAGTTTAGGCATGGCCGAATTCCCACGAGCGTCAATCTGCATCGCTCTTGAG
>JAEVZK010000074.1 GCA_023392285.1 Armatimonadota bacterium | reverse complement strand
GGCATCTACAATCCAGACAGACTCCACTCCAGCCTCGGATACGAGTCTCCCGACCAGTTTGAGGCCAAACTAGAAAAAGAGAAATTAGCCACCACTTAGTGTCTCACTTTTCTGCCGCAGTCCAGAGGCAACGCCTGACGCCTGCCTCCTCACCCCAAAAACCGAACGCCGAACGCCGAACGCCGAACGCCGAAGGTCCAACGCCGAATCCTCAACCCTCAACACTCATCACTTAACGCCGACCCCCGAACCGCCGAACACTCCACATCTCAAAATCTCAACATCTCAACATAACAACATCCCCGCATCCTGACGACTGGCAACTGACGACTGACGACTGGCTACTGGTGACTGACGCCTGACGCCTGACGACTACCTCAACCCTCCTCCCCGTCCGCTGGCATCTCGGGCCGGAGAAGAAGGATCGAGTGCGGCTCCGCAACCACCTGGTGCAGGGAAGTGCTGCCGATGAAGATGCGGTGCAAAAAGCCATGCCCTTGCGCGCCCAACACCAGCAAGTCCGCCTCATGCGCCGCCATCGCTTGTTGGATGGCCTGCTGAGTATCGCCGAGGAAGAAGGAAGCCGTTGCCTTAAAGCCTGCCTCCTTCAACTGCCTGACCAGTGCTTCGTTCTTCTCGCGGATCTGAGCGATGATCCCTAATTCCAGCTCCTCTTCGGTTACCGGGGAAGGCAAAGACTCTTGCAGGTCTTCGAAATCAAGTGCCGAGAGCACGTGGACCGAAGCGATGCCCGATGGAGCAAGCCTCATGAATTCGGCGAAGGCTCGTTCGGCGTAGGCGCTGTGGTCCGTGGCGAACACCGCCCGCAGGGGACGTGTGGGGACCGCCGTCATCTTTGAGATCAGAAGCGACTTGCTGGCGCCGATCGCGAGCCCGCGGGAGACGCTGCCGGCAAAGAATGCCCCCGTGCGGGAACGCTGCTCCGATTGTACGACGATGAGGTCTGCACCGATACGCTCCGCCAGACGGGCTAATTCTGATGCGGGAGGCCCCATCAAGGAGACCTTCTCGGCCACTTTGTGGTGTTGAAGCACGCGCCCTGCCGCCGCATCCAATACCTCTTCACCAATCTCGGCGACATAGCGATCGATGTCCAGATTCAGCAGCGGGTAAATACCCGACTGATACATCGGATTCAACATCGCGGGGCTGGCACAATTAGCCAGAACCACCTTGGCTTTTCGCAAGCCCAACCGGAATAGCAAGTCCAAGGCTGGCCTGTATTTGCCCACATAATCCACCCCGACGACGACTTGGATGGCCTCTTGCCCCTCACCGCTAGGCTCGTTCGCGCCTGTACTCTCTTGCTTGGCGGAATTAGGTTGTGACATAAGAACAGTTTGTTCTCTACGGTTGCGTTTGACAAGTCATCCGTTTCCAGTCATCCGGAATTTGTCATGGAATTGCATGACGGCAGCGTTAGATGCGTCCAGAACGACCGGCTCCTGAATTCTCGCCGGCCCTAAGGAACCTCCGTTCGTAATCCCTCAGCGGCTGCCGCTGTTGATGGTGACGGTCCGGGTTGCGGAGTCCCACATAACATGAGAGCCGAGGGCTTCGCTGATGAATCGCAGCGGCACTCGCACGACACCGTTCACGTTTGTCGGAGCCACGTCCATGGTCGCCGTCTCCTGATTGATCTGCGCCTTCTGCTCACCCACCCAGAGGCGCGTCACCTGAGTGCCTTTCTCAATTAACACCATCGCCTTCGAAGGCACCCACGAGACCGTCGCACCCAGTTTTTCGAACACCGCGCGCATCGGAATCATCACGCGCCCCTTGGTGATCGTTGCTCCTGCTTCGCCCGTGTCGATTTGCTCGCCATCGACTTTGATCGCCACTTGACCAAGCGCTAAACAGGACATCATCGCCATGCAGGATGCAATCGCAAACTTCATGATTCTAAGAAAGCATTGGACACACCCTTGTTCCTCTCAGGCTCCTCGCGAGCGCGTAAATCTAGACTCTTCTGTAAAGATTAGGATATGATCAGGGAAACGTGAAGAAGATCCTCCTAACCCTCCTGTCCATCTTCGTCGCCGGTGCGGCAACGGTGCACGCTCACTTCCTCTGGTCGACTCTGGACCCGGCCACAAAGACCTTTCGAATTGCCTTTCAGGAGAATCCGGGCGATGAGCCACTGTCGATCGGTCCAATTTGGAACGAGGTGAGCGCGTGGTCACCATCGAAATCGAAACTTCAGCTTGCGAAGAAAGGAGACGTTTGGCAGGCGGATTGCGCAGACAGAGTCGCCACCGCTTCGCTCGACTACGGGGTGATCGATCGCACATCATCTGGGCGCGGCGTCTTTTGGCTGCAATATTTCGCCAAGGCGGCTGCAACCATGAAGGATGCAGGCATCGCCACGAAGTTGCCGTTCGACGTCACCGCTAAACCAGTCGAAGGAGGTGTTCAGTTAACTGCGAAGCTGAACGGAAGGCCAGTCGCCGGTGCGGAGGTTGTGTTAGCTGGGCCAGACGCCGATTCAGCCAAGCCCCTGCTTACCGATGCAGCTGGAACCGTTTTCCTCCCTAGTGGAAAGGAAAGCTTGGCCGCTCGGGTGATGATGCTTGATAAAGCTCCCGGTGCACATGAAGGCAAGTCTTATGAGACGAAGCGAACTTACTACACTCTGACGGTTGGTAAATTCAATGCCGCTCCTACGAACCTTCCCCTTACCAAGCAGATTTCGAGAGCCTTCGGCGATCGTCATGAGGTGGTGCAGAAGACCGCTTTCGTGAGCACATTGTGGGCGGGGAAGTTGACCAAAGCGCAGCTATTCGATCATCTCGAACAACGCGCCATCGTTCACCAGGTTCTAGACCACATTCTCAAGAAGAGTGCTCCGCTGCCCCAGTTTGGTGCTGACCAGCAAGAGGTCACGATTCTCCTAAAGAGTGACATGAACGCGATTGGAGATCCTTGGCCGAACCTGTCTAAGGCCTGGCCCCTCACCGCCGAGATGGTGAAGGCGATTCAGGAGAGCGCGAAATCGGGTCCATATTTTGCTCTTGGGGTATTTCACGTGTACTACGGTGGCATCACTCACGGTGGACGAGACATCGCGGGGGAGATCGATCGCTATCTCGGAATCAAGCTCTCCTACTATCTGGAAAGTGATTGCTATTCAGCTTATGCGAAGCAAGTGGACTTAATCACCGATCCAGCAGCTCGAGCGGAGATGATTCGTGGCGGTTTGGCCGCCTACAAGTACATCATCGATGTCAACAACGCAGATGAATTTGGGTTGAAAGGCTAACCCTTTGAAAGCTCTCACGGTGAGCTACTTGTTGGGAATCGGCTCCGACTAACGCCTACTTCTGATTCTCGACTACTGACCACCTGATACTAACTTGGCCTTCTGCAGCGTCGTAAATGAAGAAGGAATGCGATATACTGCGGACATTGAATTCTTGGTTCTCTAGCATCGCCGAAAATTGGCGCCGGCGGCGCGAGATGCGTCCCACCTTCCCGACCCTGGATCGCAAGATCTATGGCGTACTTGGCTTCATCGTCTTAACTGTTCTGCTGGACCGTTTGCAATTTCGGGTGGGGCCGATCCTAATTGCGGGGCTTATCTACCTGATCGCGATGATTTTCGTGGCTTCTTGGTCCGGCTTGACGGCAGCACTCATAGATTGTCTGATCATCGTTGGTTACATTTGGCTGCTTCGCTCGACTGACTGGAATCCAAAGTTGGCAAGCAAAGCCTCTGGGTCGATGGTCGCCTCGATGATCAGCAACGGGATCACCTTTGCGATTATCGCCACGACATCCTCGGTGATAGCCTATCGTTTTCGCCGCTCCGGTATGCGCGAGTACGACGCTCGGGAGTCCGCACGCTTGGCTGCCGAGGAGCGGGCCCAGACTCGGGCTGAGCTTGGTGCCACGCGCCGGATGCAGGACCTGATCGTACAATCCTCCATCGATGCCATCATCGGCATCAACGAAGAAGGCACGATTACCATGTGGAACGCCCATGCCGAGCAGCTTTTCGGCTGGACTAGTGAGGAGGCGATCGGCAGAAGCATTGGTGAAACCACGCTCAACATGAGCATTAATCACCTCGTGGAATCTACTCGTGGAGCGGTACTGCAACGGCCAGTTGAGATGCTCGCCCACACCAAAGGTGGCGCGAAGATTTACATCGAACTTTATCTTGCGAAGCATCGCACCGATGCAGAATCGCTCTACATCCTTTTCGCCCGAGATATTAGTCGTCGAAAGCTCGCCGAGAATGAAATCAAGGAGCTGAACGCCCGATTAGAAGATCGTGTTGGCGAGCGTACTGCCCAGCTTGAGGCTGCGAATGAAGAACTGGTTGGCTTCACCCATTCGATCTCCCACGATCTTCGCGCTCCGCTCAGAGCGATCGTCGCCAACAGTCGCCTCGTGAGGGAAGACGCTGGCGATCGACTCGATCAAGATGCAATGAATCGCCTGCAGCGCTTAGAGCACAGCTCGCTGCACTTGGCCGCATTGATCGACAGCCTCCTCCAGTTTGCGCGCATCGGCCAGGTGCCGCTTAGGATTGGCGAAGTCGACATTACGCAGATGGCACACGAAGTGGGGCATGAACTTCAGGCTGACCGAGAAGGCAACTTGACCGTGGAAGATGGCATTCACGTCCGGGGAGATGCCGAAATGCTCCGATTGGTGGTGACCAATCTGCTGGAGAACGCCTGGAAGTACACCCCGCCGGGCCGAACTCCTGAGGTAGTGGTAAGGCAGTTTGAGGATGGCTCGATCGAAGTCAAAGATCGAGGGATCGGCTTCGACATGCGCTATGAGGAAAAGATTTGGGAACCCTTCGAGCGCCTACATCGCCACGAAGATTATCCGGGGACCGGCATCGGACTAGCCAATTGTCGTCGAATCATCCGCCGACACGGCGGGGACATTCGAGCGGACTCCGAACCGGGTGAGGGGACAACGATCACTTTCAACCTGTCGCCCGACCTTCCCCATCGTCACCATCAGGAGCCAAGCGGGGAAGGTGGCTTATCGTCGGTGGGACGAGACTAATCCGAGCCCGAAGAACTAGTCTCCTCGGTCTTTCTGTCCCTTGAGGGCGTGATGTTTTGCGTGTTGCCGCTTGTCTGAGGACAAAGATCGTCCGACGTCGCTCTGATCGGTGGTGAACCGTCCCTTCTCGTCTCGGCGAATATATCGCGAGTCGCCTTCATTCGGTGTGATACGTTCTCGATTTCGCATGTGAAGTTTGACGACAAATCTTGTACGATTGATCACGGTGGAGGATTTCGAGTACGACCTTTACAGAACGGATGTGCGAATTGCCATAACCCTTATCGGCACTTGCGCTCAAGTAGTTCTGCTCTATCTCGGAATAATTTGGGGGTCTGTCCTCGCTCTGATTTTTACGATCGCTCTCTTCTATTATCGATACAGAATCGTCGTGCAGCCCAGTAAACGCCGCTTGCTCATCGGCTTAGGCTTTGTGGGGAACCGTCTCTCAGCAATCTCGTTCGATAGCTTAACGAAGGTTGTGCTTGATGTCAGGACCGTGAGCTACTCAAGGTACAGTGCGCCGCTCATTCGTTTTCCTGCGATCCTGCACCTCCAAGGTGATTTCGACTTTGTTCGACTGGTTTTGGATGATTTGGATCAGGTTTCGAGATTCCTGAACATCTTTACGACCTATGGAATCTCAATTCAGGAGACAACGACCTTCGCTGAATATCGCGATCAAGCGATGGCTAAAGCCGAATTGCTCCGAACCTTGCCCAAAGCTTAAACTTTGTCTGGAATCTGGACTCTCAACAGCCGTACGAGACGTTTCTCGGCATCGTAGGTGGAAGTGTAATGATGCTCGGCAACGACCTGATGGATGGCTTCGACTTGGCTCGCATCGATGTCTGAGATCTCGAAGATACGAACACAGCGGTTGCAAGCCAACTTGGCTGCGAGAACCACTGCTTCATTCGAAACGCTCACCTATTATCCGACTTTACCCGAGCG
>JAEVZK010000059.1 GCA_023392285.1 Armatimonadota bacterium | reverse complement strand
CCGCCCCCTGCAGCGTCATCGTCCATTTTCCGTCCAAGCTGTGGCCAGACTTGCAGCCAACCAGTACCACCGACAACGCCAATATGGGTAAAAACCACTTCATTGCACCCTCCATTCTCTTGTGAAGGAATTCATTTTAACACCGATTGGGCGAAAATCTTACGACGTGATCCGGCAGGCGTGCGATACTCTACCGATGCCCACGTTCGATGCTATTCTCCCCGCCGGTGGGACCATCGATCCCGATTTCGCCGCCCGGGTTGGAACGACCAATAAGGCGCTGATTAAAATTGAGGGACGTACGGTGCTTGGCCGAACCTTAGACGCCTTGAACGCTAGCGAATTGGTCAGGAGCACGATCCTCATCGGCCCGGAAGAGGTGCTTGATCATCCGGACGCTTCCTCGGCCACGTATCGCCTTTCTCCGGGAGAAACGGGTCCAGACAACATTTATATAGGGTTAAGGCATGTGCTGAACGAGCCAGATCCACCTCAGAAGGTGCTGGTTGTGACCACCGACCTTCCGTTTCTCACGGCGGATTTAATTCGGCAATTTATCCATTGCTGTCCCCAGGATCGTGATATCTGCGTCCCGCTCATTCGAGAATCCGACTTCCATCGGCGATTTCCCGAGTCAACCGCCACGTTCGTAAAATTGAGGGATGATGTTTGGACAACGGGCTGTGCTTACATCATGGATGTGAAAGCACTGGAGAAAGCTAAACTGCACATCGACCGAGTGTTCGAGAATCGCAAGAGCAAAATGGGAATGGCCAAACTGCTTGGCCCGGCCTTTGTGCTTAAGTGGCTTACCAAACGACTTACACTAGTCGATGTGGAAGCGAAGATCATGAGCATCTTGGGATGTTCGGGTGCGGCGGTGACGGGAAGCCCGCCCGAACTCGCCTATGACATCGACTATTTGGATGATTACGAATACGCGGTGAAACATGTAGGAGTGGATCGATGAGCCATTCTGCAATCGATCCTTCGCCAGAACTGCCCGAAATTCGATCTCCGTACCCGCGCGATCCCAATCGATCACGGCTGTCGGCTTGGGAGCACATTAAGATCGCCTCCTATTGGTTCGGGTCGAACTTCCTGTGGGGCGCATTTCTCGGGCCGGTGCTCTCGTCCCATATGAACCGCCTTTATGCGGAGGACCCGGCAAAGATTCTCGGCCTGCTCTACATGATTGGGGCAATTCCGGCCCTCTTTGTGCCGCTGATCTTTGGCCCAATTAGCGACCGCTGCACGAGCAAGATGGGGAGGCGTCGGCCCTACATTCTCACCGGTGGGTTGGTGACGATGGTTGGACTTCTGCTCATGATGGCGGGATTCCAGATGCTGTCGCTCCTGGTCTACATCGGGGGCTACCTAGTCATCCAAATCGGCTCTAATATTGCGCTCGCGGCCTTTAGCGGAGTCATCCCTGACCTGGTGCCAAGCGATCAGAGAGGCGTCGCCAGCGGTTACATGGCGGTGATGTCTCAATTTGGAACGCTCGTGGGGGCGCTTTCTAGTGGTTTCCTTCTCGGCAGCAACTTGCACGCGGGCTTGTTCCTCGTGATGCTGGTCGTCTTCGGGCTCTTTGTGCTTTTCGCCGTGCTCGGTATCAAGGAGAACCCTCTTACGGCGAATCTTCCCAAATTCAATTGGAGTGAATACTTCCGGTCGCTGTGGATCGATCCGCGTAAGTATCCCGACTTCGCTTGGGTTTGGATTACCCGCGCACTCATGATGCTCGGTTTCTATTCCATCCAGCCTTATCTGCTCTACTATCTCCGCGACGTGGTCCACGTGAGCAAGCCGGAGAGCACGGCGGCGATCGTGTTCGGCATTATTCTGCTCGCGGCAACCTTCTCCGGTTATGCGGGAGGCGCAGTCTCCGATCGGACGGGGAGAAAGCCGGTGGTGATCTGGTCCACGGTGGTCATTGCCGCAATGTGCATCGTGCTCGTTTTCTGCCAGAACCTGAATCAGGCGCTCGCCGCCGGATTGATTTTCGGACTTGGCTACGGAGCTTATATCAGTGTTGACTGGGCGCTCGGCACCGACGTGCTTCCTGCTAAGAAGGACGCTGGCAAGGATATGGCGGTCTGGCATATCTCGATGACGCTTCCCCAGCAGATCGCACCGCTGCTAGCGGGAAGTTTGATGCTCTCAAACTTTAAGGGTTCAAAGATCATTGAGGATGGCCATCAGGTCCAAACATATCAGTGGACCGGATATCTGCTCGTGTTTACGTTCGCGGCGATCTGCTTTCTGCTAAGCGGCCTACTTGTCCGGAAGGTCCGCGGCGCAAGGTAACTCGTCGCAACGGACCGGCGGCAGATCGCCTAGAAAGAGAGGTGCCCCACCTCTTCACCCCTCTTAAAATTCGTGACATTCAGCTGAAAAACCGCATCGCCGTTTCCCCGATGTGCATGTACAGCTCGGAGAACGGCGTTCCGAACGATTGGCATATGGTGCATCTCGGGTCCCGCGCGGTTGGGGGAGCGGCCCTCGTCGTGACCGAGGCCACGGCCGTGGAAGCGGCTGGGCGGATCAGTGCGACGGACGCGGGTCTGTACGAGGAATGCCATACGGAGGCTTGGAGACCAATTGCGGAATTCATTTCGAACCAAGGGTCCGTTCCAGGCATCCAACTTGCCCACGCTGGCCGAAAGGCCAGCACCAACCAGCCTTGGAATGGTGGACGCTTGCTGTCCCCTGACGAGGGAGGTTGGCGTCCAGTTTGGTCCGCTTCGGATATCGCCTTCTCGGAGCGGATGGCGCGGCCTGAGGCCCTGGATGAGGAGGGGCTGGAGCGGGTCCGCACCGCTTTCAGAATCGCCACTCGGCGTTCCCTTCAAGCGGGCTTTCGCTGGATCGAGATTCATGCTGCCCATGGATATCTTCTGCACCAATTCCTGTCGCCTCTGAGCAACGTGCGAGCAGACAGCTACGGCGGCTCTCTGCAAAATCGAATGCGATATCCCCTAGAGATCGCGGCGATAGTGCGAGAGGAATTTCCCCAGGAACTCCCGGTTACGATCCGGATCAGCGCGACAGATTGGGCAGAGGAGGGCGGATGGACCCTGGACGACTCAGTCGTGTTCGCTTCGGAGCTCAAGCGGCTCGGGATCGACCTGATCGATTGCTCTTCAGGTGGGACGCTCCCTCACCCGAAAATTCCGTTGGAAGTCGGCTATCAGGTTCCATTTGCCAAGCGCATTCGCGAGGAAACGGGCATTCTCACCGGCGCGGTCGGACTGATTACCGAACCAGCCTATGCGAATGAGGTCATCGCTTCTGGTGCCGCCGATCTCGTCTATCTAGCCCGACAGGAGCTTCGCGATCCCTATTTCCCTTATCGCGCAGCGAAGGCGCTGGGGGTGGAGATCGATCCGCCGAATCAATACGCGCGAGCTTGGTAGCGGTTGAAGGTAGCTAGGATTCGGACTGCAATGCGGCCGGGCTTCGCCTCCGGCCTCTGAGTTGACCGATGAGAAGGGCAATGTCCGATGGCCGCACGCCTGGGATTCGGGACGCCTGTCCCACCGTGGTTGGGCGGACCCGGCCGAGCTTTTCCCGACTCTCGTAGCTCAGCCCCTTGATTCCTTCCCAATTCCAATCCAGAGGAATTTTAAGCGAATCTAATCGCCGTGTTTGATCCGCCAACCGCTGCTGGCGACCTATGTAGCCATCGTACATTGCGGCGAGCTCGATCTGTTCGCGAACCGTGGCCTCGCTCGAAAGGATGGGCGCTTCTACGCCAGAATTCTCGCACAGGTCTAGCAGCTTCGCCAAGGTCATGGAAGGTCGCTTCATCAGTTCGAAGAGCGACATCTTGTTGGGAATCGGCGCTTCTCCCGCAGCTTCCAAGACCGGAGAATGTGCGGCGAAGAGGAACGTGTTTTCCAGTGATCCAAGTCCTCGTGCAATCTGTTCTTGCTTGCTCAGGAAGCGTTGCCAGCGAGTGTCTGAGCAGAGGCCAACCTGGTGGGCAAGGGGGGTCAATCGAGCGTCCGCGTTGTCATGCCGTAACAAGAGTCGATGCTCCGCACGGGCGGTGAGCATGCGGTAGGGATCTTCCACGCCCTTGGTGACAAGGTCGTCGATCATCACTCCGATGAAACTGTTGTCGCGCGGAAAGTCGACGGGTTCGAGATCGCGCGCATAGTGGGCAGCGTTGATTCCCGTTGCGATGCCTTGGCCGGCGGCTTCCTCGTAGCCGCTGGTCCCATTGATTTGTCCGGCGAGAAACAGTCCTGGCAGTTGCTTACTCATGAGATGGGCGGTTAACTGGAGCGGATCGGCCATGTCGTACTCGACCGCGTATCCCGGCCGCAGCATCGTCACATTGGCCAGTCCATCGATGGTTCTCAGCAGCTCGAGCTGCACGGGAGCGGGCAAGCTGGTTGAAACGCCCTGAACGTAAACGCTTTCACCTGTCCATTCCTCTTTCTCTAAAAAGATCGGATGGCTGCTTTTCTCGGAGAAGCGAACGATTTTGTCTTCAATACTAGGGCAATATCGTGGACCCACGCCTTCGATCCGTCCGCCGTACATCGCGCTTTCGTGGAGATGCTCTTCGATGAGCTCGTGGGTGAGTGAATTGGTCCGAGTCTGCCAGCACGGCAGAAGTTCGCCTTGAGGATCGCTGTGGTCGTGCAGAAAACTGAATGCTCCCGCGTCGGGTTCGCTGTAAAGCTCGGGAGTCTTCGAAAAGTCGATGCTGGAGTAGGCGATCCGCGGCGTAGTACCCGTTTTGAACCTGCGGATATGAATGCCGATCTCGCGTAGAAAGCCGGAAAGGCCAGTGGATGCCTGATCGCCCTCTCGCGCGGCAATCGTTTGGTTCATGCCTTCGTGGCAAAGTCCGTTAAGAAAAGTCCCGGTCGTCAGCACGACCACCCGACTGGTAATGACTCGATCGCCAACCTGGACTCCCTTAACGCCTGAATGGTCGTAAACGACGGTGTCGACCGCAGACTCGATTAACGTGAGGTTCGCGGTGTGCTCGAGGGTTTGCCTCATGAGGCGTGGATACAGGGTTTTGCAAACGTGGGCCCGCACGGTTTGGACGGCCGGCCCCTTGCTCGTGCCGACTCGCCGAATGTGAGTGAGGGCGTGGTCCGTGGTGACTCCCATCTGGCCGCCGAGCGCATCGACTTCTCTGGCGATGTGTCCTTTCGCGGGTCCGCCAATCGAGCAGTTACAGGGCAGATGGCCGATTCGGTCCAGCCTCATGGTGATGCAGGCGGTGCGACGCCCCATGCGGGCCGCAGCGAGCGCAGCTTCAATCCCGGCTTGGCCCGCGCCAACCACAATGACTTCGAATTCGCTCAAGCATCGAGTGTACTTGTTCGACCTAAAACCACGGAAATGAAGTTTCACAAAAAATTGAAAGTTCATGGTATATTGGCTCCGAGGAAGTCGTGGGTGATCAGGCAATTTGGCAGGCCGAAGGAGTGCAGAAACGTGCGGCGGTCCAGAGCATGTTTGGCCAAATTGCGCCAACCTATGATCGGCTGAACGGCCTCATCTCCTTTAACTTGCACCACCGCTGGCGAGCTTATGCGGTGAGCCGGCTCCACCTGAAATCGGGCGATACCGCTCTGGACGTCTGTTGCGGCACCGGCGATTTTATGCTTCCGCTGCGGAACAAGGTTGGCGCGCAGGGAAAGGTCGTCGGCGTGGACTTCAGCCTTCCCATGCTTCAGGTCGCGTGCAAAAAGCAGGTTCCCGGGCCGGTCAATCTGGGCGACGCTTGCCGGCTCCCGATTCAAACTTCTTCCATCGACGCGGTGAGCGTCGGTTGGGGCATTCGCAACGTTCCCAATATCGATCAAGCCCACCGCGAATTCTTTCGGGTCTTGAAGCCGGGTGGCTGGTTTGTCTCCCTTGATATGGCTCGGCCACGAATAGGTTTGATGCGCGCTGCGTCGGAATTCGTGTTCAACCGACTCGTTCCGTGGCTCGGTTCTAAATTTGGCAAGACAGAGGCGTACACGTACCTCCCGAAGAGCACCCAGAAGTTTTCGACTCGCGAAGAGCTGAAGGAGTCGATGATCGCGGCAGGTTTCACCGAGGTGGCGTACAAGGACCTGTTTTTCGGCAACGTCTGCTGTCACTGGGGGCGGAAGCCGTGATTGCCCCATTCTCGGAATCTGATCTTCTCCTTCAGCTGAAGGAAGAAGTCGAAAAAGTAGAGGCGGAACTTCGACATCAGGTCGGCTCTCCGATCGCCCTAGTCGATGCGGTTGGGCGCCAGACCTTGGAAGCGGGTGGCAAGCGCTTGCGCCCTGCCTTCGTGTCCCTTTCAGCGCGAGCGATTTCAGACCAATACGATTCAGCCCGTGCCCGTCGCTTGGGGGCCTGCATGGAGATGATCCATATGGCGACGCTCATTCACGACGACGTGATCGACCATGCGGACATGCGTCGAGGCAAGCCCACCGCTTCCTCGATTCATGGCAATACGGCGAGCATCTTATCCGGAGACGTGCTTCTTGCCCGCGCGATGGTTCTCCTGGCTCAGGATGGCGATCTCGCGATTATCCGGATGGTCAGTGAGGCAGTTGTCGAGATTGCGGAAGGCGAGGTGCGCGAGCTTGAGATGCGCGGCAATTTTGACTTATCCGAGGAGGAGCACCGCAGAATCTTGAGGATGAAGACGGCGAGCTTCATTCAATGCTGCTGCGAGACGGGAGCACTCATTGCTGGGGCGACCGCTGCTCAACGTCGGGCACTTGGAGAATTCGGCCACCACATCGGGATGGCGTTCCAGATTGTGGACGACCTGCTCGACTATCGGAGCGATAAGACCGGGAAGCCCAAAGCGGGTGACTATCGCGAGGGCCAGGCGACGCTTCCGCTCATTCACCTTCGAAGAACTTTGAGCGATGAAGAGCTCGAGCGAGCGAGCCGACATTTTGGGAACGGCGTCAGTGATGACGAACTGCGCCAGATTTCGCTGTGGATGGAAGAGCGGGGCAGCTTCGCCAGCGCGGAATCGGCAGCTCGTGCGGAAGTCGATCGCGCGAACCTTGCCGTTGACCGACTTCCTGCGGGTGAGGCCAGGAACATGCTGCGTCAGATCGGCGAATTCGTTCTCTCGCGACAATCTTGATGCGCGACTTTGACCTCTACATCTTTGATTTAGACGGGACGCTTTATCGTGGCTCGGAACCGCTCCCGTTCGCGGCGGAGGCTGTCCAGCGAGTGCGAGAACGGGGAGCGCAGGTTCGGTTTCTCACGAATAATTCTGGAAGCCGTCCAGACCAACAGATTGCGAAGCTCACTCAGATGGGGATTCGAGCAACAGTCGACGAGATCCTCACGAGCGGCATAGGTGCGGCTAAATACCTTTGTGCCGAGAATCTTCGCAAAGTGTTCTTGGTGGGTGAGATCGGACTGGCAGAAATCCTTGAGGATGCTGGCATCGAACTTGTTAGCGCCGGAGAGCCGTGCGACGCGGTGCTGGTGGGGATCTGCCGGACTTTCACCTATCGCTGGATGAATGAGGCCTTACAGGCGATCCTGCTTGGCGCGCGGTTCATCGCCACCAACCGTGATGCCACCTATCCGGTCGAGAATGGCAGAGTGACGCCGGGGGCGGGCGCGATCGTAGCTTCCATCGAAACAGCCGCAGGACAGACTCCAACGGTCATCGGAAAGCCGAATCCCTACCTTGTCCAACTCCTGCTAAACGAGACGGGTATTTCACCAGCCCGGACGCTGGTTATCGGGGACCGCTACGAGACCGACATTCTGAGCGCAGAAGCGGCCGGATGTGAGACGCTTCTCGTGCTCACCGGAGTGACAAGGACGCCGCCAGAAAATCAGCGATGGAGCAATGACCTCTCCATATTGCTGGAGGCAGAGTGAAGCTCCAGGTTAGCTGTCCAGCGAAGATCAATCTGTTCCTCGCAGTAGGGCCGCCCGACCGTAGGGGCTATCATCCGCTCCGAACGGTGTTTCAGGCGATCGGTCTTTTCGACGTGTTGACCCTCACGATGGCTGACCATGCCTGCGATCCGCTCATCGAGGTGCGCGGAGCGGACCTGCCGACCGACAACACGCTCTCCAAGGCTTATCGTCTAAGTCGCGAGATTCTGGACGTACATGTGGCGCACCTTGACTTACGGAAGGGGATTCCGATGCAAGCCGGCCTCGGTGGTGGGAGTTCAGACGCTGCCGGACTGCTGCGAGCCATGCACTCGATCAAGCCAGCGGCGCAAGGGGAATTGGCGAGCATAGCCGGCGCTGTTGGGGCCGATGTGCCGTTTTTCTTGGTGGGTGGCCGCGCGCGAGGAACTCGCTACGGAGACGTGATTGAAGCGCTCCCTGATGGCGAGGAAGCGTGGTACGTGATCGCAAAACCTGCGGTGGGTTGCGACACCGCGAAGATGTTTGCCGCCCTGGATGCGGAACCACGGCCATTCCGCGACTGGCCAACTTCATCTGAAATCTACAACGACTTCGAGGCGATCGCCCCGGAGGAATCGCGGCATCTGATCGGACGCTTGAAAGAGGAGGGTGCGATCCATGCGGGTCTTTCCGGCTCCGGTTCCGCGGTGTTCGGCCGATTTGCGACGGCAGAACAGGCGGATATAGTCTCTGAGCGCCTGCGATCAGAGTGCGAGTTCACGGCGGCCGCCCCATCTCTGACGCGACGACAGAGTCTACACATCACTCGTCTCGACTAGCTGAATCAGACTTCGATGATCGTTGGCAGAACCATTGGGCGCAGGTTGCAACGCTTATTGATGTAGCGTTTGATCAAGTCCTGAGTATCGTGGCGAACCCTTGCAAGGTCTCGCACTTCCTCCTTGCTCAGTTGCCTTAGTTTATCTTGCAGAGTATCGAAGGCGAGGTCGAGCAGGCGATCTGGGCCATGGAACCCTTTGGCCTGAATGACTGGATCTCCGACGAATTCGCCCTGCTCCATGTCAATTGCAAGGGTAACGATCACGAGGCCATCGTTTGCGATGTTGTGACGATCGCGCAGAATCTCATCCGTGACGCCAGGCGTTCCTCCTCGATCGATCAGCACTCTTCCGCAAGGGATCGGATCGCCAAGATGAGCTTCCGTCTCGGTGAACACAAGAGGGACGCCCGCCTGCATGGTGAATCTTCGATGCTCGGGATAGCCCATATCGGCCGCAATCTCGTTATAGAGGTGCTGGTGTCGGGGTTCGCCATGTACCGGCGCCACATAGAATGGCTTCGTCAGGTTCACCATCATCTTCAGTTCCTCCTGATAGGCATGTCCGGAGACGTGGATAGGCGTTGGGCTGTCGTAAACGACATTGCAACCTTGAGCGAAGAGCCGATTGATCGTGCGCCAAATGGCTCCTTCGTTCCCTGGGATAGGGCGAGCCGAATAGATCAGCGTGTCTCCGCTCTTGATCTGGAGGCGTCCATACGTGCCTTTCGACATTTGAACCAGGGCGCTCATCGGTTCGCCCTGGCTGCCGGTCGTCAGGATCGCGACTTGATGATCGGGATATTCCTTCATCTCGTCGAGCCGAATCTGAACTCCCTTTGGAATCCTGATATAGCCGAGACGCTGGCAGATATCCAGGTTCTGCTCCATGCGACGGCCGACCACCGCCACTTTCCGACCCGTCTCTTTGGCGACTTCGCAGAGTTGCTGCATGCGGTGGATGTTGCTCGCGAAGGTGGTGAGCAGGACTCGACCAGGGGCTTCGCTCATAACCTTGAACAGCCCTTGGCGGACCTTCGTTTCGCTGGGTCCCCAGCCCGGCCGCTCGACGTTGGTTGAGTCACTAAAGAGGCAGAGGACGCCTTCGTTGCCCAGTTCGCCCATTCTCGTGATGTCGGCGAGCTTGTTATCGACAGGAGTGAAATCGAACTTGAAGTCTGCGGTGAAGAAAAGGTAGCCGTGGATCGTGCTCACCGCCATGCAACACGTTTCGGGGATCGAGTGGGTGACGCGGACCGCCTCGACGGTCATCGATCCCGCCTGCATGATATCTCCGGGTTTGAAAACCCGAACATCGACCGCTTTGACGCCGAGTTTTTCTTCCAGTTTAAGCCGGGTCAAGGCCTCCGCAAGCTCGCTCATGTAAACGGGAACTTTGATCTGGCTGAGGAGGTAGGGCAATCCTCCGACGTGATCTTCGTGAGCATGAGTGATGAAGATTCCCCTGATCTTTTCCTTGTTTTGGACGAGATAGGTGAAATCCGGAACGACGATATCGACGCCAAGCATTTCCTCGTTAGGGAACGAGAGGCCGCAATCGATCACGACAATGTCGTCGCCTTGCTGCACAACCGTGCAATTTTTTCCGATCTCGCCGACGCCTCCGAGGGCGACGACTTGAACTAATGACATAGAGTGAGCGTACCAGCCGAGAGCAACGTGCCTCTGGCCGTCAGTCTCTTTGCACGGAGGGACCGGGAGCTTGATTCCGCCAGCCGGAGGAACTCTCGGCGGAGGAGACCTCGCGGCTCGGGGTTTACCGATGCTGTTCTCTCCGGAATGCGGAGTGATAGAGGGCCGCAGATACTCGCTCTCGCCAAGTTGTTCCTCGGGCGTGCGGTCGCAGAAGCCGTATCGGTCCTAGAGCGAGAAGCGAGACGCCGCTATGAATCGTGATATCATCCGCGAGATGACAGAGATCACTTGCCCCAACTGTGGCGCAACGGTCATCCCCCAGATCGTGAACGTACTGAGCGGTCCAGTTAGGGTCTGTCCCATCTGCGGCAAAGCTATTAATCGAGGTGCCACCAAGTGGCTGCCATCATGGATATGGCTTCCTGTCGTTCTCGTGATGGTCGCAATCTTCTGGTTCCTCTTCACGCGCTAAACCTCTCTGTTTCGTGTCTGATAATTTGTGGCAGGAGGGCTGATAATCATACGGGTCCGGCCAACAAAAAAGAAAGCGGTGCGATAATGTACAGGATGACGCTTGAATTCGCTGTAATCGCAGATGAGGCAACCGTAGATCAAAACGAGAAACTCACGATTACTGGAATTTTCGATCAGATTGGAGCGCGCTCGTTCCCTTTTCAGCACCCTTCGATGGTGTTCGTCTTTAAGTTCCGTTGCAACGCAGCAGAATTTGGAAAGCAGAAAACCCTTGAATTAACGTTAGTGGATCAAGATGGAAAGGTTTTGATGAGACTGGAGGGCGAGGTGCAGCTGCCAATCCCAAACAAACCATTTATGATGGCGCAACAGATAATTCGCCTGAAAAACTTTTTCTTTCCATATCCAAGCAACTATGCGTTGCACTTACTGGTGCAAGGTGAGGAAAAAGCTTCAGTGCCGTTACAGGTGATACAAGTTGAGGAGTCTAATAAAGCATGAAAACACAAACAGTCGAAGTGGCCCTTCATCCGACCCAAAGCGAACAGACTTTTGGGGCGCAAACCCTGCCACTGATCACGTTTGATGGCAACAAAAGCCTAGACGTAGATGATGCCGTGTGCAGAGCTTCTGGTGCGCTTCATGAACTCGCAGCAAAGGCCCTTCATGAGCACAAGAGCGGACGGTCAAGGCCCTTTCCGGAGTGACTTCCACCTGTTCCGGAGATTTTTGGGAACAGTACAATAACCTCGACAGTAAAGTTCGCGCAGCGGCAGACAAGGCATTTCGGCTTTGGATGACGAATCCAAGTCACCCTAGCTTGCAGTTCAAGAAGCCAAACGGGTGCGACTTCTGGTGCGCTCGCATAACGAAGGATTATCGCGCGGTGTGCGTCTACCAAGATGATACTTATATTTGGTTCTTTATTGGCAACCACAAAGAATACGATGCGCTGATACCCTGACTGCCAGTATCGCCTTTATAACTCACATGAGTGCGTGTATAACTCACTATCGGTCAAATTCAATCACGCACAAAAGCGAATCTCGCAAGTCCGGCTCTGAGTTCTTGCGTCTGGCATCGACTTCAACGGCGATTCTGATTTATGGCTATGGGAGAACACGTGGATCGATTCGGTATCGCACCGGCTATTTCTTAGCACCGGCCCTCTTTACGGCGACTGGCACACTGCGAACACTGGCATTTACGGCAAGCTCCGAACACGTCGAAGAATAAATCTCGTCGGCCGTAATCAAGTGTCGCAGGCGGCAGTTCTTCAGGATAGAACTTTCTCGTTACCTGGAGTTCAGGTCGTGGCCGAGCTTCGAGTCGGCTCATTCGGCATTGGTGGTCACCCACTTTCTGAAGGAGTTCTTCTTCGAATGCTTCTTTACTAATGTCGCTAAGCAAGGCGTTTAGGTGTGCTGCATCCGCGTCTCTTTATTCCACCACGTCGCGCGCTTGCGACTCTTCACTGGCGCCAAACTCCGCGTTTCCAAGGCGTTCGACTAGCTGACGCACCTCAGCGGGCGAGACCATTGCCGCTAGCAACGCCTCGTATCGGCCGCGGGATTCCACGTCAGTCATTGAAGTGATCGCAACGAAACGGTCGAACAGTACGTTACTATGGCTAAAGCTCTATGCTCACGCTTTATATCGTCTCCACCATCGTTGCTGGAGTTCTCATCTGCCTCAGTTTGCTCGGCATCGGGCACGATGCGTCGGAAATACACGCTGATCTTGGCCATGGCTTCGACCATGTGGACCATGATGGCGAAGGTTGGCAAGGCGCCCTTGCTGGCTGGGTTCCTTTCTTTTCGTTACGGTTCTACACTTATTTCTTCGCAGCGTTCGGATCGGCGGGCCTGCTCCTTCATTATCTGACCGACACGCCAGACAGCTTGGGCGTATGGCTCTCGGCCGCAGTGGGAATGGTTTCGGGCTGCAGTGTTTGGTTTCTCGTGCGGACACTGCGACGATCGGAAGTGTCGAGCGGTGCCTCGGATCAAGATGTTCTTGGCAAGGAGGGGCAAGTGCTCGTTCCGATCAACGGTCTTAATCCGGGAAGGATTCGCTGCACCGTGAAAGGAGACATCATCGACTTTTTAGCGACTTCGGAGGATGCAACGCCGATCGCCGCGGGAACGTCGATCATCGTAGTTGCCATGGAGAACGGACGTGCGCAGGTCATGCGGCGAGACGCTCTCTTCGAGGACGACCATCTTGTTCAAAGGACGTAATTAACCAGAATGCCACCCAATACAGCTCCGCTAGATGTGGACACCATCAAGGCCGCCCTGATCATCGCGGGCGTGCTGCTCGTCGGCTTGCTTTTCCTCGTTGCCTTTTTTAAGAGCATGTTGAAGATCTGCCCTCCGAACGAGGTCTTGATCTTCTCGGGAAGCAAGTCAAAGCTGGCCGATGGTGCAACCCGAAGCTTTACGACCGTCTTCGGCGGCCGCGGCGTCATGATTCCGGTCCTGCAGACAGCTTCTCGGATGAGCCTGAACACGATGGAAGTGCCGATGGCGATCCGTGGCGCTTATTCAAAAGGCGGCATCGCCCTGAACGTCGATGCGGTCGCCAATGTGAAGATCAGCAGTGATCCCACCGTGATTGGCAATGCGATCGAACGGTTCCTCGATCGTGATCAGAACGAGGTTCGGCGTGTGGCCAAGGAGACACTCGAAGGCCACTTGCGCGGTGTTCTGGCTCGGCTCACGCCCGAAGAGATCAATGAAGATCGTCTCAAGTTCTCCGACGAGCTTTCTGTCGAATCAGAGCAAGACCTACGAAAGCTTGGGATCCACTTGGATACATTCAAGATCCTTCACGTGAGTGATGACAAACAGTATCTGGATTCGATTGGCCGAGAAGCGATTGCGAATGTCATCCGAGATGCGGAAATTGCCGAGAGCAACTCGCTTCGCTCGGCGGAACAGGCGGAGTCTGAGGCGAGGGGCAGGGCCAACGTAGCCAAAGCCAACGCCGATGCCAACATTTCGAAGCTCACAAACGAGTTTCGCAAAGTGCAGGCCGAACTCGATGCTCAGGTGCGTGCTCAGGAAGAGCGCACGCTGGCAGCTGCTCGTGAAGCACGGGCCAAAGCTGAACAGGAGCTGCAACAGGTTCGAACTGAGCTTGAAACCTTAAGACTCCAAACGGACCAGGTCTTACCAGCGGAAGCCAGCCAGCGGGCCCAGGAATTCCGAGCGCGAGGCGAAGCCGCGATCCTGCGCGAACGAGGCGTGGCCTCATCGCAAGCCTTGCAGTTGATGCACGACGCTTGGAAAGAGGCGGGAGAGAGCGCACTTACGATCTACCTCATGGAAGACATTGAGAAGCTGATCACGAGCGCGGGCAAGGGCGTCGCTCGGGTCAAGATCGATAACTTGCAGATGATCGATGGAGGCGATGGGAAGGTGCTTTCCAGCTACATCGCCAGCTATCCCGCGATGCTCAACTCAGTTTTCGAAGCGGTTGAGTCTGCGACCGGCATCAACATTCCGAAAGCGGTGGCGGCCTCTAAACACCAAGAGGGGCCAATCCCCGTGAAATCACTCATCGAGCCGGAGGTGAAGGCATGACCGCAATGACCATTCTGCTCGGGGTCTTATTCTTCTTCGTCGTGATCGCCCTCATCGGCATGAAGGGCCTGATTTACATCTGCGCTCCAAACGAGGTGCTGATCTTTTCCGGATCGAAGCAGAGGAGCAACGGCCGAATCTATGGTTACCGCTTAATCAAGGGCGGGCGGGGCTTCCGCGTTCCGCTGATGGAGCGGGTGGACAAGATGGACCTGACGAACATGGTCATCGACGTCCAAGCGGTGAATGCTTATTCGAAAGGCGGCATTCCGCTCACGGTTCAGGGCGTGGCGAACGTGAAAGTCGCTGGCCACGAACCCCTCATCCACAATGCGATCGAGCGCTTCCTAGGTAAGAACCGCATGGAGATCATGGCGATCGCAAAGGCCACTTTGGAAGGGTCCCTGCGAGGCATTCTTGCCACGATGACCCCAGAGCAGGTGAACGAGGACAAGCTCCTGTTCGCAGAACGGCTCGTGGCTGAGGTCGAACAGGATATGACCGCGCTGGGCTTGGTCGTGGACACGATGAAGATCCAGAACGTGCAGGACGAGGTGAAATATCTCGACAGCATCGGGCGTCGACGAAATGCCGAAGTGATCGCGAAGGCCAGGGTTGCTGAAGCTCAGGCTCACGCAGAATCCGAGATCCAGTCCGCAGACAACCTCGAGCGCCGGAAAACGGCGGAAGTCGAGGCGAATACCAGTATCGCCAAGGCGGACATGCAGAAGCGACTTACCGAGTCTCTTACCCGACGAGATGCTCTGGTGGCGGAAGAGCAGGCGCAGGTGTTGGCTGCCGTCGCTCAGGCGAAGGCTGAACTCGATGTGCAGCGCGCCCGCGTGGAGCAAATCCGGCGCAAGCTCGAAGCTGATGTCGTAGCGCCGGCTCGTGCCAGCGCCGAAGCGGCCGAGGCGAACGCGAAGGCCCAAGTGGCGAGCACGATCGAGGAAGGCAGAGCACGTGCCGAAGCGCTCAGAACGTTGTCAGAAACGTATCGGCAGGCTGGCCCAAGCGCGCGAGAGGTCTTGCTGACGCAGAAGCTCGACGGCATCATCAAGGCGCTGACCGACACAATCCCCGAGACAAACGTGGAGAAGGTCACGATGATCGACTCACGAACCGGAGGAGGCATGGCCGGCAAGACGATCTCCGCGCTGGAGCAGGTCAAGCAGCTCTTTGGAATCGACTTGGTTGAGAAGATCAATCAGATTGGCACGCCAAAGTCTGAGCCCCAGGTGATCGTTACCCACGTGCCAACGCCTGAGTTCAGCGTGCCTGCAAACGTCGAAGATTCGCGGCCGGCTGCACCTCCATCACCGAAAGCCCCCAAGATTAGGAAGGACAGCTGAGCAGGGTTCGCAACTCTGCGAAGCTGATACAATAGCGAGAGATGGGTGAAACATGGCTGATGGCGGTCATCAGCCTTCTCTTGCTATTGGGCAGCTTCTTCTTCGTCGCGGCCGAGTACGCGATCGTGAGTTCACGCAAGAGCAGGCTTGATGCGCTTGCGAAGAAAGGCAGCCGTCCAGCTAAGCGACTTGCAAAGCAGCTCGAAGATATTTCCCCCCTGGTTGCGGCCAGCCAAATCGGCATCACGATGATCGGGATCGGTGTGGGGTCCATCACTGAGCCATTTGTTACCAACTCTCTCGTCGGCTTGTTTGGCAGGGTCGAGAATGCGACCGTCGAGCGCCTCATCCACATCCTCTCGTTTCTTCTCATTACCTATTTCCTTGTAGTACTGGGAGAACTCGTACCTAAGTATTTATCATTGCGGATGCCGGAGAAGATGGCTCTGGTTCTCTTCCGTCCGATGCTGGCCTTGGTTGTTATTCTGCGGCCGATCATCTGGCTAGCTCAAGCGAGCGCGAAGCTGGTGGTGCGCATGCTGGGAATCAAGGAGAATGAGAGTGACAGCTCCGTCGCCAAAGAAGAGCTGATGATGCTTGTACAGTCGGGTGGCGCGGAGGGCACTCTCGATAAAATCCATGCCGATATGGTGGCAAGAGCGCTGCGCCTCGATGTCTTAGCCGCTCGGGACATCATGATTCATCGCCTCGACATCAAATGGCTCGATGCAACTGCCGATCGAGATCAGCTGCGGAAGAAGCTGAAAGAAATTCCATTCACGCGGATTCCCGTTTGCAACGGTGATATCGACGAAATGATCGGGATTGCGTATCTGCATGACATCTTCAAGAACTGGGAAACCGACCCATTCGACCTCTCCCAAATTGCACGTCCTGTGGTGGCAATTCCTGAGAATCTAACGCTTGAAAAGATCGTCACGACCATGCGTGAGAATAAGACCCAGATGCTGATCGTCATGGATGAATATGGCGGAACCAGCGGCCTGATCACCCTGGAAGACGTGGTCGAGGAAGTTTTTGGTGAGCTTGAGGATCGCCTTGAGAGTGAGCGCCCGCCGATCGAAATCTTCGCAAATGGTCGTGTCTCGGCCCGGGCGGAGATCCGGGTCGATGAGTTAATCAACTACCTCAATCTCGATACGACCATTATCTCCGATCGAACGGAGACCCTGGCGACTATTATCGTCAACGAGTTAAGCCGGGTCCCGCGCCCTGGCGATTCTGTCGAAACCAAGCTCGGCAAGATGCGGGTCGAAAATGTGGCACGACGAAGAATCACCCGAGTCTCCATCCTCCTCAATCCCAAGCTCTACCCAGAATCGGAAGAAGAGTGATTGTTGAGGATCTTGAGCCGATAAGCAATCTCGACCGCGTGATCGGCCACGTGCTCCAGATGATGGAAAGCATCGATCGTGCGAACCAACATTTCCGTGTTTTCGGGTTGGCTCGAGATTAAATCAAACACCTTCTTGCGTTCTTCGACATAGCGAGTGTCGATTTCGTGATCCATGCGGATAATCTCCTTCGCCAGATCATCATCGTAGTCGTTGTACAGCTTGATCGACAGGAGAAAGGCTTTTCTTGCTTCCTCTCCAAGCTCGTGGAGCGCCAGCTTCATCTCCGACGGAAAGTGGCCGGACAGCTTTTTGGCGCGCCTCGCGAGCTTGACGGCGTCATCAGCGACCCGCTCGATTTCCCCAACAATGCCCATAGTTGAAACAATCATGCGCAGGTCAGTCGCGACCGGTGCCTGCTGCATAAGCGTGATCATGGACATCTGGAGAGTCGATCGATCCATTTCATCGATCTCGTCATCCATTCCCATCACCTGGCGAGCAAGCTCGATGTCGCCGTTAATCGTCGCCTCCGTCGCCAGCCTCACCATTTCCGCGGAGATGGCACCCATGCGCAGAATCTCCGATTTGATCTGAGCAAGGGTCTCCTGATAATTGGCTCGTAGCTGCTGCACACTTGAAGTATGGCTGCGAACTGTTAAATGAGGGTTAGGAACTCGTGACGAGGCTCTCAGTCTTTCGACTTACGGCCATTTCGGCTAACCAGCTTGTTAAAATTGCTCGGCTTTCCATCTTTGGTTTCTTCTTGGAAAAGCAATGCTAATTCCTGCTCGTCGAATTTTCGGAACCAATCGTCCCAGGAGATTTCCTTCAGCGTATCCTCACCTGAATAACCGGGAAAATTCAGACGCAGAATTCCCAGATCTTCGCCTTTACCAGTGTGCGCGACGACGGACGGCTTAGCCTTACGAGCTTCCGCCCACTTGCGGATTTCATCATGATTCGTAGTCGTTTTTGAGCTAGACATATTCCTCTCCGAACTTTAATGAAAAATATGACTATAGAGAAATAAATTTTGCTCCCCCAAAGATAGTGTACAAGCTGCTATTTTTCGAAAAGCTTTCTCCGTTCCTCGAACTTGCTGATTTGCTCGCGAAGTTCTTTTGCCTGAGACTGTGTCTTCTCGACAATTTCTGGCTTCGCGCGTTCCAAAAAGGTCGGATCCGACAGCCGCTTTTCAACCCCAAGTAGGTCTTGTTTTCTCTTGGCAATCTCCCGCTCCGCTCGCTCGAGTTCCTTAGCGACGTCGATGTCGCCAATTGGAAGATGAAGATCGACGTCGGAGCTGGCCATCGACACATGCGTGGCGGCGGGTACTCCTTGTCGCAGCGAACCGATCCAAGCCTGTGAAGCGACGATCTCGGGATCAGCCAAATTCCCTTCGTAGAAGACCTCGCTGATCATCACTCCGGGGCCGAACCCAAGCTCTGCTCGCAAAGCCCGCAGAGATCGCGTCACTTCGAAAGTGTGCTCGACTGAACTTTCTGCCCCTTCGTTGCTATACCAATTCTGCATTTGCGGCCATTTGGCGGACATGAGAAATTCCTCGTCTTTGTTGATTGGAAGGTAGCTATAAAGCTCTTCCGTGATGAACGGCATCACGGGATGCAGCATCCTTAAGAACGAGTCGATGGCAGTGAGTAGCACCCATTGGGGCACAGACTTACGCGATGGATCGGCGAGTCGAGGCTTCGCCACCTCGATATACCAATCGCACAGTTCAGACCAGAAGAATTTATAAAGTGCATGACACGCGCTCTGCAGATCGTACGCCTCATAGCCAGAGCGGACAGTCTTCTCCGTTGCCGCCAATCGGCTGAGCAGCCACTGGTCGACCCGATCGAACTCGTTCGGCTGAGTGGGCCTGTCT